>NZ_SMKM01000111.1 GCF_004348665.1 Actinomadura sp. GC306 | reverse complement strand
GCCCGGGCCCCCGCGCCCGATCCTGTCCAGGCGCCTCCTCCGGCCGCGGCTCCCGCCCGCCGGGCCGCGTCCGCACCGTCCATTGAGCACGACCCGTTCGAGCGGGACCTTACGTCCGCGGTCCCCGTGGGCGCGGAGCGGTTCGTCGTCCCGCTGATCGTTGCGTGCCTGGGTGTGCTGGGGGTGCTCCTGCTGAGCGGCCTCGTGGCCGCCCTGCTGCCCTGACCGGAACACCCGGTCCTGACCACCCCGTCCACATGTCCACATCAGGAAGGACGCAGCGCATGACCGCCCCCGGAGAACCGGTGCCCGACCGCGGGAAGGCGATGCCGACCTACATCGCCCTGGACGTCTCCAAATCGATGGCGCAGCACGAGGACCTGCTGAACGAGACCCTCGCCAAGATCGTCAAGGAGCTGTACCTGAACCCGCGCGTCTCGGAGTTCGTGCACCTGTCGATCGTCGCGTTCTCGGCTGAGCCGACCGTCGTCGTGAAGATGACCGAGCTGACGCGGATGCGGCAGATGCCGGTGCTGCGCTGCCACGGCGGTACCCGGTTCGGCCCGCTGTTCGACCTGCTGCGCGACCGGATCGACATCGACGTGCCGCTACTGCAGGAGCACGGCTACAGCGTACTGCGGCCGGTCGTGTTCCTGCTCACCGACGGCGCACCCACCGATCGCCCGACCACCGCGTGGCAGGAGCCGCACCAGGCGCTGGTCGATCCGGATTGGAGGCGGCACCCGAGGATCATCAGCTTCGGCTTCGGTGAGGCCGTTGAGGAGATCCTGCGCCGCATGTCCACCGTTCAGACGTATATGGCGGACCCTGCGCTGGGTGATGCCGCCGCTGCCCTTCCCGAGGCCATGAACGGGATGCTGAGCAGCATGGTCGCGACGGCTCAGGCGCGCGAACTGCGGCTGCCGAACGAGGTCGCGGGATACAGAGTTCTGTCCGAGGAGTACGTAGAGCAATAGGCGCAGGCCGCATCGCCTTTAGCTTCTAATCTGTTGCTCAGGCCGGGGCGCGCGCAAGCGTACTTCGGCTTCTGGTGAGAAGCGGGGTTAGGTGGCCTTCCACTGTTCAAAGGCCTTTGGGAACGCGAAGCGGGCGCCGCCTTGGAGTGGGGGCGCCCGTTGCGTGGGGTGCGAGGGAAGCGAGGGGGCTGGGTTTACGAAATGTAAGAAGGAAGCCCTCTCATGGCCTCGCGGAGATCAGGCTAGCAGTCAGGCGGGGATCAGGTCGCCGAGATTCGCGAGAGTGAAGATCCGCGAGTCCGGGTGCAGGCCCTCGGGGCGGTCGAGGCCGATGTAGGTGACCGGGCCGGGCGGGGCGGTGCCGTCCCAGAGGGTCGTCCGCTCGGTGTCGAGGAGGTCCTTCAGGTGGCCGACGGTGAGGAAGCGGCGTTCCGCGATCCCGCGCACGAGCGTCGCCGTCGTCACCCGGTTACCCTCGACCTGGTTGAACTCCAGGTGGCCCCTGATGTGCAGGTGCAACCATTTGGCGCGCCAACGGCCGTCGTCGCCGCGCATGAACAGCAGCGGCAGCGCGATCCGGCCGGCGCCGCGCAGGTCCGACTTCATCCGGACGGTCCGCGCCTCGTAGGGGCGGCCCTGCTGCGCGCGGTCGCGGAGCATGAACCCGAAGAACGATTCCTCGACCTCGTCGAAACCCTCGCCGGAGTAGACGTTCACCTGCGGGATGACGAACCGCGCCTTGATGTTCTGCAGGGAGAGGTCGATGAACTCCGACGCGCCTTCGGGGGCCTCGGTGATGTCGCCGGAGTGCGTTCCGCCGACGGTGGTGAGGTTGGTGTAGGACAGCCATTCCGGGTCGCGGTAGTTCTCGTCGAGCAGGAGCGCCGAAAGGTCGAAGTCGGTCCTGCGTTCGCGCTGCCGCCAGTGGATGAAGAAGCGCAGGAGTTCCCCGTCGACGGGCGACACCGAACCGCGGGGCAGGACGCCGAGGCCGTGCCCGGCCGCCTTGCCGCTGAGCGGGAGCGCGACGCCGAGCGCGTCCGGGTCGACGACCAGGTGCCCGAAGGACGGCAGGCGCCCGCGGATCTCCGCGTCGATGAGGTCCGAGAGCCGCGCCACCGCGTCGGGATCGAGTGGGGCGCGCGTGTCGGGGGTCGCCACGCCGCGGCCGAGGCGGTTCGCGAACACGCGGGAACCGCCCGGCGCGTCGGTGCGGTTCAGCAGGTGCTCGCGCACCGACAGCAGTACCCGGCCCGACACCCGGTGCGCCACGGACTGCGCCGCGTCCAGGACGGCGTGCTCCGCGCCCGGGGCGCCGCGCAGCAGCCGGTCGAGCGAGCGGAACAGCAGGCCGGGCGCGCCGGCCGCCGCGCGGGCGGCGCCGGCGGTGTCGCCGGAGGCGAGCCGGGCCTCGATCCGCGCCGCGAACGACGGTGCGCGCTGCTCCCCGCGGGCGACCGCGAACACCTTCGCCGCGTGCGGCCACCGCGGGTACTCGTGCGGGTGGAGCCGCTCGCCGAGCCGCTTCCACGGTTCGCGCCGGGCGGCGACGTCGCCGAGCCTGCCCGGGTCCGCGGCCACCACGCCGTCGAGCGCGGCGAGCAGCGACCGCCGGACGGGACGCGGCAGCGGCCCGAACCGGGTCGGCTCCTGGAGGGTCACGTCGCCGCCCGACAGCGCGCACGCCAGGCGCAGGACGTCGGTGACGGTGTCGACCAGCGGGGCGACACCGGCCGTGACGCGGGCCTCGTTGATGAGGGCGCGGTTCTCCCGGACGGGGATGTGCTCGGGCTGCGTCCCGTCGGCGTAGCGCCCGGCGAGCCCGCGCAGGGCGGTGAGGCCGTCCTCGCCGAGCGGTGTCGTGCTGCCCGCGAGCCGCAGGTAGAGGCGCTCGCCCTCGGCGGCGAGGCCGTGGCCGAGGTGCAGCACCGTGACGCGGTCGCCGGCGGCGGTGATCAGCTCGTCGTGGACGGCGAGCATGTCCTCGTAGGTGTGCCGGTAGACGCCGTAGCCGGAGAGGGAGAGCAGGTTCAAGGTGCCTTTGCTGAGGGACTCCCTCGCGGCGGACTCCGCGACCGGGTCGAGGAGCGTCTTGCGCAGGAGGTCCGCCCAGAACTCCAGCGTGTCGGGCACGTTGTCCGGGAAGTCGCGGAAGTACGCGTTGTGGCGGACGTGGTCGCCCGCCATCTCCTGGACGGCAGGCAGTGTCCGCGCGGCGACGTCCAGGACGGCCGGCTCCGCCAGCTCCGACAGCGCGGCCAGGAGGTCCCGGGACAGCTTGAACCCGGCCGGCATGAGGGTCGCGTCGAGGCGGCGCGCGGCGGCGGCCCCGTCTCCGCGGGGCCCATCGGGGACGGGGACGCGGTGCGTGTGCCGGACGATCAGTTCGGGGAGCCAGGTGTTCACCGCGTAATGATCTAGTATCCGCGCAGCCCGCACATGGTTATTTGCCGGACATGTCGCTTCAGCTCAGGTCCGAGGTGAGGACGCGGGGTTTCGCCGCCGCCTCCTGGCGCCGGGCGGGGCGGGTGAGGCGGCGGCCGAGGCGCTGGGCGGGGGCCTCGATCCAGCGGTGGGACGCCCAGCTCAGCGCGAGCAGCACCGCGAGGAAGAGCGTCAGGCCGAGCAGGTCCTGCCGTGCGGGGATCTCCAGGAACTGCACCACCACCATGAGCAGCAGCGGATGCAGCAGGTACACCGAGAAGCTGATCGTGCCGAGGCCGGTCGCCCAGCGGGGGAAGCGCCGGTCGCGGAACCGCCAGGCCAGCGCGAACGTGCCCGCGGCCAGCAGGACGGCCCCGGACCAGACCAGCTGCGCGTGGAACCCGCCCTGGGCGTTGTGCCACGTCCCGGCGGCGACCGCGCCCGCCAGGACGGCGGCGGCCGTCAGCGCGCCGGTGCGCCGGGTGATCTGGCCGTGCTCGGCGCGGTGGACGACCGTGCCGAGGAACATGACCGCCAGCATGATCAGCCCCTCCCAGGCGCCGATGCGGCCGTTCACCGTCACCAGGACGAGGGCGATCAGGCCGCCGAGCAGCCCGCCGGCCACCCGCGGCGCGGGACGGTTCGACACCGCCGCCGCGATCGCGACCACCAGCGCCGCCGTGGTCACCGCGACGACCGGGCCGGCGCCCGCGGTGCGCGACAGCAGGGCGTGCGGCGCGTACGTGCCGGTCAGCAGCCCGGTCGCGGTCAGCGAGACGGCCACCAGCGCGACGACCGTGAGCACGAGGGAGACGGACGCGGACCGCCGGTGCCCGCCCACCACGAACAGCGCGACGATCAGCAGGTAGAAGGCCATCTCGTAGGAGAGCGTCCACAGGACGTTCATGGCGTTGGGGACGTCGAGGAGGTCCTGCAGCATGGTCGCGTGCGCGAGGACGGCGGTCGCGGGGGAGTACTGCTCCAGCCCCGCCCGCAGCCCGAGGACGCCGAGCAGGAAGGGCAGCACCGCGAGCAGGCAGGTCACGGCCAGCAGCGGGTAGATGCGGAAGAACCGGCCGATCCAGAAATTGCGCACGCTGCCGCGCCGCTCCAGCGACACGGGGATGATGTACCCGCTGACCAGGAAGAACACCAGGACGCCGCATCTGCCGGGATCGAACCAGTCGGTCAGCCACGTCCGGACGGAGGGCAGGTACACGTAGCTCGCGTGGTGCAGGGCCACCGCCAGGGCCGCGCCGCCGCGCAGCGCGTCGAGCCACCCGAGTCTGGACATAGAGGAAGGAACGTCCGAAGCAGTGCCCATCCCGACAGACTAGGTGGAGTCGCTTGACTGCGCGGCCGAACTCCGGGAACACCAGCTCGTAACGGCGGTTTCCCGCCGCAACTGGGGCACCATGAGCATCATGACGACGCTACCGCTTGGCCCGGACGAACTGCTCACTACGACGCGCACCGTGCGCAAGCGCCTCGACCTGGACCGTCCCGTGCCGCTGGACCTCGTCCGCGAGTGCCTGGAGATCGCGCTGCAGGCGCCGAGCGGGAGCAACCGGCAGGGCTGGCACTGGATCGTCGTCACCGACCCGGACACCCGCGCGGCGATCGGGGAGCACTACCGGCGCGCGTTCAGCGCGTACGCGGCGTCCGGCGCGTCGGCCGCCGCGCTGTACGGGGACGACCCCGACCGCGCCGCGGTGCAGCGCCGCGTCGGCGACAGCGCCGCCCACCTCGCCGAGCGCATGGGCGACGTGCCCGTGCTGGTCATCCCGTGCCTGCGGCTGGACGGCGGGAAGCTCCCGGCCGGCAACCAGGCCGGCCTCTGGGGCTCGCTGCTGCCGGCCGTCTGGAGCTACGCCCTCGCGGCGCGGGCGCGCGGGCTCGGCACCGCCTGGACGTCGCTGCACCTCGTCTACGAGGCGGAGGTGGCGGAGCTGCTCGGCCTCCCCGCGGACGTTCGCCAGGGCGCGCTCATCCCCACCGCCTACTACACCGGCGACACGTTCCGCCCTGCGCCCCGCGTCCCCCTGGACGAGGTCCTGCACCTCGACCGTTGGTAGGCGTGCGCCCGGCGGGACCCCGGGCGTCAGATGCGTCCTGCACCTCGCCGCGCGCGACCGCTGGTAGGCCGCGGCGGCACGGCGCGCTCCGGTGGGCCCCGGACGTTGGACGCGTCCTGCACCTCGACCGCTGGTAGGCCGGCGGCGCCCGCGGGCCCCCGACGTCGGGCGCGTCCCGCAGCGTGTTCGGCCGGTCTCTTATTGGCGCACCGCCAATAAGCTATTGCCGTAGCGCCAATAAGGCTCTAGTGTCTGCATCACCGGGCGGCGGGCCGGAGCCCTGACCGCCCGGCACCAGTGGTTCGAGTCGTCCCGCGCACCCCCCGTGCGGGGCCGCTCACCGGCCCCTCCCCGGACTCGTCCGGACGGGGGGACGGAGCTCGCCCGCGAGCGCTACCGGAAGGGGAAGCAGGACATCTTCGACGACTGACCGGGAGCTTCCCGGCCCCGGAACGGCCGCCGAATCCAGACCGCCGGCGGCCCCGCGTGATCACGTCTTCGCGCCAGGCGCACGCGGGGCCCGCCGGTTCCCTTTCCGCCACCCGGCTTGTCAGCGCGGCCCGACCGCCTGTACACATGTGCTTGCACTTTAGTAAGTGCGTACTTGCGCAGGCCATGCCATCGCGAAGGAAGTGATAGGTCCCTTGTCCGCCATCGACATCCCGCGGCGGGTCCACGGCTTGCTCGACGAGGTCGGCGAGCTGTTCGTCATCGCCCTTGAGGCCGTCCGCCGGACCTGGGACGTGCGGAGCTGGATCTGGGAGTTCATCGAGCAGGCATGGTTCCTCGCCCGCGTGACGAGCCTGCCGGTGATCCTGGTGTCGCTGCCCCTCGGCGCCACCGTCGCCCTCCAGGTCGGCCAGCTCGCCGCCCAGCTCGGCGCCCAGTCCGCGACCGGCGGCGCCGTCGTGGTCGGCCTGGTCCGCGAGGTCGCGCCGATCGCCGCCGCACTGATCATCGCGGGGGCGGGCGGATCGGCGATGACCGCCGACATGGGCGCCCGCCGGATCCGCGACGAGCTGTCGGCGATGGAGGCGATGGCGGTCAACCCCGTCCACCGGCTCGTCACCCCCCGGCTCTGGGCCGCCAGCCTCGTGTCGACGCTGCTGGCCTCCCTGGTCATCGTGTCGGGCGCCGCCGGCGGCTTCGTGTTCAACGTCCTGCTGCAGGACGTCACGCCCGGCGCCTACTTCGACGGAGCGGTGTCGCTGCTCCAGACCTCCGACCTGCTGGTCACCCTGCTCAAGGCGTGGCTGTTCGGCGTGGTCGCCGCCATCGTCGCCTGCTACATGGGGATGACCTGCGCGGCGAGCCCCGTCGGCGTCGGCCGCGCCGTCAACCGCGCGATCGTCGTCGCGTTCCTGCTGGTGTTCGCCCTCAACTACGTGATCACGACGGTGTACTTCGTCGCGTTCCCGCCGAGGATCTGATGGCCGGACTGCCCGTGATGGAGAAGGTCGCCCCGCGCGCCGCGCGCGCCGGGTCGGCGGCGCTGGAGCGCTCCGGCGACCTGGCCCAGTGGCCGGTGTTCATCTACCGCATCCTGCTGTACTCGGTGCGGGACCTGATCCTGCGCCGCAAGTACACCAAGACGATCGCCCGGCACGTCAGCGACGTGGTCGTCGGCGTCGGCGCCAGCGTCGTCGGCGGCGGCATGATCTTCGTCATCTTCACGATGGCGTTCTTCGTCGGCACCGAGGTCGGGCTGCAGGGCTACACCGGGCTCCAGTCGATCGGCGCGCAGTCGTTCATGGGCCTGGTCGGGTCGTTCGCCAACGTCCGCGAGATCACCCCGGTGATCGCGGCGGTGGCGCTCGCCGCGCAGTGCGGGTCGGCGTTCACCGCGGAGCTCGGCGCGATGCGCATCTCCGAGGAGATCGACGCCCTGGAGGTCATGGGCATCGGGTCGTTCGCCTACCTCGTGTGCACCCGCGTCGTGGCCGCGCTGATCGCGCTCGTCCCGCTGTACCTCATCGCGCTGTTCGCCAGCTTCTTCGCGACCCGGCTGATCAGCACGGGCTTCTTCGACCTGGCGCCCGGCGTGTACGACTACTACTTCCGGCTCTACCTGCCGACGATCGACCTGGTCTACAGCGCGATCAAGGTCGGGGTGTTCGCCTTCGCGGTGATCACCATCCACTGCTACTACGGCTACTACGCGAGCGGTGGCCCGGCGGGTGTGGGACGCGCCGCGGGCCGGGCGATCCGGCTGTCCATCATCGTCATCGTCGTGCTGAACCTGCTGCTGTCCTACGTCTTCTGGGGCAGCGGCGCGACCGTGAGGCTCACCGGATGATCAATGACGAGATCTCGCTGCCCCGCCGCCTGCTGATCAGCGCGATCACGCTCGCGGTGCTGGCGTCGGCGCTGTACGTGCTGGTCGCCCGCCCCTGGCGCGACCCGGGAACGGTGCTCACCGCCGAGTTCGGCCGCGCCGGGCAGGGCCTCGGCAGCGGCGCCCCCGTGAAGATCCGCGGCGTGACCGTCGGGGCGGTCGACGAGGTCGGGCTGACCGGCGGCGGGCGGGCCCGGCTCACCCTCCGGCTGGACCCCGGGACGAAGGTCCCCGACACCGTCACCGCGTCGATCGTGCCCGCGTCGGCGTTCGGCCCGAAGTACGTCGACCTGCTGCCCGGCGCGCACTCCCGCACCGGCCCCTACCTGGCGTCCGGGGCGCGGATCACCCGCACCTCCGACCCGCGCGACCTGTCGGACCTGCTCGGCCGCGCCGACACCGCCCTCGGCGCCGTCGACGCGCGGGAGGTGCAGGTCATCGTCCGGACGATCGCCGCCGGCCTCGACGGGCAGGGCGCCCGGCTCGGCGAGACCATCGACCAGACGGGCGTCCTGCTGGGCGTCGCGCACCGCAACCGCATGAACGCCCGCCGGTTCATCGGCGACTCCGCAGACCTCGCCGGCGCGGTCTCCGACAAGGGCGACGAGCTGACCGGCATCACCGGAAACACCAACACCGTGATCGACGCGGCGGCCCAGGGCAAGGGCAGGCTCGCCGGGTTCGCCGACGGCCTGTCGGACGTGTCGCTCCTCGCCGCGCACGGGTTCGACAAGCGCGGCGGGCAGCTCGGCCAGGCGTTCCGCTCCTCCGAGCGCACCGCACGGATCATCTACGCCCAGCTCGGCCTCCTCGGCGACGGCGTCCGCACCGGCAACCAGATCCTGCCGCTCTACGGCGAGCTGACGTCGCTGCAAGGCGTCGAAGGCAAGAACTACATCCGCTCCCAGGGGTACCTGCCGTCCGACCCGTGCGGGCTGCTCCTCGGGCTGTGCGGCCCCTACGGCGCTCCCGCCCCGGGAGGTGGGTGACATGGCGAGGTTCCTCGGCAGCAAGCAGTCCCGGGAGCGCGCCGGCCTGGTCATCCGGCTGGTGACGTTCGTGACGGTCACCGGCGTCCTCACCGCGTTCATCGGGATGCAGATCGCCCGCGTCGACACCGAGGGCGGCTGGCAGGTCAGCGCCACCTTCGACGACGCCAGCGGGCTGCTGAAGGGCGACGAGGTCAAGATCGCCGGGGCGCCGGTCGGCCAGGTGGACGAGGTGAAGGTCGTGGACGGCAAGGCCCGCGTCCGCCTCACCGTCCGCGACACGGTCAAGGTCCCCGCCGACAGCGAGGCCGCGATCCGCTGGCGGGACGCCATGGGCCGCCGCGTCGTGTACCTCGTGCCGGGCAAGAGCCCCGACAAGATGCGGCCCGGCGCGCACATCACCCGCACCCGCTCCGTCGTCGACGGCAGCGCCCTGATCGAGCAGCTCGGCCCCCTCGTCCGCAGCCTGGACGTCAAGGAGGTCAACACGGTCCTGGTGTCGCTGTCGGAGGCCCTCGACGGCAACGCCGACAACATCGACCGGCTCATCGCCGACATCGACGTCCTGTCGGCGTCGATCGCGCGGCGGCGGGCGCTGCTGAAGCGGATGCTGGACGACTACGCCACCGTCACCGGCATCATCGCCCGCCGCGACAAGCAGATCGGCTCCGCCATCGACGACCTCGTCAGCCTCGGCGACGCGTTCGCCGACAACCGCAAGCTCGTCGACGGCAGCCTCGTCCAGCTCGCCGCGCTCACCCGGACCTCGGACGCCGTCCTCGCCCGCAACGAGCGCGAACTCGGCCAGGTCATCCACCGGCTCGCGGCGTTCAGCGGCGGCGTGAGCCGCAACCGGGCCGCGGTCCTGCAGGTCCTGAAGTCGATCACGCCGAAGCTGCGCAACATCTTCGCCGCCGTCGACAACGGCCAGTTCGTGGAGGCGGCCATGCCCTGCCTGACGCTCGCGGCGCCGCCCTGCCCGTACCCGACGCGGCTGCCCGGCCCGCGCGAGGGGGCGCAGAGCGTCAACACGCCGGAAGCCCTGGAGAAACTGATCGTCGGGGGGACCAAGTGGTGATGAAGCCCTGCCGCCGCGGCGCGGCGCCGGTGCCGGCACCGGTCGGGGGGTCCAGATGGCCATGAAGTCGTTCCGGGACCGGAACCGGATCGTCGTCGGGCTGGTCTCGGCCGGCACGCTGATGGCGCTCGTCGTCGCGGTCTACTTCGTCGGGACCCGCGGGCTGCTCCAGGACCGCTACACCATCACCGGCGTCTTCGAGGGCACCGGCAACCTGCGCTCCGGGGACGAGGTGCGGGTCGCCGGCGTCCGCGTCGGCGAGGTCACGTCCGTGGAGCCCGACCACCGCCGCGGCCACGTCGTGATCGGCTGGAAGGTGGACGGCGAGATCGACCTCGGCCCCGCCACCCGCGCGGAGATCAAGGTCGCCAACGTGCTCGGCGGCCGGTACCTGCGGCTGTCCGGCCCGGTCGCCAAGCCGCACCTGGCCGACATGCCGGAGGACAAGCGCCGCATCCCCCTCGACCGGACCCAGGTGCCCACGACGATCAACAACGTGCTGGACGACTCCGCCCGCACCGTCTCCAAGCTCGACACCAGGGCGATCAACAAGATCGTCGCCGAGCTGAACGGGATCGGCGACGAGGACCGCGGCAGGCTCGGCGACGCCCTGTCCAACCTCGCGGACCTCGCCGAGACGGTCAACGAGTCCGAGCCGCAGATCGAGGAGCTGCTGTCCAACGGCGACCGCGTCCTCAAGCTCGCCAAGGCCAAGGACGCCGAGCTGTCGCGGCTGCTCACCAACGTCCAGATCATGCTGGACGAGCTGCGCAAGCGCCGCGCCGAGCTGTCGGCGTTCCTCGGCAGCGGCAACCGCACCGTCGAGAGCCTCACCCGGGTCATCGACCGGCAGCAGGCGAAGCTGCTGTCGCTGGTCGCCGACCTGCGCGGCACCCTCGGCACCCTCCGCCCCGCGACCGGCGACTTCAACACGCTGCTCGCCTGGGCGGGACCGACGCTGTCCGGGCTGGCCGGGAGCGGCGGGCAGGGCCCCTGGCTGGAGGTCCTCGCGACCGGCCTCGGCCCGCTGTCCCCGCAGGACCTCGCCGGCCTCGCCGAACTCGCACCCCCGGAGGCCCGGCGATGAGAGACGAGCCGATGACGGACGAGGCCCTGAAGGACGAGGCCCTGGCGCACGGGAAGACGCCCGCGAACGGCTGGGGCAGGTACGGCGCGGTGGTGAAGCGTTCCGTCGCGGCCGTCACCGCCCTCGCCCTGACCGCGTCCCTCGGCGGCTGCGGGATGGTGGGCGAGCCCACCTACTCGATGACCGTCTACTTCCCCAGCGCGCCGTCCCTGTACAAGGACTCCCAGGTGAAGGTGATGGGCGCCGACGCAGGCACCATCACCTCCATCAAGAGCGAACGCAACCGCGTCCGCGTGGACTTCGAGGTCAAGAGGACCGTGCCCGTCCCGGCCGAGGCGCACGCCGCCATCGAGGCCGCCGACGCGCTCGGCGAGCGGTTCGTCAGCCTGCACCCCGTGTGGAAGCCCGGTATGCCGAAGGCGAAGCCGGGCACCGTCATCCCGCAGGAACGCACCGAGCTGCCCATCGAGATCGACGACGCGCTCGCCGCGTTCGCCAAGCTCAACGAGTCGATCGACGGCAGCGCCCTCGGGCCCGCGGTGAACCGCGCCGCCGAATCCCTCCGCGGCCGCGGCGACGGCATCAACGACGCCCTGCACAACACGTCGGAGCTGACCCGCGACCTCGCGGCGCAGGACAAGCGGATCGTCTCCCTCGCCGACGGCCTGCACTCCCTCGCCGCCGACCTCAACGCACGCGACCGGAAGCTGTCGGACCTGCTCAGGTCCTTCTCCAGCACCGGCCGCACCCTCGCCCAGGAGCGGCAGGCGCTGCGCGACTTCATCGCGGGCCTCGCCGCCGCCATCCGCAAGAGCGAGGTGCTCGTCACCGCCTACCGCGAGACGCTGCCGAGCACCGTGGCGGACCTGTCCAACATCATCCTGACGCTCAAGGGCAACGTCGCCGGCCTCACCCAGGCCATCGACAGCCTCGGCCGGTTCGCCAACGTCGCCATCGACGCGTGGGACCGCCGCAACCACGTCGCCACCATCCGCGTCGTCGTGCACGGCACCGTCCGGGCGTGGCTCCAGCCGCTGTTCACCGCGATGGGCTGGGGCACCGTCCCCTGCGTCGAGGGCAACCAGGACCTCGGTGACTGCGCTCCGGCGCCGGGAGGGCCGTGATGACACGCAAACTCATGACCTGCGCGCTGGTCGCCGTCCTGATCATCGGCCTGGGGGGCTGCTCCCTGCAGACCGCCGGCGCGCCGAAGGGCGACCTGACCCTGCACGCCACGTTCGACGACGTGCAGAGCCTCGTCCCCGGGCACAGCGTCCAGGTCGCCGACATCCGCGTCGGCACCGTCACCACCGTCCGGCTGGACGGCTACCGCGCCCGCGTCACCATGTCGCTGCGCGACGAGCACCGCGTCCCCACCGGCACTACCGCCACGATCGCCAAGTCGTCCCTGCTCGGCGAGAACTACGTGCGGCTCGACCTCGCGCCTGGACGCCGCCTCGACACCGGCCCGTACCTCGCGTCCGGCGCCGCCATCGACCGCACCGCCGTCCAGCCCGACCTGGAGCAGATCAGCGCGAAGGTCGGCCCGCTCCTCGCCGCGCTCGGCGGCCAGGACCTCGCCACCATCAGCAGCGAGTCCGCGACCGCGCTCGGCGGCCGGGGACGCAAGCTGAACACGCTCATCGCCCGCGCCACCGAGGTCGGCGACCAGTACGCCGCCGCCAGCAACGACCTGGGCCGCGCGCTCGACTCGCTCGCGCAGCTCGGCACGTCGCTGCGGCAGGGCTCGAAGGAGATCGACCGGCTGCCCGGCAACGTCGAACTCGCCACCCAGCGCCTCCATGACGACCGCGACAACCTCAAGCGCACCATCCAGTCGCTCCTGGAACTGGCCACCTCCGTCAACGGCAGGGTGCAGCAGCGCCACGCCGCGCGGCTCGCCGCCCTCCTCGCCCGCGCCGACGAGCTGCTCACCGCCGCGCTGCGCGGACGCGACGAGCTGAAGGCGCTCACCGGGAGCGTCCTGGACTTCCTGCGCGGCCCCTCCGTGTCGCACAGCGGCCAGGCGCTCCTCTTCCTCTGGATCAAGGGTTTCCTGCCGCATCCCGGCGCCGCCACCACCACCGCGGCGTCCGGCGGGCGGCAGGACCTCAACGGACTGCTGAGGCCGCGCTCATGAGATATCCCCGCGTCGCCATCAACCTGATCTTCTTCCTGCTGCTGGGCATCGCGCTCAGCGTGTGGGCCGTGCGCAGCCTCATCCACATCGACGCGCTCGAACGGCCCTTCACCGTCACGGCCGACTTCGAGACCTCGCCCGGCCTGCACGGCGACCTGGAGGTGACCCACCTCGGCGTCGCCGTCGGCGAGGTCGGCGACATCAGGCTGCAGGGCGACCACGTCGCGGTCGACCTCGACATCCGCCGCGAGGCGCGGATCCCCGCCGGCGTCGGCGCCCGCGTCCTGCGCAAGTCCGCGATCGGCGAACCGTACATCGAGTTGACGCCGGGCAAGGCCGACGGGTCGCGGACGCTGAAGAACGGCGACCACATCCCGATCTCCCGCACCGCCGGGACCACCGACTACAAGCAGCTCTTCGAGGGCATCAGCGGCACCCTCGACGCCGTCGACCCGCGCGATACCCGTACGCTCGTGCACGAACTGGCCACCGGTCTCGAAGGGCGCGGTACCGACCTGCACGACATGATCTCCGATACCCACCGCCTGACCGGCACCCTCGCGGCCGAGGCCGGCACGCTGGACGCCCTGTCCCGCGAGCTGACCCGCCTCACCGCGACCCTCACGGCGCACCGCGGCGACATCGCCTCCGGCGTCAACGACCTGGCGCTGGTCAGCACCTCCCTGCGGCAGTCGACCCGCGACATGAACATCGTCCTCGACGACGGCCCCGGCGCCATGCGGAACATCCACGCCCTCCTCCAGGAGGCCCGCCCCGGCCTCAACTGCCTCCTCACCGCGGCGGCGACGCCCACCGCCCCGCTGATGACCACCGAGAACCAGCGGAAGATCAACGAGGTGCTGCGGCTCGTCCCGACCCTCAACGCGCTCGTGAAGGACGTCACCGCGGTCGATCCCACCGGCCGGTACATTCGGGTCACGCCGGTCATCACCCTCACCGGCTCCAAGGCGGCCACCGAGTACACGACCCCGGTCGCCAAGCCCACCGCGCCGCAGCTCACCTACTGCGACGCCAACGTCCAGGACCCGGAGGTCGCCGCGGCCGCCGCCAAGATCAAGCCCACTCCGGGGGCGCGGCCCGGCACCGGTGCCCTGGGCACATCGCCGAACGCCGACCTGCGGCCGGTGAGCGACACCGAGGACCACCCGTCCGCACGCTGGCTGCCCCTGCTGCCCCCCGTGCTCGGCGGTGTGATCGTCCTCGCGACCGCCAGCAACGCACTGCGCGCCCTCGTCCGGCGCCGTTCCAGCTAAGCCTCGGAGGACCCCGTGACCAGGACCGACACCAGCAAGCCCAGCAAGCCGGAGGACCCTGCCGCGGAGGAAGACCCGGTCGAGGAGCAGCCCGCCGACGAGCAGGCCGCCGACGAGCAGGCCGAGGCCGAGGAGCCCACCGACGAGAAGCCCGCCAAGGAGGACGCCGCCGAGGAGCCGAGCGCCGAGGACGACTCCACCGAGGACCAGGCCGAGCCCGCCAAGAAGAAGCCCCTGAAGAAGGAGCCCGCCAAGCGCGAGTCCGGCAAGCGCGAGTCCGGCAAGCACGAGTCCGGCAAGGACGAGCCCGCCAAGGACGAGCCCGGTGAGCCGGTGGCCGTCGTGGAGGGGGGCGTCAAGAAGGTGGCCGGCGACGGCGGCGGCGACGGTGGTGCCCGGAAGCGGTCGCGGGCGCGGATGCCGGGCAAGGCCGTGCTGGTCAGGGCGACGGTCGCGGTGGCGCTCATCGGGTCGATCATCACGGCCGGGCTGCAGTGGTACCAGGCCGACCAGGCGGCGCAGCGGGACGCGGAGCGCCGCGAGGTCCGCACCAGCGCGGCGGAGTTCGGCGAGGCGCTGCTCAGCTACGACCACACCAAGCTCCAGGCGGCGCGCGACCGCGTCCTCGGGCTGGCGTCGGACGACTTCGCCAAGACCTACGACGAGGCGTTCACCGGCGGTCTCGAAGGCGTCATCACGAAGCTGAAGGCGAACGCGACGGCGACGGTCCGCGCCGTGTACCTGGAGGAGATCGAGGCGGGCACGGCGAAGGCCGTCGTCGTCATGGACTCCGAGGTGACCAGCTCGGCCGGCACCCGCCGCGTCCTCGGCTCCTACCTCGACATGCGGCTGGCGCGCCGCGGCGACGACTGGAAGGTCACCGAGGTCACCTCGGTCGGCGCGGCGAACGAGACGATGACCAACCCGGACGGCGAGCAGGAGAAGCCGGGCGCGGGCGTCCCGTCCCCGGACCCGAGCCCCTGACCTGAGCCGGACGTGAACCGGGCCGGTGCCACGCAGGCGCCGGCCGGCACGCCCCAGCTCCTCATACTGGTCGTGGCGGCCCCACCTCGCCCACCAGCCCGGCTCGCAGGGCGAACCAGCCCGGCTCGCGGGGCGAACCAGCTCGGCTCGCGGGGCGAACCAGGCCGGACGCCCGGCGAAGTTCGGCTGAACAGCCGAAGGATCGGCATCCCGCCCGGCGAAATCCGCTGATCAGGCCGCGCGGGCCGGGGCACGGAAGACCTGCTTCGCGTGCCACCTGATGTGCTCCGCGTCGACCGGCGCCAGGCCCCGCTGCGGCTCCAGCGCCCGCCGTCCCGCCAGGTCGAGGACCAGGCTCTGGGACGTCGCCGCGCGGGCGATGTACTTGCGCGACACCGTGATGCCGCGGTCATCGGTCAGGCCGACCACGCCCCGGTCGAACAGCCGGTGGTGCAGTGCGCACAGGCAGATCCCGTTGCCCAACTCGTCGGGGCCGTCGAACGTCCGCCACCGGACGTGCGCGGCGTCCAGCCCGACCGCGACCCCGTCGAGCCAGCCGTCGTAACCGCAGAAGGCGCAGCGGTACTCGTACGCCTCCAGCACGCCCGGCCGGAATGCCGGGTCGCGGCGCCCGAACTCGTCGCTGACATGGGCCGTCAGTTCGGCGTCCTCCAGATCGAGCCCGACCATCTGGCATATGTCGGCGTGCAGCGAAGGGGCGAAGTTGGCGTCCAGCAGGGCCCGCACCAATTGGGGAAGCAGCGCCGAATCCTCGGTGAGCGCGGCGGCGAGCTTGGGATGCAACCGGCCGCGCGCGTGCAGTGCCCTCAACGGCCCCACATTGGGACCTGGACTGCCCCCGCCATCGGCCGTCGTGACCTCCCAAAGGCGGTCGGTCGTCAAATGGTGGAACGGATAACCCGCACTGGTCGGCCGGGGCGGGCCGAACTCCTGGAGCAGCCGGTCGAGGTCCTTCTCCGCCGCCGAGAACTCGATCGGGTGGGGTCCCTCGTTGCGGAATCGCCCCAGCGCGTAAAGCAGGAGGAGGGGTTTGTGAGGAGCGCGTTCACCGTGGCGCGAGTAGCGTCGGACGCCGAGAACCCGCTCCACCCAATCCACGCCCGCCACCCTAATCCGGCTTGGTGCCGGCCGTGTAGTTGTTCAGGAGCCGCTGGAGCGTCGTCTTCGCCGCCTGGTCGGGGCCGGCCTCGATCGCCTTGGACACGGCGTCGTTCCAGTCGGCGGCCGCCTCGTCGGTCGTGGCCTTGAACTCGTCCTGTATGGCGCCGCCGGAGAGGAGACCGGCTATGGCGATCGCCGGGCGTCCCCAGCCGCGGCCTTCGGCGGTGAGGGAGACGTCCATTGTCCAGTGGTCGTCCTCTGCCTGGGAGCCCACGACGGAAAAGGTTCCCTCTCCGAGTGGCTGCTCGATTCGCGCGACGAAGGCCGGACCACCGTCGCCTGCCCACCAGCGCTCAAGGTCTCCCTCGGCCGTAACGCTGAGCCGCGTGACGGCCTCGTGTTGGCCGTCGAACGCGAGCCGCACAAGCGTCGGGTTGAGTTCAACCCATCCGGTCTGCGCATTCTCCGAGGTGGTGAACTCGATTCGACTGTGGCCGTCCGCATCCCAGGCGGTCACGCTGACGTCCAGCGAGGCGGTTCGCTTCTCCTCGCCCTCGCTCTCGTCGTGGCTCTCGCCCTCGTCGTTCTCGTCCAGGGCGACGCGGTACCGAGCGCCGGGCTGGATGTGCTCGCCTTCGAGAAGCCGGACATCGGCGGACGTGTCCGCGAGGCGCCCGTTCTCGAAGCGCAGTTCTCCGACGTGGCGTTGGAAAGCCGCCACGTACTCATCGAACCATTCACGCGAGACGGCCGTGACCTTCACCTGATGCTGGACGGCGACGCGCTCCTGGTACCCCCGCTCCACCATGCCCGGAACCGCCCCGTTCCAGGCGGCCTCAGTTCGTTCGCAACGCTTGCTCAGAGCACGGCGGATACGGCTCCGCATGACGAGCAGACCGACCGCAGCCAATGGACGCGCGATCCAGCGACCACGGAGCCGGACGGTGCTGTTCACGCTCCAACGGTCGTCAGCGTCCTTTCCGCGCTCGATGGCAATGGACGCCAGAGCGAATGGATGCTTGATCCGCAGGGAGATGGGCGGTGTGGTGCGCGGCCCGAGAGTGGCCCACCAGTCCTCGAACCGTCCCTCCGCCTCCCAACTCGCGCGCATGAGCATGCGCACCGGGCGTGGCCCCTTGTAGTCGCCTTCCACGCGAAGGGTGTGCAGCCGTTGACCGGCCGTGCGCAGCTTCGCCCGCGCATTGACGACCTGGTCCTCGATATCGGCCCTGATCTCGACCTCCGATTCACCGGTGCGGTTCCAGGACACCACTTTGAGTTCGGCGTAAGGCTCGTCATCGTCCGACTTCTGCACCTGATACCGGGCCCCGGCGGTGAGATGCTCACCTTCAACCAGGCGCAAGTTGCCAGAGCCATCGCCTCCGGCGTCCAGATCGTCGCTACCGAGGGACGCTTTCTCCAAGACGTCCAGCAGTGCGCGAACAACTTCGTCCACTAGAGAGCGGGGAACGGGGATGAGGGTGAGAGTGTCCTGAAACCGGGCCATGGCGGACATAGTCCCGCAGTCCATCAAATTCCGCCATTGCTTAGTCAACGAGTTCGGACATCGGCAGGAGCCCCGACCGGACACCGCCGCATGGTCCTCCCGTCCGATCGTGAGCCGCCCATCACCGGCGTCCCAATCCTCAACGCTCACCCCGTGGTCGTGCTCATCCGCGAAGACGCGGACGACGATCGGCCCTTCCCCGTGCAGATAGGTCCTCAAGAGTTCACGGACGTGGGCGGATAGGTTGATCCACATGTCGCTCTACTCGTTCGAGGGAAAAACCCCGGTCGTGCACCCGGACGCCTTCGTCGCCCCGACGGCCACGCTGGTCGGTGAGGTGATCGTGGAGGCCGGCGCGTCCGTCTGGTACAACGCCGTGCTGCGCGCCGACTATGCGCCGGTGATCATCAGGGCGGGTGCCAATGTCCAGGACGGTGCGGTCCTGCACGCGCCGCCCAACCTGCCCTGCGAGATCGGGGAAGGTGCCACGGTGGCCCATCTGTGCCTGGTGCACGGGGCCACCGTCGGCCGCGAGGCGATGATCGCCAACCATGCCACCGTCCTGGACGGCGCCGTCATCGGCGCCCGCTCGATGATCGCCGCCGGGGCGCTGGTCCCGGGCGGCGCCAACATCCCGGACGAGGTGGTCGCCATGGGCAGCCCCGCCAAAGTCAGAGGACCCATCGCAGGCACCAACGCGGAGTTCTGGGTGGCCACCAACCCCCAGGCATATCGGGATCTTGCCGCCCGCCACAGGACAGGGATACGCCCCGTCGCTCCATCTCCTGACGAGTCACCTTCCTAACGAGTCGGCGGCGCCCCCTCTCGCTTATGCGGCCTCACCTTCGGCAGGCTGCATCTTCTGGGCGGCCCCGGCAGACTCTCGACGACCCCGAAGTCCTCACGTCGCCGGGCCTTGCCACCAGGCCGGCAGCGGTTTTACCGCCGCCCATTGGTCACTTCAGGCGATGGCCTAGGACGGCGGTTGACTGGGACGGTGTGTGCTGCGGGGAGAAGCGGCCCCACGTCGTGCGACCGGTTCATCGAGCGTCCAGAGGACGTGGACTATTGAGGTTTTGCCAGCAAGAATGATCCGGACAGTGGCTACTTCTCGGACATGATCGAGCATGTTCGGGAAGACTCGCGGACAGACGGGACCGGCCGGAAACGGGACGTGGAGCCCCGGTAGAAGAGGT
>NZ_SMKM01000110.1 GCF_004348665.1 Actinomadura sp. GC306 | reverse complement strand
CCCTAGACCCCCAGAGACACGACGACATGACACCCCCGGCGTCCCCCGTCACCCGGCGGCGGGTCCGCGGCGACGGCGTCGACCTCGCCGTCTACGAGCAGGGCGACCGCTCGCGGCCGACCGTCCTGCTCGTCCACGGCTACCCCGACACCCACGCCGTCTGGGACGAGGTCGCCGAGCGGCTCGCCGGGCGGTTCCACGTCGTCCGGTACGACGTGCGCGGCGCCGGGGCGTCCTCCCGGCCCGCCGGGCGCAGGCGCTACGCGTTCCCGTACCTGATGGCCGACATGCAGGCCGTGCTGGACGCCACCGCCCCCGAGCGCAAGGTGCACCTGGTCGGGCACGACTGGGGGTCCATCCAGTCGTGGGAGGCGGTCTGCACGATGCCGGACCGCTTCGCCTCGTTCACCTCGATCTCCGGGCCGTGCCTGGACCACGTCGGGCACTGGATGCGCCGCAACCTCACCCGGCCGTCGCCGCGGAACCTCCGGCGGGCGGCCGGGCAGGCGGTGCGGTCCTGGTACATCTACGCCTTTCAGACGCCGCTGGTGCCGGAGTTGATGTGGCGGGCCGGGTTCTCCCGGGTCTTCACCCGCGCGCTGGCGGCGGGCGAGGGCGTCCCCCCGCGCCCCGGCCACCCGGCGAAGTCCCTGCCGCGCGACGGCGCCTCCGGGACCGGGCTGTACCGGGCGAACATGGCGCGGCGGCTGCGCGGGCCCCTGGACCGGCGGACGGACGTGCCGACCCAGGTCATCGTCCCCACCCGGGACCTGTTCGTCTCGCCGCACCTGGTGGGCGGGCTCGCCGGGCGCGTACCGAACCTGTCGGTCCGGCCCGTCGAGGCCGGCCACTGGGTGCCGCGCAGCCATCCGGGCGCCGTCGCGCGCTGGATCGGCGAGCACATCGCCGGCGTCCAGGGCGGCCCGCTGTCGGCGGCCGAGTCGCGCGCGCTGCGCGGGGCCAGGGCGGTCAAGGGGCGGCGCCCCTTCGAGGGGTCCCTCGCCGTCGTCACCGGCGCGGGCGGCGGGGCCGGGCGCGCGACCGCACTGGCGTTCGCCGAGCGCGGCGCCGAGGTCGTCGCCGCCGACCCCGACCCGGCCGCCGCCCGGCGGACCGCGGACCTCGCGGGGCTGCTCGGCCCGGCGGGGCACGCCTACACGGTGGACGTCTCCGACTCCGCAGCGTTGGAGGGCTTCGCGAAGGCGGTCGTGCACGAGCACGGGGTGCCGGACGTCGTCGTCAACCACACGGGAAAGGCCGCGGCCGGTCCCTTCTTCGACCACTCCGCCGAGGACTGGAAGGCGGCCCTGGACGCCGGCCTCCGGGGCGTCGTCCACGGCTCCCGGCTGTTCGCCGCGCCGATGGCGGAGCGGGGGCAGGGCGGCCACCTCGTCACCGTGCTGTCCACGGCCGGGTTCGCGCCGTCGCGTTCGGTGCCCGTCTCCGCCACCTGCGAGGCGGCCGCGCTGATGCTGTCCGACTGCCTGCGCGCCGAACTGAAGGGCAAGGGCATCGGGGTCAGCGCCGTCTGCGTGCCCGGTGGCGGCGCGCGGCCCGGCCCCGGCCCGGACGAGGTCGCGGAGCGGATCGTCGCCGCGGTCCGGTCCGGCAGGGCCGTCGTCCCCGTCACGGCCGGGGCGCGCCTGCGCCGGGCGGCCTACCGCGTCTGCCCGCGCCTCGTGCGGCGCCTCGCCCGGCGGGGCTGAACACCGCCGTCCCGGGTACCCGTAGGGCGTCGCCGACCGGAAGGGGCGGTGCCGCATGCCGGACGCCGTGGTCATCGGAGCGGGGCCCAACGGGCTGGTCGCCGCCAATGTGCTGGCCGACGCCGGCTGGGACGTGGAGGTCCTCGAAGCGCAGCCCGAGCCGGGCGGGGCCGTCCGCAGCGACCGGGGCGCCCACCCCGGCTACGTCAGCGACGTGTGCAGCGCGTTCTACCCGCTCGGTGTCGCGTCCCCCGCGATGCGCGCCCTCGATCTCGAACGGCACGGGCTGCGCTGGCGGCACGCGCCGGCCGTCCTCGCGCATCCGCTGCCGGACGGGCGGTGCGCCGTCCTCGAACGCGACCGGGACGCGACCGCGGCGGGGCTCGACGCGTTCGCCGCCGGGGACGGCGAGGCGTGGCTGCGGCTGTGCGGGCTCTGGGACGAGATCGGGGAGCCGCTCCTGCGCGCCCTGCTCACGCCGTTCCCGCCCGTCCGCGCCGCGGTCCCGCTGGCCGTGGCGGCGCGCCGCGCGGGCGGGCTCCGCGTCGCGCGCTCCCTGCTGTCGCCCGTCCGCTCGTTCGGCGCGCACGAGTTCGCCGGGCCGGGCGGGCCGCTGCTGCTCGCCGGCGGGACCCTGCACACCGACATGGGCCCGGAGACGTCGGGCGGGACGCTGTTCGGCTGGCTCCTCGCCATGGTCGGGCAGCGGTACGGCTGGCCGGTGGCCGGAGGCGGCGCGGGCGAGCTGACCGCGGCGCTGGTGCGGCGGCTGGAGTCGCGGGGCGGGCGGGTCCGCTGCGACGCCCCGGTCGCGTCGGTCGTCGTGCGCGGCGGCCGGGCGCTCGGCGTGCGGACGGCGGCGGGCGAGCCGGTGCGCGCCGCCCGGGCGGTGGTGGCGGACGTCGCGGCGCCCCTCCTCTACGGCGGCCTGGTCGGCTGGCGGGACCTGCCCGCCGCGCTCCGCGCCGACATGGACCGCTTCGACTGGGACCACGGCACCTTCAAGGTCGACTGGGCGCTGTCGGAACCGATCCCCTGGGCGTCGCCGGACGCGGCCCGTGCCGGGACCGTCCACCTCTCCCCCGGCCTGGACGCGATGACCGGCTACAGCGCGCAGCTCGCCACCGGCCGCGTCCCGGCCGAGCCGTTCGCGATCCTCGGGCAGCTCACGACCTCCGACCCGTCCCGCTCCCCCGCCGGCACCGAATCGGCCTGGGCCTACACGCACGTCCCCGGCCGGGTGAAGGGCGACGCAGGGCCGGACGGCATCACCGGCACCTGGGACGAACGCGAGCGGACCGCCATGGCCGCCCGGCTGGAGGACGCCGTGGAGCGCCTGGCGCCCGGCTTCCGGTCCCGGATCGCCGGCCGCCGGATCACCGCCCCGCCCGCGTTCGGCGTGCACGACGCCAACCTGCGGGACGGCGCCCTCAACGGCGGCACCGCGCTGCTCCACCAGCAGCTGGTGTTCCGTCCCGTGCCCGGCCTCGGCCGCGCCGAGACACCGGTCGCCGGGCTGTACCTGGCGTCCGCGTCCGCCCACCCGGGCGGCGGCGTGCACGGCGCGTGCGGCGCGAACGCCGCCCGCGCCGCGCTGGCCCACGCCTCCCCGGCGGGCCGCCTGCTGACCCCCGCGCTCGGCGCCCTGACCCGCCTCCTGGCCCCGTAGCGTCCTCCGTCCGCGGGTTTACCGCCGCGGGGTTCCGCCCGCGGCCGGAACGTGCGACCTTTGCTAAAAGCCCGGCGACCGGCACGCCCCGGCGGCCGTCGCCCGCCGGGCCTTCCGAACCGGCACCGGAGCGTGAGCAATGCGGATTCGCGACATCCTGCGGACGAAGGGAGACGCGGTGGCCACGGTGCGGCCCGAGGCCACCGTGCGGCAGCTGCTCTCCGTCCTGGCGGAGCACAACATCGGGGCGGTGGTGGTCTCCCCGGACGGCGCGTCGATCGCGGGCATCGCCTCCGAGCGCGACGTCGTGCGGGCGCTGCACGAGCGCGGCGCCGCCCTGCTCGACCGTCCCGTCTCCGACATCATGACCGCGGAGGTCCGCAACTGCGGGCCCGCCGACAAGGTGGAGGACCTGCGCCGCGCCATGACCGAGCACCGGTTCCGGCACGTGCCCGTCGTCGAGGACGGGCGGCTTGTCGGGATCGTCAGCATCGGCGACGTGGTCAAGAGCGCCATCGACGAACTGGAGAGCGACCGCGAGCACCTGGTCGACTACATCCAGCGCGCCCCCTAGTCCCAGGGGGACGGCTCTCAGACGTAGGCGGGGAGGGACCGGGCCGCGGGGGCCGACTCGGCCTCCCGGTGCGCCAGCGCCAGTCGCTCCACGGCCGTGCGCAGCGTGTCCGGGGGCAGGACGTAGGGGAGCCGGACGTAGTCCTCCAGCACGCCGTCGACGCCGAAGACCGGCCCGGCGACGACGCGGAGCCCGAGCCGCTCGGCCGCCTCGGCGAGCGGGGTCGCGATCGGCGCGCCGAGCCGTGCCCACAGCGACATGCCGCCCGCGGGCAGCCGGAACTCCCAGCCGGGCAGCAGCTCGCGCAGCGCCCCCGCGAGCGCGTCCCGGCCGCGGAGCAGCCCCGCGGCGCGCTCGGCGCGCACCTCGGCCACCCGCAGCAGCAGCTCGCTCACGATGAGCTGCTCCAGCACCGGGCTCGCCATGTCGAACGGCTCGCGGGCCAGCACCAGGCGGCGCGCCAGCGGCGCGGTCGTGCGGATCCACCCGATCCGCAGGCCGCCCCAGAACAGCTTCGACGCCGACCCGATGGTGATGACCCGGCCGCCGGAGTCGAAGGCCGCCGGCGGCGGCTCCCGCGGCGCGTCGAGGTCGTGCGCGAGCTCGGCGAAGGTCTCGTCGCAGACGAGGAACGCGTCGGCGCGGCGGGCGGCGTCCACGAGCGCGGCGCGGTCGGCGGCGGCCATCAGGTGCCCGGTCGGGTTCTGGAAGTCCGGGATCGTGTAGGCCATCCGGACGGCCGCCTGCCGCATCGCGCCGGCGGCGAGCTCGACGTCCCACCCCTCGTTGACGCCGACCGGGACCAGCCGGGCGCCGCGGCGGCGCAGCGTGCCGAGCGCGTGCGGGTAGGTGGGCCGCTCGATCATGACGGCGTCCCCGGGCTCGATGAGCGTCTGCGCCAGCAGCGTGAACGCGTGCTGCGCCCCGGTGGTGACGACGATCTGGTCCGGGCCGGTGGGGACGCCGCGCGCGGTGTACCCGTCGGCGATGAGCCGGCGCAGGCCCGCCAGCCCGGCGGGCTCGTAGCCGGGGCCGGCGCTGTGGCGGGGCAGTTCCGCCACGGCCGCCGCGACGGCCTCGTCGAAGATCGCCGGGGCGCCCGGGGTGGCGCAGCCGAGGTCGATGAAGTCGGCGTCGGCGGGCACCGGGTGCGCCTTGCCGAAGCGCGCGCCGGGCTGCGCGAGCCGCGGGTCGGCGGACGACATCCGCACCGGGGGCAGCGCCGTCCAGCTTCCCGCGCCCTGGCGGCTCTGGATGAAGCCCTCCTCGCGGAGCCGGTCGTAGGCGGCGGTGACCGTGGTCCGGCTGACGCCGAGCGCGGCGGCCAGGTCGCGTTCGGCGGGCAGCCGGGTCCGCAGGGCGAGCCGCCCGTCGAGGACGAGGCCGCGCACCGACCGGGCCAGCGCCGCGTAGACGGGGCGTTCCCCCGGCACGTCGCCCACCAGTCGCGCCAGGTTCTGCCCGCTCACGTATCGAGTGCTCACGCAGACCACTTTTGCACATTGGCTCTATGATGACCAGGCCACTTCGCGCCAAAGTGGACCCGGAGTCAGCCGATTCGGGCGAGAGGTAGAGGAATGGCCTTGATGGCACGCCGTCTTGTGCAGCTTTACGTGGGATTGGCCTTTTATGGGCTCAGCATCGCGCTCCAGGTGGCGTCCGCCCTCGGCAACAACCCCTGGGACGTCCTCCACCAGGGCCTCTCACGGCGCTTCGGCCTGTCGATCGGCGCCTGGATCGTCATCACCGGCGCGCTGGTGATGCTCGTATGGATCCCGCTGCGGCAGCGCCCCGGGATCGGGACGGTCAGCAACGCCGTCCTCGTCGGCGTCTTCGCCGACCTGTTCCTCTGGCTGCTGCCCGTCCCGGAGGCGGCCGCGGCGCGCTGGGCGTACCTCGTCGCCGCCGTGCTGGTCGGCGGTTTCGCGACCGGCTGCTACATCGGCGCCGGGCTCGGGCCGGGCCCGCGCGACGGCCTGATGACCGGGATCGCCGCGCGGGGCCGCCACTCGCTGCGCGTCGTGCGCACGGGGATCGAGCTGACCGTGCTGGCCGGCGGCTGGCTGCTCGGCGGGACGGTCGGCGCCGGGACGGTCCTGTACGCGGTCGCGATCGGCCCGCTCACGCACGTCTTCCTGCCCGCGCTCACCATCCGGCCCCGCACCCCCGCCACGGCACCCGGACCGGAGCCGGGCGCGGAGCCCGAGCCGGTCGGCCCCGCGGCGCGGGCGGAACCCGGCCGCCCCTGATCCGGAGTCAGCGGGCGAAGAGGCGGACGACCTGCTCGGCCAGGGCGGCGAGCAGCGGAGCGGCCCCGGCCTTGAGGGCGTCGACGTCGCGGGGGCCGTCGGCGATGCTGAACGCGGCGGTGAGCCCCAGCCCGTGCAGCGCGTCCAGCGGCCCGGCCACCCCGCCCGCCAGCGCGACGCACGGGACGCCGCGCTCCGCCGCGAGCGCCGCGACGGCGGAGACGACCTTGCCGGCCGCGCTCTGCCCGTCCACCCGGCCCTCCCCGGTGAGCACGAGGTCGGCGCCGGCGAGGGCGGCGGGCAGCCCGACGGCCTCCGCGACCAGGGGCGCGCCGGGTGCGGGCTCGGCGCCGAGCACCCCCACGAGGCCGCCGCAGGTGCCGCCGGCCGCGCCCGCCCCGGGCAGGTCGTGCACCCGGACGCCGGACCGGGCGGCCAGGACGTCGGCGAACACGGTGAGTGCGGCGTCCAGCTCCCGCACCTGCCCGGGGGTGGCGCCCTTCTGCGGGCCGAACACGGCGGCGGCGCCGGCCGGCCCGACGAGCGGGCTGGTCACGTCGCAGGCCACCCGGACGCGGGCGGCGCGCACCGCGTCCGGCACCCGGGAGTCGTCGATGCGCGCGAGGCGGGCGAGCGCGGCCCCGCCCGGCGGGAGCTCGGCGCCGGCGGCGTCGAGGAAGCGGACCCCGAGGGCGCGCAGCAGGCCGGTGCCGCCGTCGGTGGTGGCACTGCCGCCGACCGCGACGAGGATGTCGCGGGCACCGCGCCGGACCGCGTCGGCGATCAGCTCGCCGGTGCCGGTGGTGGCGGCGTTCAGCGGATCGGGCGGGACGTCCGCGACGAGCGGCAGCCCCGACGCGGCGGCGAGCTCCACGACGGCTGAGGTCCCGTCGCCCGCGAGCGCGTAGCGCGCCTTCACCTGGCGCCCGAGCGGGTCGGTGGCGGCGGTCTCGACCACCTCGCCCGCGCGGGCGGCGAGGAAGCAGTCCACGGTCCCCTCGCCGCCGTCCGCCATCGGCACCGCGGCGACCTCGGCGCCGGGCGCGGCGCGCCGGACGCCCTCCGCGACGGCGGCGCACACCCGCGCGGCGGGCAGGCTTCCCTTGAACGAGTCGGGCGCGACGACGACCCGCATCGGCGGCCCGCGCCTAGTGTTCCGCGGCCAGCGTGGCGAGGACCGAGGAGAACTCCTCCGGCAGCACCAGGGAGTCGCCCTCGTAGCGGATCGCGAGGCAGGTCAGCTCCCCGCCCCGCCACCAGTACAGGTGCGGGCTGAGCGAGCCCGGCCCGTCCTCGTAGGCGCGGTGCGCCTGCGCCTGCAGTTCTTTGGCCGCGGCCACCGCGGCGCGGTAGCGGGCCCGCGGGCACCCCTCGTTGAGCCGGAGCGGGTGGGCGACGATGAGGCTGCGGTTGGGGGCGATGACCAGCGCGCCGTACGGGCCGATCGAGAGGTACTCCTCCAGCCAGGCCAGGTGGGTCACGGCGTAGAACGTCCAGCCGTGCAGGACGGAGACGCGGACGCCGCCGAGGTCCTGCTCGTCCACCTGGAGCGGGCCGTCGCCGCGGACGTTGGCGCGGCCGAGCATGAACAGCGCGTCGCCGGAGACCGGCCAGCCGTTCATCTCCTCGGTGCTGACCGTCCGGACCGAGGTGGGCGTGTCGACGACCACGACCTCGATCAGGCCCGGCGCGAACGGCCGGGCGGCCAGGACGCCGTTGTCGGCCTCGGCGGGGTAGATGCGGGTGCGCAGCAGGTGCTGGGCGAGGTCGAAGTCGCTGAGGTCGAGCGGCTCCTCCATCGCGGTGACGATCGTGGTGACGTGGTCGGAGACCAGCGCCGGCCAGTCGTCGCGGGGCACCAGCCGGGCGAGCTGCCGCAGGTCGCGCATGCTGACCGGCAGCCGCGTGGCGCCCTCCAGGATGACGATCTCGCCGGGCGCGCGGTGGCAGGAGTAGCCGAGGCTCTCGGCCACCAGCACGAGCAGCGAGTCGAGCGTCCCGTCGGTGGTCGGGTCGGGTCGGGCGTGCCGGCCGCTCATCGTGCACCTCCCGGCGCTCGGAGGGTGAGCGCGGCCGTGTCGAGGACGGCGGGCGCGCCGAGTTCCAGGGTGCGCTGGTCGGGGCCGTGCCCGGCGGGGACGCCCGCCAGGACGGGCACGCCGAGCGGCCCGAGCCGCGCGGTGAACACCGCGTCGAGCTCGGCGGGGTCGCCGCAGCCGCGCCAGGAGCCGAGCGCGATCCCGGCGGCGCCGGCGAACCAGCCCGCCTGGAGCAGCTGGACGAGCATGCGGTCGACCCGGTAGGGCGCCTCGTCGACGTCCTCCAGGAAGACGATGCGGCCGGCGGCGGGCGGCGGCGCGTACGGGGTGCCGAGGAGGGCCGCCAGGAGCGCCAGGGTGCCGCCGGTGAGCGGGCCCTCGGCGCGGCCCGGCCGCAGCGCGTGCGTGCCGGGGAGGGCGACGGGGCCGCCGAACAGGGCCGCGCGCAGGCCGTCCAGCGTGGCGGCGCGCTCGGCGCCGGCCGCCCCGTCCGCGTCCTCGCCCGTGAGCGCGGGGCCGAGGTCGGCGATCACGCCGGCGGGCATGGGGCCGAAGGAGGTCGAGACGTTTAGGCGCGTTCCAAAAGCGGCGTGCAGGGCGGTGATGTCGCTCGATCCGTGCAGGAGCTTCGGGCCGCGGCCGGACTCGGCGGCCGTGTCCGACGCGGCGCGCAGGGCGTCCCAGTCGAGGTGGTCCAGGACGCGGGTGGCGCCGTAGCCGCCCCGCGCGCAGACCACCGCGCGGACCCGCGGGTCGCACCAGGCGGCCTGCAGGTCGGCGGCCCGGTCGGCGTCGCTTCCGGCGAGCCGGTGCCAGCCGTCCCGGACGGGGCCCGGCGGGCCGAGGTTGACACGGTCGAGGGCGTGCTTCCCGACCACCGCGTCAAGGCCGAGGTCGCGCAGGACGGCGCAGCCGGCCTCCAGCCGGGCGGGGTCGGCGGGGCCGCTGGGTGCGACGACCGCGACCCGGTCGCCGGGGCGCAACCGCCCGTATCTGCGGGTATGTCGCGTTCGCGGTCGTCCGCCGGGCATGCCGACGGCGGGCGCGTCGGCGGTCCCGTCGACCGCCTCCGCGCGGGCGCCCCCGCTTCTCAACCCGATCCCTCCTCGCACCGCGACGGATAGAGCTTGTCAGGATCCGGACGCCAGTGGAAGAGGCGCACGGTCACGACCCGCCAACAGATCACCGGCCGCCGGCGGCTCACCGCCCGCCGCCGAGCGCGATCGCGGCCAGCCGCGGCAGCGTCTCGCCGATCGGCCGGCGCAGGACCGCATCGGCCAGCCCATCGTACGGCGTCTCCTCCGCGTTGATGATCACCAGGCGGGCGCCGTGCTCGACGGCCTCCAGGCACAGCCCGGCCGCGGGCTGCACGGTCAGCGAGGTCCCCACGGCGAGGAACAGGTCGCAGGAGCGCGCCGCGTCGACCGCGGCCGCGAGGACGCCGCGGTCCAGCGGCTGCCCGAAGGAGATCGTCGCGGACTTCTGGATGCCGCCGCACTCGGCGCAGGGCGGGTCCTCCTCGCCGGCGTCGACCCGCCGCAGGACGTCGGGCATGGGGGTGCGCAGGTCGCAGGACAGGCAGACCGCCTCCCGCACGGTGCCGTGGATCTCGATGACCGTCCCGGCGCCCGATCCGGCGCGCTGGTGCAGGCCGTCGATGTTCTGGGTGATGAGGGCGCGCAGCCGGCCCGCCCGCTCCAGCTCGACGAGGGCGGCGTGCGCGGCGTTCGGCTCGGCGTCCCACACCGGGTCGTCGCGGCGGGACCGCCAGGCGCGGCGCCGCACCTCCGGGTCGGCGAGGTAGGAGCCGATCGTGGACATCGCCTCCGCCGCCGGGTCCCTCGTCCAGACGCCCTGCGGCCCGCGGAAGTCGGGGATGCCGCTGTCGGTGGAGATCCCGGCGCCGGTCAGCGCGGTGATCGCGGCGGCGTCCGGCAGCAGCTCGGCGAGCGTCGGGGAAGTGTCCACCACTCCCATGGTAGGTGCCGCCTTCCAGGGGGCCGGCTGGGCGGGACGATCCGTTTAACAGATGGGTATCGGTCGCCCCTTACGGAGCGTCACGGACCGACCGGGCCATAAAGGGTGACAAACTTGGCCTCGTATGAGGTCGACGCCGCACATCCTGGTGATCAACGGCACCAAGGTGCGCCGCCCGGTGTTCATCCTGGGGGCGCCCCACTCCGGTGCGGTGCCGCTGGCGCGTGCGGTCAAGCGGTCGCCGGGGTTCCACCTGACCACGGGCCGCCCCGGCGTGCTGCGCGTCACCTACGCGTTCGCGCGGCAGCCGTCGATCGCGACGGAGCGCGGGAAGGGCGCGGCGCGGGTCCTGCGGGACGCCTACGCGGAGGCGTGGCTGGTGTCCGGCCGGGCGTGCGCGCAGTGCCCGGACGAGTGCCGCGAGCTGGCCGGGCTGCCGCCCCGCCCGCCCGCGGTGGCCGGCCGGCCCGCGGCCGACAGCGCCCACCAGGAGCCGTGCGTGGAGCCGCAGGGCATCGCCCGGTTCGCCGACGCCTCCCCCGACCTGATCTACAGCGCCGACGTGCTGCTGGACGCCTTCCCCGACGCGCAGCTCGTCCAGGTGATCCGGGACGGCCGCGACGTCGTCGCCGACATGCTGGACGACGAGCGCTGCCTGGCCTGGTTCAAGCCGGGCCTCGCCAACCTGGACACGGTCTTCCCCAACCCCTTCCTCGGCGTCGAGGACCACACCGAGCGCAACCGGTGGCCGCGCGCCGCGGCGGCCGTCAAGTGCGCGCTGCGCTGGCGCGGCTCGGTGCGGCTCAGCGCGAGGCTGCGCCGCCAGGTCCCGGAGGACCAGCTGTTCACCGTCCGTTACGAGGAGATGGTCGCCCGGCCGCGCCGGGTGACCGCCGAGCTGGCGGAGTACCTGGACGCCCCGGTGCCGAAGACGGCCCTGTCCGGGCTGGTGCGCGCCGGGGTGCCGGACCGGGGCGGCGACCACGGCGTCGGGTCGTGGCGCGACCGGCTGACGCCGCGGCAGGTCGCGCAGGTCGAGAAGGTCGCCGGGACCGAGCTGCGGCGGCTCGGCTACCGCACCGCCGACGCCTGAGCCGCCGGGCGCCGGGCCGTCACTCCGCCCCGAGCGGCTCGGCCGGCCGCTTCTGCTCGCGCCGGTCGCCGTCGCGCTGGTGCGCGAACTGCGTGCGGTACAGCTCGGCGTACAGCCCGCCCTGGAGCAGCAGCTCCTCGTGCCGCCCGCGCTCGGCGATCCGGCCGTCCTCGATCACCAGGATCTGGTCGGCCTCCCGGATCGTGGACAGCCGGTGCGCGATCACCAGGGACGTCCGCCCGGCCAGCGCGGTGCGCAGCGCCTGCTGGACGGCCGCCTCGGACTCGGAGTCCAGGTGCGCGGTCGCCTCGTCCAGCACCACCACGGACGGCGCCTTCAGCAGCAGCCGCGCGATCGCGAGGCGCTGCTTCTCCCCGCCCGACAGCCGGTAGCCGCGGTCGCCGACGACGGTGTCGAGGCCCTCCGGCATCGCCTCGACGAGGTCGCCGATCCGCGCGGCCTCCAGGGCCGCGCGGATCTCCTCGTCGGTCGCGCCGGGCCGCGCGTAGCGCAGGTTGGCGCCGATCGAGTCGTGGAACAGGTGCGCCTCCTGGCTGACCACGCCGACCTCGGCGCGCAGCGACTCCAGCGTGACGTCGCGGACGTCGACGCCCCCGATCCGCACCGCGCCGCCGGTCACGTCGTACAGCCGCGACACCAGGTGCGTGATCGTCGACTTGCCCGCGCCGGACGGGCCGACGAGCGCGACCATCCGGCCGGGGGCGGCGGTGAAGTCGATGTCGTGCAGGACCTCGCGCCCGGGGGCGGTGTCGGTCCGCGCGATCGACTCCAGCGAGGCCAGCGACACCTCCTCCGCGGACGGGTAGGCGAAGCGGACGTGGTCGAACTCGACCGACGGGGCGCCGGCCTTGGTGAGGCGCACCCCGTCGCCCGGGGCCGCCTCCGGAGCCTCCTCCTGGGCCGCCTCCGGCGCCTTCCCGGCCGGGCGGACCTCGGCGAGGGGGCGGGCGCCGTCGCGGTCGCGGATGAGCGGCTTGAGGTCGAGCACCTCGAAGACGCGGTCGAAGCTGACGAGAGCGGTCATCACGTCGACGTGGACGTTGGACAGCGCGGTCAGCGGACCGTACATCCGGGTCAGCAGGGTGGCGAGCGCGACCATCGTGCCGAGCTCCAGGGTGCCGTTCACGGCGAGGACGCCGCCGACGCCGTAGACCATGGCGGTGGCGAGGGCGGCGACCAGCGTCAGCGCGGTGAAGAAGACCCGCCCGTACATGGCCGCGACGATCCCCACGTCGCGGACCCGCGCGGCGCGGCCGGAAAAGTTCTCCTCCTCCTCGGCGGGCCGCCCGTAGAGCTTGGCCAGCATCGCGCCCGCGACGTTGAACCGCTCGGTCATCAGCGAGCCCATCTCGGCGTCCAGCACCATCTGCTCGCGGCTGACGCGCTGGAGCCGCTTGCCGACCCACTTGGCCGGCAGGATGAAGATCGGGAGCAGCAGCAGCGCGATGAACGTGACCTGCCACGACAGGATCAGCATGGTGGCCAGCACCAGGACGAGGCTGATCACGTTGGACACCACCGACGACAGCGTGGTGGTGAGGGCGCGCTGCGCGCCGATGACGTCGTTGTTGAGCCGGCTGACGAGCGAGCCGGTCTGCGCCCGCATGAAGAACGCGACGGGCTGCCGCTGGACGTGCGCGAAGACCTGGCTGCGCAGGTCGTAGATGAGCCCCTCCCCCACCCGCGCCGAGTACCAGCGCTGGACGAGGCTGAGCACCGCCTCGACCAGCGCGAGCCCGGCGACGGCGAGCGCGAGCCACACGACGAGCCCCTGCCGGCCCGCCACGATGCCGCTGTCGATGATCGCCTTCAGCAGCAGCGGGTTGGCGACGATGATCAGCGCGGACAGCGAGTTCAGGCCGAGGAAGAGCACCAGCTCGCGGACGTAGGGACGGGCGTACCCCGCGATCCTCCCCACCGTGCCGGGCTTGAGCTTCTGCCGGGTGACGGAGCTGTCCCTGCGGAAGGAGGCCATCACCTGCCACCCGTTGCCCGGCATTCCCGGCATTCCCACAAGCGCCTCCGAGGTCCGCCGCGCGCCCGCGGGGGCCGCCGCCGCGCGCATCCACGTAATCAAGTAAGCATCTCAGTACCCGGCGGGGACAACGCGCCCCCGGCGGACCGCCTTCCCGCGTCCGCTCCTGGCGTAACCGGTGGTCCGGCGGCGGGCCGGGCGAGCCCGTCGTCCGGACGGTGGTGGGCGGGGCCCGAAGGACGGTGGACTTCGCCTCGCGCGCGGAGTAGAAGTGATCAACCCCTTACGAAGGCTCACACCCCCCAGGAGCCCCCGTGATACGACGCCTCCCGCCCGGCGGCGCCGGCGTGATCACCGTCACCGCCGCGCTGCTCACCCTCACCGCCCTCCCCGCCGGCGCGGCCGTGCCCGGCACTTCCGCACCGCCCGGCCAGCGCTCCCCCGGCGGCTCCCCCGCGCTCACCGTGCGGGGCGGCGAGACCCAGCCGGTCTTCTCCCGCGCCGACGCCGTGACCCAGTCCGTCGACATCGAGACCACGGTCGACAGCGACCGCGACGGCGTCCGGGACCGGGTGCGGATGCGGATCATTCGCCCCAAGGAGACCGACACCGCCGGCCTGAAGGTCCCGACGATCGTGGAGCCGAGCCCGTACTGGGCCGGCGGCAACCCCGTCACCAACCACCCCGTCGACATCGGCGACGCCCGGGCCAGGGCGTTCGCCGCGCCGCAGCGCGACCTGGCGGCGATCTTCTCCGGCTACCACGACAACTACTTCCTGCCGCGCGGGTACGCCGTCGCCCACCTGGACAGCATCGGGACCGGCGGCTCCACCGGCTGCCCGACGTCCGGGGACCGCGCCGAGCAGGCCGGCGCGAAGGCGGCGGTCGACTGGCTGAACGGCCGCGCCCGCGGCTGGGCGCCGGACGGCACGCCGGTGCAGGCCGGCTGGTCGACCGGGAACGTCGGCATGACCGGCGTGTCCTACAACGGGACGCTGCCGAACATGGCCGCCGCGACCGGCGTGCCGGGGCTGAAGGCCATCGTCCCGATCGCCGCGATCTCCAGCTGGTACGACTACTACCGCGCGAACGGCGGCGTCGTCGCCCCCGGCGGCTACCAGGGCGAGGACCTCGACGTCCTCGCCAGGTACGTGCTGACCCGCGAGAACCCCGAGGTCTGCGCGAAGGTCATCGAGGAGATCGAGGCGGCCCAGGACCGCGAGACCGGCGACTACGGCGAGGTGTGGGCCGCCCGCGACTACGTCGACCAGGCGCGGAAGGTCCGGGCCGCCGTCATGGTCGTGCACGGCCTGAACGACTGGAACGTCAAGGTGAAGAACTCCGCCCAGTGGTGGAACGCCCTCAAGGAGGCCGGGGTCCCGCGCAAGCTGTGGCTCCACCAGGGCAACCACTCGACGCCGTACCGCTGGCGGCTGGAGGAGTGGCTGCGGCAGACGCACCGCTGGTTCGACCGCTACCTGTACGGGATCCGCAACGGCATCGAGCACGAGCCCCGCGTGGACGTCCAGCGCGCGGACGGCACGTGGGACACCGCGCGCGACTGGCCGGTCCCCGGCACCGCCACCGTGCCGCTCAGCCTGAACGCCGGTGACGCGGGGCAGCCCGGCCGGCTGGGCCTGCTCCCCCGGCCCGGCGCGGCGCAGTCGTTCACCGACGCGGGGAGGACCCGCACCGCCGAGGACCTCCTGGTGAACGAGGACGCGGCCGATCCCGGCCGCCTGGCCTACCTCACGAAGCCGCTGCCCGCGCCCCTGCGGGTGAACGGCACGCCGCGGATCACGCTGCGGGCCTCGCTGGACGGGCGCTCGCCGTACCTGACGGCCCTGCTCGTCGACTACGGCACCGCCGCCCGGCCCACCGGCCGCCGCACCGACACTGGTGAGCGGGTCTGCTTCGGCGAGGGCGTGCCGGGCGACGACGGCTGCACCACACGGCAGGCGCTGGAGACCGCGACCACCCCCTACAAGATCATCACCAGGGGGTGGCTGGACGCCCGGAACCGGCACGACCCGGCGCGCACCGACCCGATCGACCCCGGCCGGGCCTACACGTTCCGCTGGGACTTCGAGCCGACCGACTACACCGTCGAGGCCGGCCACCGGCTCGGCGTGATCGTCCTGTCCACCGACTACGACTACACGCTGCGGTACCCGGCGGGCACGAAGGTCGAGGTGAAGCCGGGCGTCAGCCGGGTCCTGCTGCCCCTCGCCCGCGGCGGCCGCAAGGCCCTGAGCTAGGCCGGGCCCGGCCGGCGGCGGGCCGTCCGCGGGGAACTCCTCGCGGACGGGCCGCCGCAGGGCCGGAGCGGGTCAGCGTCCGAAGACGTCCCGCAGCCGGCCGATCTGCTCGCGGCGCTCGGCGGCGCACTGCTCGTCGAGGCTGTTGCCCGGGGCCTGCCACAGCAGCCGCTTGGTCGCGACGGCCGCGCCGGCGTTCACCGCCAGCAGCGCGTCGACCAGGTCGCGGACGGCTCCGTCGAGCCCGTCGCGCGGCACGGTGATCTCGGCGAGCCCGATCCGCGCGGCCTCCTCGGCACGCACGGTGCGGGCGGTGAGGCACAGTTCCAGCGCCCGGCCGATGCCCACGATCTCCACGAGCGGCTTGGTGCCGGTCAGGTCGGGGACGAGCCCGAGCGCGGGCTCCTTCATGCAGAACTCGGCGTCGTCGGCGACGACGCGGATGTCGCAGGCCAGGGCGAGCTGGAACCCGGCGCCGATGGCGTGGCCGTGCACCGCCGCGACGGTGACGATCTCGGGGCGCCGCAGCCAGGTGTAGCCCTCCTGCAGCTCGGCGATGAACCGGTCGGTGCCCTCCGCGTCGGCGCCGTCGGTGAACCCGCCGCCCTCGCCGGAGAACATGCCGAGGTCGATGCCCGCCGAGAAGCTCGGGCCCTCGCCGCGCAGGACGACCACGCGGACGTCCGCGGGCAGGGAGCGGCCGATGGCGGCGAGACCGCGCCAGGTGGCGAAGGTCATGGCGTTGCGCCGCTCGGGCCGGTCCAGCGTCACGGTCGCGACGGCACCGGCCACCTCCAGCCGCAGCCCGGCCTCCTTGAGGGCCGCCTCGTCCAGAGCACCATCCGCCCGGTCCGTGGCCGTTTCCGGCCGCCCGTCCGTATTCGCGTCCGCCATGGGCCTCCCTTTCGATGAGCGCGCGACGGGCCCGCCCCGCCGTCCACGGGGCGGAGCCCGGCGCCCGACCCGTCGCCGCGACCGAACCCTACTCGGCCGGCCGCGGCGCCGGTTCAGGCGGTGCGCTCATCCGGGGGCCGGTGTCCGGTCAGGACTTCTTGCCCCGGGTCGCGCCACCGCGACCGCGCAGGTTGACGCCGGACTCGGTCAGAATCCGGTGGATGAAACCGTACGAGCGGCCGGTGGCGGCTGCCAGGGCGCGGATGCTCTCGCCGGAGTCGTACCTCTTCTTGAGGTCCGCCGCCAGCTTGTCGCGCTCGGCACCGGTCACGCGGGTGCCCTTCTTAAGGGTCTCGGCCACGAGTACCTCCCGTAGTGATGTGGTGACCGCTGCGTTATCCCCCGCCATGATCAGTCATTCCCGCCGGTTCGGCTACCCACTCGGCCAGAAAAGATCTGCAGAAGTCACTGCGCAGGTCACGCGAGCGTCACCAGATCGGCGAACTCGTCACTCCAGATGTCTTCCACCCCATCCGGCAGCAAAATCACTCTTTCCGGTGCGAGCGCCTCCACGGCCCCCTCGTCGTGGGTCACCAGGACGATGGCGCCGGCGAACGTCCGCAGCGCGCCGAGGATCTCCTGGCGGCTGGCGGGATCGAGGTTGTTGGTGGGCTCGTCCAGCAGCAGGACGTTCGCGCTGGACACCACGAGCATCGCCAGCGCCAGCCGGGTCTTCTCGCCGCCGGACAGCACCCCCGCGGGCTTGTCGACGTCGTCGCCGGAGAACAGGAACGAGCCGAGGATCTTGCGGACCTCGACGGGCGCCATGCCGGGCGCGGCCGACTGCATGTTCTCCAGGACGGACCGGCCGACGTCCAGGGTCTCGTGCTCCTGGGCGTAGTAGCCGATGCGCAGCCCGTGGCCGGCCACCACCGACCCGGTGTCGGGCTCGTCGACGCCCGCCAGCAGGCGCAGCAGGGTCGTCTTGCCCGCGCCGTTGAGGCCGAGGACGACCACGCGGCTGCCCCGGTCGACGGCCAGGTCCACGTCGGTGAAAATCTCCAAAGATCCGTACGATTTCGACAAACCCTCCGCGGTAAGGGGGGTTTTGCCGCACGGTGCCGGTTCCGGGAAGCGGATCTTGGCGACCTTGTCGGCCTGCCGCTCGCCCTCGACGCCCGCGAGGAGCTGCCGGGCGCGCCGGTCCATCTGCTGCGCCGCCTTCGCCTTGGTGGCCTTGGCGCGCATCTTGTCGGCCTGCGACAGCAGCGCCGACGCCTGCCGCTGCGCGTTGGCCGTCTCGCGCTTGCGGCGCCGCTCGTCGGTCTCGCGCTGCTCCAGGTACTTCTTCCAGCCGACGTTGTAGATGTCGATGACGCTGCGGTTGGCGTCCAGGTGGAAGACCCGGTTCACGACCGCGTCCAGCAGCTCGACGTCGTGGCTGATGACGACGAGCCCGCCCTGGTGGCCCTTGAGGAAGTCGCGGAGCCAGACGATGGAGTCGGCGTCCAGGTGGTTGGTCGGCTCGTCCAGCAGGAGGGTGTCGGCGCCGGAGAACAGGATGCGCGACAGCTCGACCCGGCGCCGCTGCCCGCCCGACAGCGTCCCGAGGGGCTGGGTCATGACCCGGTCGGGCAGGCCGAGGCTGGAGGCGATCGAGGCCGCCTCGGCCTCGGCGGAGTAGCCGCCGAGCACGTGCAGCCGCTCCTCCAGCCGGCCGTACCGGCGCACGGCCTTGTCGCGCTCGGCGCCCGTCGCGGCGGCCATGGCCTCCTCGGCGGCGCGCAGCTTGCGGATGACCTCGTCCAGGCCGCGGGCGGACAGGATCCGGTCGCGGGCCAGCTCGTCGAGGTCGACGTCGCGGGGGTCCTGCGGGAGGTAGCCGATCGTGCCGGAGGACGTCACGGCGCCCTGCGCGGGCTGGCCCTCCCCGGCCAGGACCCTGGTGAGGGTGGTCTTCCCGGCGCCGTTGCGGCCGACGAAGCCCACCCGGTCGCCGGGGTTGACCCGGAAGGTGGCGGACTCGATCAGCAGTCTCGGGCCGGCGCGCAGCTCGATGTCTTTCGCGATGATCACAGTGACAGGGCTCCCCTGGAGGACGGCTCGGAGGACAGGCACGAAGAAGCGCGCCGCTCGGCCCGACGGCCGGGGCGCGCTGGGGCGCACTGTCAGTTCGGGAGCGGAACCATCAGCCCAGTGTACGTGACGGCGGGCCGCTTCCCGCCCGCCGATCGGCCGCCCCCGCACGGCCCCCGGCGGGATCGACCGGTGATCGATGTGTGAAGCCGCAGCCCGGGGCCAGGATGAGGGACGGGGCGAGCGGCGCAGGACGCGGGGAGTGTGAGCGAGATGACGCAGGTCACGGCCAATCCGCCGGAGGGGACGCCGAGCTGGCTCGACATCGGCGTGCCCGACGTCGAGCGGGCCAAGGCGTTCTACGGGCCGCTGCTCGGCTGGGACTTCGAGGACGCGGGCCCCGAGGCGGGCCACTACAACCAGTGCACGCTGCGCGGGGTGCCCGTCGCCGGGATGATGCAGAACCCGGAGGACCAGCCGGACGAGTACTGGTGGTCGGTGTACTTCGCCGCCGACGACTGCGACGCCGTCGCCCGCCGCGCCGCCGAGGCCGGCGCGGAGGTCGTGGTCCCGGCCATGGACGTGATGGACCTCGGCCGGATGGCCATCCTCAAGGACCCGCAGGGCGGGCAGTTCGGCCTGTGGGAGGGCCGGGCGCACCCCGGGTCCGGGATCGTGAACGAGCCGGGGTCGTTCGTCTGGAACGAGCTGGTCACGCCCGGCCTGGAGCCCGCCGCCGAGTTCTACCGGGCGGTGTTCGGCTTCGAGACCGAGCCGATGCCGGGCGAGCACGAGTACGCCGTGCTGCGCCGCCCCGACGGCCGCTACATCGGCGGGGTCGAGGGCGGGCGTGACC
>NZ_SMKM01000010.1 GCF_004348665.1 Actinomadura sp. GC306 | reverse complement strand
CCTTCGGGCCGATGCCGAGCTTCTCCTTGATCTTCTTCTCGATGCCGTCGGCCATGTCGGGGTTGGCCTTGAGGAAGTTGCGGGCGTTCTCCTTGCCCTGGCCGAGCTGGTCGCCGTCGTAGGTGTACCAGGCGCCGGACTTGCGGACGAAGCCGTGCTCCACGCCGAGGTCGATCAGGCCGCCCTCGCGGCTGATGCCCTGGCCGTAGAGCAGGTCGAAGTCGGCGACGCGGAACGGCGGGGCCATCTTGTTCTTGACGACCTTGACCCGGACGCGGTTGCCGACGGCCTCGGTGCCGTCCTTGAGGGTCTCGATGCGGCGAACGTCCAGCCGGACGGACGCGTAGAACTTCAGCGCCCGCCCACCCGTCGTCGTCTCGGGACTTCCGAACATGACGCCGACCTTCTCGCGGAGCTGGTTGATGAAGACGGCGGTCGTCTTGGTGGAGTTGATGGCGCCGGTGAGCTTGCGCAGGGCCTGCGACATGAGCCGGGCCTGGAGGCCGACGTGGCTGTCGCCCATCTCGCCCTCGATCTCGGCGCGGGGGACGAGCGCGGCGACGGAGTCGATGACGACGATGTCGATCGCGCCGGAGCGGATCAGCATGTCGGTGATCTCCAGGGCCTGCTCGCCGGTGTCGGGCTGGGAGACCAGCAGGGCGTCGATGTCGACGCCGAGGGCGGCCGCGTACTCGGGGTCGAGGGCGTGCTCGGCGTCCACGAACGCGGCGATGCCGCCCTTCTTCTGGACGCTGGCCACGGCGTGGAGCGCGATGGACGTCTTGCCGGAGCCCTCGGGGCCGTACACCTCGACGACGCGGCCGCGGGGCAGGCCGCCGATGCCGAGCGCGATGTCGAGGGAGATAGCGCCGGTGGGGATCACCTCGACCGGTGCCCGCGCCTCCTCGCCCATCCGCATGACCGACCCCTTGCCGAACTGCCGCTCGATCTGGGCGAGTGCGGTTTCGAGAGCCTTCTCCCGGTCGTTCGCTGCCATGTGAGATGTCCTTCTCGTCGTGAATGTCGGCTCTCGGCCGCCGACTGCGATGTCGAGGGCGACGTTACGGCGGGCCTCCGACACTTCGCGAGACCCGGGCGCGATTGTGGACGACGCCGCGGTGCGGGGCCAGCTTACCGAACATAAGTTCGATCATCGGCCGGTTGGGTGATTCGGGTGGGAATCTCCGTGCGTTCGCTGTGCCGACCCCGTACGCTGGCGCCGTCCACGGAGGGTTCCCATCATGACGCTGACCGTTCTCTTCTGCGTCGATCCGATTCACCCGCGGCGCGTTGACCCGCATTTCTCACGCGAGGCCGCGGCCGTGCGCGACCACTACGGCGAGATCGCCCTGCTCGACGACGACGCGCTGCGCCGTGGCGACGTGGACGACGCGGTCCGGGCGGTGCCCGACGATCTGGGGCCGATCTGGTACCGCGGCTGGATGCTCACCGGGGAGGAGTACTCCGCGCTCTTCGCGGCGCTGAAGCGGCGGGGGACGCTGCTGCTCACGCATCCGGACGACTACCGGCGCGCGCACGAGCTGCCGGGCTGGCACGACACGTTCGCCGGGCTCACCCCGCACAGCGTGTGGCGGCCCCTGCGCGCCGGCCAGAGCCCCGGCGACCTCAGCGAGCTGAAAGAGCTCGTCCGGCCGCTGCGCGGTGGGCCCGGCGTGGTGAAGGACTACGTGAAGTCCTGCAAGCACGAGTGGGAAGAGGCGTGCTTCGTCCCCGACGTGAAGAACCTCGGGCAGCTTCACGACGTCGCCTCGAAGATGGTCGCGTTGCGGGACGACCATCTGGCGGGCGGTCTCGTCGTGCGCGAGTTCGAGCGGTACGACGGCGAGGGCGAGGCTCGCGTGTGGTGGGTGGACGGTGAGCCCGCGCTGGTCGGCCCGCACCCTGACAGTCCGGGGGTGAATCTGGACCCCGACCTGGACGCGGTCGCCCCTGCCGTGCGCGCGCTGGGCTGCCGGTTCATCACGACCGATCTCGCGCGGCGGACGGACGGCGTGTGGCGCGTCGTGGAGGTCGGCGACGGCCAGGTGAGCGACCTGCCGTCGTCCGTGGACGCGATGGACCTGTTCGCCCATCTGCCCGTCCCGGACTGACCCGCGGGCTCAGGCCGCGCTTACCGGAGCTTCGAGGGGACGTCGAAGGTGGCGACGACCGCCTGCCACACCCTCTTGGCCGGTTCGCCCTCGGCAAGGGCCTGTTCGATGGTGCGGCCGTCCAGCTCGGCCATGACGTAGTCCTTGGCCACGCTTTCGGCGTAGCTCTCGCCGAACTGCTGCTTCATCCGATCCCAGAAAACTGTGAGCCGCACCGTTCCACGCTATCGGCTCCACTCCGCCGTCGTAGCCGTCGGCTTCACTCCGCCGTCGTGCTCCTGTGGTGGCCGGTGCCGTCCAGGGACTCCGAGACCTCGCCCGGGACGGTCGGCGGTGACCCCTGGCGGTACTGCCGGTGCAGCCCGGTCAGGTAGCGCTCGACGCCCTCGATGACGCGGGCCGTCCGGTAGGAGGGGAAGACGTCGAACCCGTGTTGGGCGCCCTTCATCTCGGCGTAGATGACGGGTGCCTCTGAGACCTCCCGGAGCCGTCCGACGAATCGGTGGGCCTCCGCTACGGGGATGAGTGAGTCACGGTCCCCGTGGATGACGAAGAAGGGCGGCGCGTCCTTGTTGATGTAGGTGACAGGGGACGCCTTGGCGTACGCCTCCTGGTTCTCTGCGAAGGGCTTCTTGATGACCATGCGCTCCATCAGGCGTGTCGCTCCCATGGGACGAGGCCACGGCCCCGGTTCGAAGAGGTTGTAGACGCCGTAGAACGGGACCGCCCCCTGGACGGTGGTGTCGACGTCCTCAAAGCCCGGCTGGAACTCCGGCACGTTCGCGGTCAGCGCCACCAGCGCCGTGAGGTGCCCACCGGCCGAACCGCCCGTCACGCAGAGGAAGTCGGGGTCGGCGCCGTACTCCTCGGCGTGCTCCTTGTACCAGGCGAGGAACCGCTTCAGATCGATCAGGTGGTCGGGCCAGGTGGCGCGTGGGCTGAGCCGGTAATTGACGTTGAAGCCCACCCACCCTTGGAGCGCCATGTGGTTGAGCAGCGGCAGCCCCTGCTCGCGTTTGTCTCCGATCACCCAGGCGCCGCCATGGATCTGCATGAGCCCTGGGCGCAGCTCACCGCCGGCGGCGGGTTGGAAGACGTCCAGCTTCAGCCGCAGTTCGCCGTCGTCGTGGTACACGACGTTGCGCTGCACCCGGACGCCCCTGCGCGGGATCAGGCATAGCTGCGGCACGATCAGGTGTGCCAGCGGGTACCGGGGAGCGCCCTCGGGGTCCAGGTCGAGGGGCGCGCCGCTGTCCCGCAGGGTGACGACCGTACGGCGGGAGGCGAAGAAGGTCGCGGCGACACCCGCGATGCCGAGGATCGCCAGGGCGAACCCGATCCAGCCCGGCCAGGCGTCCAGTCCGCCGAAGGCCGCCGTGAGCGCGGTCACGGCCGCCCAGGTGACCACGACGTGCGGTGCCATCTCGATCGTCAGCCAGCCGCAGAAGAAGCTCGGCGCGAGCAGGAGCGCGCTGCGCCGGGGCGCGTGCGCGTTGACGGCGACGAGTGCGAACAGGATCCCGAGGGCGAGCATGACGTAGGGCATCGAGACTCCGGGGGTCGGCGGCTACCCGTCGACCATGCCTGCACAAGCGCTTGCTTACAATGTGACGCACGCCACGTCCCCGCTCGAAGTGTCGTACCGAGGGGGCACTATGGCGGCATGGGCGGTGACGTGCTCGAACGCTTCTCCCCGGCGACCCGTGACTGGTTCTCCGGGGCGTTCGCCGCGCCCACCCCCGCCCAGACCGGCGCCTGGGAGTCGATCGCGAGCGGCGACAACACGCTCGTGGTCGCGCCGACCGGCTCCGGCAAGACCCTGGCCGCGTTCCTGTGGTCCCTCGACCGGCTCGCCACCGGGCCCGCCCCGGAGGAGGCCCTGCGGCGCTGCCGGGTCCTGTACGTCTCGGCGCTGAAGGCCCTCGCCGTGGACGTGGAGCGCAACCTGCGCGCTCCGCTGGCGGGTATCCGGCACGCGGCGCGCCGCCTCGGCCTGCCCGAGCCCGCCGTCCGGGTCGGGATGCGGTCGGGCGACACCCCGGCCGACGAGCGCCGCCGGCTGGCCGTCAAGCCGCCGGACATCCTGATCACGACACCGGAGTCGCTGTTCCTGATCCTCACCTCGCGGGCGCGCGAGTCGCTCCGCGGAGTCGAGACGGTCATCGTGGACGAGGTGCACGCGGTGGCGGGCACCAAGCGGGGCGCGCACCTGGCGCTGTCGCTCGAACGGCTCGACGCCCTGCTCGAACGTCCCGCCCAGCGGATCGGCCTTTCGGCGACGGTGCGGCCCGCCGACGAGGTGGCGGCGTTCCTGGGCGGGACGAGGCCCGCGGCGGTGGTCCAGCCGCCGTCCGACAAGGTCTTCGACCTCGACATCGTCGTCCCCGTGGAGGACATGGGCGAGGTGGGGCAGTTCGTCGACGATTCGGGCGCGGCCGACCCGCGCCAGCGGAGCATCTGGCCGCACGTGGAAGACCGCCTGCTCGACCTGATCGCGGCCCATCGTTCGACGCTCGTGTTCGCCAACTCGCGGCGGCTGGCCGAGCGCCTCTGCGGCCGGCTCAACGAACTCGCCTACGAACGCGCCACCGGCGACGCCCTGCCCGAGGACCACGCCCCGGCGGCCACCATGGCGCAGGCGGGCGCGGCCAGGGGGGCGCCGCTGGAGATCGCCCGCGCGCATCACGGTTCGGTCTCCAAGGAGGAACGGGCCGGTATCGAGAACGCCCTCAAGGAGGGCCGGCTACCGGCCGTGGTCGCGACGTCCAGCCTCGAACTGGGCATCGACATGGGCGCCGTCGACCTCGTCGTCCAGGTGGAGTCGCCGCCGTCGGTGGCCAACGGGCTCCAGCGCGTCGGGCGCGCCGGCCACCAGGTCGGCGCCGTGTCCAAGGGCGTGATCTTCCCCAAGTACCGGGGGGACCTCGTCCAGACGGCGGTGGTGGCCGAGCGCATGCGGGGCGGTGAGATCGAGGAGCTGCGGTACCCGCGCAACCCGCTCGACGTACTCGCCCAGCAGATCGTGGCCATGGTCTCCTTGGACGAGTGGTCCGTCGACGACCTGGAGTCGCTCGTCAAGCGCGCCGCCCCCTACGCCACGCTCCCCCGGTCGGCGCTTGAGGCGACCCTGGACATGCTCGCCGGGCGCTACCCGAGCGACGAGTTCGGGGAGCTGCGCCCCCGCCTGGTGTGGGACCGCGTCACCGGCGTCCTGCACGACCGCCCGGGAGCGCAGCGCCTGGCGGTGACCAGCGGCGGGACGATCCCCGACCGCGGCCTGTTCGGAGTCTTCCTCGTGGGCGAGAAGGCGTCCAGGGTGGGGGAGCTCGACGAGGAGATGGTGTACGAGTCGCGCGTCGGCGACGTGTTCGTCCTCGGTGCCAGCTCGTGGCGCATCGAGGACATCACCCCCGACCGGGTGCTCGTCTCGCCCGCTCCGGGCCAGCCCGGGAAGCTGCCGTTCTGGCACGGCGACACCCTCGGCCGCCCCGCCGAGCTGGGGCGTGCGCTCGGTTCGTTCACCCGCGAGCTGGCCGGGCTCCCCGCCGGCGAGGCCCGCGAGCGCGTCTCCGCCGCCGGCCTGGACGCGTGGGCGGCCGCCAACCTCGTCTCGTACGTGGGCGAGCAGCGGGAGGCGACCGGGCACGTCCCCGACGACCGGACGATGGTGGTCGAGCGGTTCCGCGACGAGCTGGGCGACTGGCGGATGGTCGTCCACTCCCCGCTGGGCGCGCGCGTGCACGCGCCCTGGGCCCTCGCCATAGCGGGCCGCCTGCGCGAGCGGTACGGCGTCGACGCGCAGGCTATGCACGCCGACGACGGCATCGTCATACGCATCCCTGACATGGACGAGCCCCCCGGCCTGGACCTGGCCGTCTTCGACGCCGACGACGTCGAGCGCATCGTCGTGGACGAGCTGGGCGGTTCGGCGCTGTTCGCGGCGCGGTTCCGCGAGTGCGCGGCCCGTTCGCTGCTGCTCCCCCGCCGCCGGCCCGACAAGCGGATGCCGCTGTGGCAGCAGCGCCAGCGCGCCGCGCAGCTGCTCGCCGTCGCGAGCAAGTACCCGTCGTTCCCGATCGTGCTGGAGACGATGCGCGAGTGCCTGCAGGACGTGTTCGACGTCCCCGGCCTGGTGCAGGTGATGCGCGACGTGTCCGGGCGCAGGATCCGCATGGTCGAGGTGGAGACGCCCGAGCCGTCCCCTTACGCCCGCTCCCTGCTGTTCCACTACGTCGGCGCGTTCATGTACGAGGGCGACTCCCCGCTCGCCGAACGCCGCGCGCAGGCGCTCGCGCTCGACTCGGCGCTGCTGGCCGAGCTGCTCGGCCAGGCCGACCTCCGCGAGCTCCTCGACCCCGAGGCCGTGGCCGACACCGAACGCGAACTGCAGCGCCTCGCGGCCGACCGCCGTGCCCGCGACCTGGAGGGCGTCGCCGACCTCCTGCGCGGCCTCGGCCCGCTCACGACGGCCGAGGCGGCCGAACGGACACGTCCCGCCGGCACGCCGGAGAGCGTGTCGAAGAACGCGCCGGAGGGCGCGGCGGAGGGCATGTCGGAGGGCATGTCGGAGGACGCCTCGGCGAGCGCGGCGGACGGCGCCGGCGATGGGCTCGTGCAGGTGTCTCGGTGGCTGGAGGAGTTGGAGGCGACGCGGCGGGTCATCCGCGTCAGGATCGCCGGGGAGGAGCGCTGGGCCGCCGTCGAGGACGCGGGGCGGCTGCGCGACGCGCTCGGCGCGCCGCTGCCCGTGGGCGTCCCCGAGGCGTTCCTCGAACCGGTGGACGACCCGCTCGGCGACCTGGTCTCCCGGTACGCGCGCACGCACGGCCCGTTCCGGGCGACCGCGCCGGCCGCGCGTTTCGGGCTCGGCGTCGCCGTCGTCACCGAGACGCTGCGGAGGCTGGCGGGCGCGGGCCGGGTCGTCGAAGGCGAGTTCCTGCCCGTCGGGACCGTGGAAGGCCCGCTGACGACCGAATGGTGCGACACGGGCGTGCTGCGGACGCTCCGGCGCCGGTCCCTGGCCCGGCTGCGCGCCGAGGTGGAGCCGTCCCCGCCGGAGGCCCTCGGCCGGTTCCTGCCCGCCTGGCACGGCATCGCGGGCGGTTCGCGGCTGCGCGGCATCGACGCGCTCGTCCAGGCGGTCGAGCAGTTGCAGGGCTCCGCCGTCCCCGCGTCGGCGCTGGAGTCGCTGATCCTGCCGTCGCGGGTCCCGGGCTACAGCCCCGCCATGCTGGACGAGCTGACCTCGGCGGGCGAGGTCGTGTGGGCGGGCCAGGGCGGCCTGCCGGGCGGCGACGGATGGGTGGGGCTCTACCTGGCCGACACCGCCCCGCTGCTCATGCCGGAACCCGCCGAGATCACCCTGACGCCCGCGCACCAGGCCGTGCTCGACGCGCTCGGCGACGGCGGCGCGCTGTTCTTCCGGGCCCTGTCCGACCGGGTGAACGCGCAGCTGACCGCCGCCGACGCCGATCTCGTCACCGCCGTGTGGGACCTCGTCTGGGCCGGGCACCTCACCAACGACACGATGGCCCCGCTGCGCGCCGCCCTCGGCTCGGGCCGCCCGACGCACCGGTCCCGGACGACCCGGCGCGGCCGTCCCGTCCTGCCGTCCCGGACGGGCCCGCCCACGGTCGCGGGACGCTGGTGGGCGCTCCCCCAGCGCGAGGCCGCCGCGACCCTCCGGTCGCACGCGCTCGCGGAGGCGCTGCTGGAGCGGTACGGCATCGTCATCCGCGGCGCGGTCGCGGCGGAGCGGACGCCGGGCGGGTTCTCGGCCGTGTACCCCGTCCTGCGCGCGTTCGAGGAGACCGGCCGCTGCAGGCGCGGCTACTTCGTCGAGGGCCTGGGCGCGGCCCAGTTCGCGCTGCCGGGCGCGGTCGACCGGCTGCGCGCGCTGCGTCCGGCGCCGGCCGCTCCGCCGGACGACATCTCCGCCCTCTGGGAGACGCCCCGCAGGCCGGACGGCCGGGCCCTCGTGCTGGCCGCGGCCGATCCGGCGAACCCGTACGGCGCGGCGCTGCCCTGGCCCGAGCGCGCCGACGAGGTGGCCAGCGGGCACAAGCCGGGCCGCAAGGCGGGGGCGCTGGTCGTGCTCACCGAGGGCCGGCTCGTCCTCTACGTCGAGCGCGGCGGCCGTTCGCTGCTGACCTGGGACGACGATCCCGGCGTCCTGCAGCCGGCGGTGGACGCGCTCGCGCTCGCCGTCCGGGAGGGCGCCCTCGGGAAGCTGACGGTCGAGCGCGCCGACGGCGCGGCCATCGCCGATTCGCCGCTCGCCGCCGCGCTGGAGTCGGCCGGTTTCCACCCGACGCCCCGCGGGCTGCGGCTGCGCGCCTGACCCGCCGGGCCGCGCAGCGCGACGGTGACGGCGGCGCCGCACACGAGGACGCCGAGGAGCGAGAGCGGGGTCAGGGTGCTGCCGAACAGCAGCCAGCCGCAGATCATCGTGGTGGGCGGGGTGAGGTAGAGCAGCGCCGAGACGCGGCTGACGCCGGTGCGGCGGACGTTGACCCAGTACAGCCCGTACCCGCCGAACATCGCGACGACGACCAGAATCGCGATGGCCGTCCAGAAGGCGGGCTCGGCGGGCGGGACGATGGTGCCCTCGGCGAACGCGAGCCCGGAGAAGAGCACCGTGGTGACGCCGGCCTGCACGGCGAGGGCCTCCGGGAGCGCGATGGCGGGCCGGGTGCGCCGCTCGACGAGGGTCGCGGCGACGAGCGAGAGCATCGCGCCGAACGGGAGCAGGTAGGCCCAGGCGGGGGCGCCGCCGCGCAGGTCGCCGCCGACGACGAGGGCGACCCCGGCGAGGCCGGCGGCGAACCCGGCGAGCTGCCGCCGGGTGATCGGCTCCCCGAGCAGCGGGACGGCGAAGGCGACCGCGACGAGCGGCTGGAGGGCCGCGATCAGGCTGCTGATGCCGGCGGCGACGCCGTGGTCGACCGCGGCGAAGACGCCGTACAGGTAGCCGCCCTGGCCGAGCGCCCCGATGACGGCGTGCAGGGCGAGGTCCCGGGGCGGGATCCGGCGGCGCCGCCAGGCCGCGAGGGCGCCGAGGAGCGCGGCGGCGATGATGAGCCGCCAGGCGAGCAGCGCGCTCGCGGGGGCTTCGCCGGTGCCGAGTTCCGCGCCGATGAAGCCGGAGCTCCAGGTGACGACGAAGGCTGCGCCGAGCAGGGCGTCGGGATGGCGCACGGCCATGATCACTCCCCGAGGTATACATACCGGTATAGTTACACACTACCTATACCGGTATGTATACTTGCGGTGTACCTCGACGGAAGGAGCGCCATGCCCGCCGCCGGCACGCAGGACCGGCCCCTCACGCCCGCGGCCCGCCGCGTGCTCAAGGTCGCGAGCGAGCTGTTCTACGACCGCGGCATCGGCTCCGTCGGCATGGAGCTGATCGCCGCCGAGGCCGGGGTCACCAAGAAGACCGTCTACGACCGGTTCGGCTCCAAGGAGGCGCTGATCCTCGCCTACCTGCGCACCCGCGACGAGCGCTGGCGCGGCTTCCTGACCGGCCGGCTCGCGGACGTTCCGGACGCCCGCGAGCGCGTCCTCGCCACGTTCGACGCCCTCGGCGAATGGCTGGAGACCGAGTCGGCGCGCGGCTGCTCGATGGTGAACGCCACCGCCGAGCTCCCCGACCCGGAGCACCCCGTCCACGCGGTCGCCGCCGCGCAGAAGGCATGGATCAGGGACCTCTACGCGGACCTGACCGGCGACGCGGACGGCCCCCTCCCCGACCAGCTCCTCATGCTGCACGAGGGCGCGGTGGTCGCGTTCAGCGTCGGCGGCGTCCGCGACGCCGCCGCGAAGGCCCGCGCCGCCGCCGACGCGCTGCTCCCCCGCACCTGACTTCCCCCGGCGTCAGCGGCGGCGGCCCTTGAACATGTTGATCAGGCCGCGCAGGGCGCGCTCGTCCAGGGAGCCGAACGGGTTGTCGTGGACGAGGTACGTCCACGTCGCCGACGGCCGCTTGAGCCCGGCGGAGTCGAGGTCGATGCCGTCCGCGGTGGCGGTGAGCGCCTCGAACGCGGCGACCGAGCGCTTGCGCGCGTCGCCCAGAAGCCGCTTGCCCGCCGGGACCGCCTCCCGGTTGAACTCGACCAGCGGGTCGAGGCCGCGGCCGAGCGACCGCAGGTGGATGCCCTCGCGGAGGTCCGCGAGGAAGGCGAGGTGCTCGGCCCAGCAGCGGTCGAGCTGGTAGAGGACGATCTGCCGCGCGGCGGCCGCGACCGCGTCCGCGCCCGCGATCCCGGTCAGCTCGGCGTGCCGCTCGGCGGCCTCCGCCGCCATGGTCCGGTCGGCGGCGTCGCCGTGCAGGACGGCGTCGCGCTCCGCGAGCAGCTCGCGGCGCTGCAGGCCGATCAGGTGGTTGTACTTCCAGGTGTTGCGGTGCAGTTCGAGGTCGACGCCCTCGGCGACGCGCTGGGCGTGCCCGACGATCCAGTGGGCGCCCTTGTCGGTGATGAGCCCGTCGTCGTCGGAGGCCGCCTTCGGCCGCTCGTCGGGGGCGTAGCGGGTGACGAGCTCGTCCTGGAGGCTGGTGAAGAAGACCGAGCCGCCCGGGTCGCCCTGGCGTCCGGCGCGGCCCCGGAGCTGGTCGTCCAGGCGGCTGCTGTGGTAGCGGCCCGTCCCGATGACGAGGAGGCCGCCCGCCGCCGCGACGCGGTCGTGGTCGCTCCCGCCGGCCTCGGCGGAGGCGGTGCCGGGCGCCGCGGGCGCGCCGCCGGTGCCCTTCGCGGGGCTGCCGCCGAGGCGGATGTCGGTGCCGCGCCCGGCCATCTGGGTGGAGACCGTGATCGCGCCGTACGCCCCGGCCTCGGCGATGATCGCGGCCTCCTCCGCGTCGTTCTTGGCGTTGAGCACGACCGGGTCGAGCCCGGTGCGGCGCAGCCGGCGGGCCAGCCGCTCGGACTCGGCGACGTCGCCGGTGCCGATCAGCACCGGGCGGCCGGCGGCGTGCGCGGCGGAGATCTCCTCGACGAGCGCGACCTCCTTGTCGGCGGCGGTCGCGTACAGGCGGTCGGGCCGGTCCTCGCGGACGTTGGGCGTGTTCGGCGGGATCACCGCGATCTGCAGCGAGTAGAACTCGGTGAGCTGCGGCGCGACGGCCATCGCCGTGCCGGTCATGCCGCACCGGACGGGGTAGCGCCCGATCAGCTCCTGGACGGTGATCGAGTCGAGGATCTCGCCGCTGGGCGACGCCGCCAGCTCCTCCTTCGCCTCGACCGCGGCCTGCAGGCCGTCCGGCCAGCGCTGCAGCAGCGCGACCCGCCCCCGGGACTCGCTGATCAGCTTCACCGCGCCGTCCCGGACGATGTAGTCCACGTCGCGGTGCAGCAGGACCTCGGCGTGCAGGGCCACGTTCACGGCGGTGAGGGTGCGCAGCTGCTCGGGCGCGTAGAGGTCGACGCCGAGGACGCGCTCGACCTCGCGCGTCCCCTCCGCCGTGAGCTGGACGTTGCGGGCCTCCTCGTCGGTGCCGTAGTGCAGGCCGGGCCGCAGCCGGCGGACGAGGTCGGCGTACCGGGGGTCGGCGGAGTCGAGGTCGGCGGCGCCCGCGAGGACGAGCGGCACCATCGCCTCGTCCACCAGCACCGAGTCGGCCTCGTCGACCAGCGCGACGGCGGGCTCGGGCTGCACGACGCCGTCCGGTCCGGTGGCGAGCCGGTCCCGCAGCAGGTCGAAGCCGATCTCGCTGACCGGCGCGTACGTCACGTCCGCCCGGTACGCCGCACGCCGCTCGGCGGGCGTGGACGACTGCCCGATCCAGCCGGCCGTCACGCCGAGCAGCCCGTACAGCGGTCCCATCCACTCGGCGTCGCGGCGCGCGAGGTAGTCGTTGACCGACATGACGTGGACCTGCCGGCCGCGCAGCGCGTACCCGGCCGCGGCGAGGGCGCCGGAGAGGGTCTTGCCCTCGCCGGTGGCCATCTCCGCGACGTGCCCGGACAGCAGCGCGAGCGTCCCGGCGAGCTGCACGTCGAACGGCCGCTCGCCGAGCGTCCGGCGGGCGGCCTCCCGCCCGAGCGCGCAGAACTCGGCGAGGTCCTCCTCCTCGCGGAGGACGGCCACGGCGGCGGTCAGCTCGCCGTCCGAGAGCTCCCGGACCCGGGACTCGCGCCGGCCGGCCTCGTCGACCACGGCGCGGAACGGCGCGAGGTCGATGCTCCCCGGCTTCTGCACGAGCCGCCGCAGCCGGTCACGCAGCGCCATGGCGCCGCCTCTGTCCATCGGTCACTGGCACTCCCACGGCGGGTACGGTACTGCGATCCCCTCCATGATCCCAGGGCGCCGCCGCAGGGTCGTCCCGGTGGGCTCTCCGCACTTGGGCTGACCCCGATTTCATTCCTCAGACGGATCCCCCGGCGCCTCCCGTTTGAAAGCATGAACACATAACGGGGTTTGCGGTGGCAGGGCAAGGCGCCACCGCGGAACGGGGTTTCGCATGACACCTACGGCACGCAAGGCGGCCGCGATCCGGCGCAGGCGCCAGGTCATCAGCCGGACGGTCCTCGACCGGGCGATCACCGACCCGCGGCGGCTCCCGCCGCGGCCGGTCGCCACGGCCGCGGCGGCCACCGCGGTCACCAAGTAGCACACCGCCGACGAGCACGACAGGAACGCTCCAGAGCGCCCCGCGGAAACGAGGGGCGCTCTTCGCTTCGCTAGGACTCCCCCGAGGCGGAGAAGACGTCGTCGCGGGCCCGTTCGAGCGCCGCGTGCAGGGCGCCGCGCAGGACGGGATTGCCCTCCACCTCGGTCACCGCCACGGACGGGCGGGTCGGGCTGATACGTCCGACGATCTCCTCGATGCGGGTGGCGAGGGGCTCCCCGCCGGCGCGGCCGAGGCTGCCCGACAGTACGACGAGCCCGGGGTCGAGGACGATGTTGACCGAGGTCACGCCGTAGGAGAGGCGGCCGGCGAGTTCGTCCAGGAACGCGCCGCCGCGGTCCTCGTCGGCGGCGGCCGCGCGGACGCAGTCCACCGCGGTCGGCTCGGTGAAGCCGTGCCGGTGGGCGAGGGCGCGGACGCCGTCCGCGCCGACCAGGGCGCCGTAGCCGCCGGCGAGGGTCGGGATGCCCCAGGACGTCGACTCGGTCACGCCCTCGTCGGCCGGGCCGCGCCGGGCCGCGCCGACCGGCAGCGGCGCGCCGGGGACCGGCAGGTAGCCGATCTCGCCGGCGCCGCCGGAGCGCCCGCGGTGCAGCCGCCCGCCGAGCGTCACCGACATGCCCATGCCGCGGTCGAACCACATGAGCGCGAAGTCGTCGGCGTCGCGCGCGGCGCCGTACGCCCGCTCGGCGACCGCGGCGAGGTTCACGTCGTTCTCTATGACCACCGGCCGCCGCAGGTCGGTCCGCAGCGCGGCGAGGACGCCCTCGTGCCAGGCGGGCAGGTCGAAGGAGAACTGGACGTCGCCGGACCGCGGGTCGACGACGCCCGGGGTCCCGATGACGAACGCGTTCAGCTTCGACAGCGCGACCTTCGCCGAGCGGCACGCCTTGACCACGGCGCTGTGCACCATCTTCACCGGCTCGTCGGCGCCGTTGGGGTCGACGGTGACCTGGGCGGCGATGCGGCCGGTGATGTCGGCGACGCCGGCGGTGACCCCGTCCGGCCCCACCTCCAGGCCCGCGACGTAGGCGCTGGACGGGACGACGGCGTACAGCGCGGCGTTCGGCCCGCGCCCGCCGGCCTGCGATCCGACGACCGCGACGAGCCCGCGCTCCTCCAGCCTGGACAGCAGCTGGGACGCGGTCACCTTCGACAACCCGGTGTGCTCGCCGATCTGCGCGCGGGTCAGCGGCCCCTGCCCGACGAGCAGGTCCAGCGCCGCGCGGTCGTTGAGTTCACGCAGCAGCCTCGGCGTTCCCGGGCGGTTGGCGGCCATGCGGCACCCCTCGAAGTCTCAATCCGCTAACGAGCAGTTTTGTTTAGGAAAGTTTCTTGTTAGTTTACGCCCAGGCGCCGACCGGTCCACACCCCGGGCTGGGGGCGCTCGCAGAGCGCCGACTGGCGAGCAGGGCGCCCGCGTGCGATGCGGATGCGAGAGGGGCATGGCTGGGACCCTAAAGGGTCCGGGCCACGCCCACCCGCACCGCAGGCCACCAGGCCGCGCGAGGCGAAGCCGGAAAGGAACCCCCAGTGAAGTGGTGGCGGCCGCCGCGGCCGCGATCGTCCTGGCCGCCACGGCCTGCGGCGGCGACGACGGCGACGGGGCCGACGCGGGCAAGGACCCCGCGCAGCTCAAGGTCTGGATGATGGGCGAAGGGACCCCGGAGCAGACGAAGTTCCTGGACGCCGTCGAGGCCGACTTCAAGGCCGAGCACCCGAACACCGACGTCCAGATCAAGTACGTGCCGTGGCCGCAGGTCGCCACCACGTTCCAGAAGGCGGCCGCCGGCGGCGAGGGCCCCGACGTGACCGAGCTCGGCAACACCGACGTCCAGTCCCACATCGCGCAGGGCAACCTCGCCGACATCACCGACGAGTTCAAGGGCTGGGCCGACGGCCGGACGCTCAACAAGACGGCGCTCGGCAACGACCAGGCGGACGGCAAGACCTACGCGGTGCCGTGGTACGGCGGCGTACGCGGTGTCTGGTACCGCACCGACTGGTTCGAGGAACTGAAGATCGAGACGCCGAAGAACTGGGCGGAGCTGACCGCCGCGGCGAAGAAGATCCAGGACGAGAAGAAGGTCCCGGGCATCGGCGTCCCGAGCGACCAGACCAACGCGCTGCTCAGCTTCATCTGGGGCAACGACGGCGCGGTGGCCGTCCAGGAGAACGGGCAGTGGAAGGGGCAGCTCGACCAGCCCCAGGCCGTTGAGGCGGTGGAGTACTACGCCGGGCTCGTCGCCAAGGAGAAGGTCGCCCCCGAGAAGTACGTCGGCAAGAACGAGCTGGACGGCCCGCAGCGCGACTTCGCGCTCGGCAAGCTCGGCATGTACTTCGACGGCAGCTGGGCCCTGAACGAGATGAAGAAGATCTCCGACGAGAACGCCGACAAGTGGAGCGTCTTCCCGATCCCGGCCAAGAACGGCGGCAACGCGCCCGTCATGGCGGGCGGCTCCGACCTCGCCGTCTGGGCCGACAGCGAGGCCAAGGCCGCGGCGTTCGACTACATCACCATCCTGAACAACGCCAAGCACGCGAAGGCGTGGGCCGACCAGAGCTTCTTCTCGTCCATGCGGTCGGACGTGAAGTTCTCCGACCCGAAGCTCGCGGTCTTCACCGACATCGCCGGCAACACCAAGTTCCCGCCGATCAGCGCCGGCTGGGGCGAGTTCGAGCAGGCCAAGAAGGTGCTGCCGAACACGGTCAAGGCGATCATGCAGGGCGCGCCGGCCGCCGCGGAGATGAAGAAGGCCAACGAGCAGGCCAACACGCTGCTCAACGCGTCCTAGCCCGCCTCGTCGACCTCGGCTGATCGGAACGTCCATGCTCGACACCGCACCCGCGGTGCGCAGGCCGCCCGGCCGGAAGACCTCCGGCCGGGCGGGCCGCCGCAGGCCCCGCCTCGGGCCCTACCTGCTGATCGCGCCCACCGTCGCCGTCATCGCCGTCCTGATGTTCTGGCCGATGATCCAGATCGGGATCATGTCGTTCCAGAAGGTCGGCAACCGCCAGCTGCGCGGCGAGCCGGCCGAGCAGGTGGGCACCGGGAACTTCGAGAAGATCCTCGGCGACCCGTTCTTCTGGCAGACCGTCAAGCACACCGTGCTGTTCGCCGCCGTCGCGGTGAGCCTCACCATGCTCATCGGGACGCTGGTGGGGCTGCTGCTCAACAAGCTCGGCAAGCGGATGTCGGCGTTCGTGGCGGGCGGCGTGATGATCGCGTGGGCGACCCCGCCGGTCACCGCCGCGATCATCTTCTCGTGGCTGTTCGGCTCGACCGGCGGCCTCGTCAACTGGACGCTGGACCTGCTGCCCGACGCCCTGGTCGGCGGCGGCTGGAGCGACTACAACTGGTTCGCGACACCGCTGTCCACCTACACGGTCCTCACCGTGTGCGTCGTCTGGCAGGCGTGCCCGTTCATCGCCGTGTCGGTCCTCGCGGGGCTGAAGAGCGTCCCGGGCGAGCTGTACGAGGCGGCCCGGGTGGACGGGTCGGGCGCCTGGCGGACGTTCTGGAGCATCACCTACCCGATGCTCAAGCCGATCTTCCTCGTGCTGCTCGTCATGTCGATCATCTGGGACTTCAAGGTCTTCACCCAGCTGTTCATCATGTCCGGGATGGCGAACCGCGACGCGTTCAACCTGTCGCTCTACGCCTACTCCGAAGCGTTCGGCTCGCTCAATCCGAAGCTCGGCATGGGATCGGCGATCGCGCTGGTCCTGACGATGATCCTGCTCGTGGTGACCGCCCTGTACGTGCGGGTCATGGTCCGGCAGGGAGAGACGAGATGAGACTCAGAACCGCGAAGCGGCCGGGGGGCGTGGGGGGTCGTCCCCTCACAATGAGGCGCTCGCGCACGCGGAAGATCCTGCTGAACGCGACGGGGCTGCTCGTCTTCGCCCTCGCCGTCTTCCCCGTCTTCTGGATGGCGTCGACCGCGTTCAAGCCCAACACCGAGATCTTCAGCACGACGCCGAAGCCGTTCCCCGTCGACCCGACGCTGGAGCACTTCGACTTCGTGCTGAACGGCCGCATCGCGGAGGTCTCCTTCTGGGAGTACTTCCGCAACAGCGCGCTGCTGGCCATCGCCACCGTCCTCGTGTCGGGTCTGCTCGCGCTGATGGCCGCCACCGCCGTGGCCCGGTTCCGCTTCCGGTTCCGCACGACCTTCCTGGTCATGCTGATCGTGGTGCAGATGGTGCCGCTGGAGGCGCTGGTCATCCCGCTGTTCCTGGACCTGAAGACGCTCGACCTGCTCAACAGCCTCGGCGGGCTCACGCTCGTCTACATCGGCTTCGCCGTGCCGTTCGCGATCTGGATGCTGCGCGGGTTCGTCGCCGCGGTGCCGCGCGAGCTGGAGGAGGCCGCCGCGATCGACGGGGCCGGCCCCGTCCGGACGTTCTTCACCGTCATGCTCCCGCTCGTCGCCCCCGGACTCGTGGCGACCAGCATCTTCTCCTTCATCACCGCCTGGAACGAGTTCATCTTCGCCTACACGTTCCTGAACGACCAGGACAAGTACACCCTCCCGATCATGCTGCAGTTCTTCTTCGGCCGCAGCGGCAACGCCTGGGGGCCCATCATGGCAGCGTCCACGCTGCTCACCATTCCCGTCATCGCCTTCTTCCTGCTCGTCCAGCGCCGCATGGTGTCCGGCCTCACCGCCGGGGCGGTGAAGGGGTGACGACCGACGGCATCGCGGCCGCGCCCGGCATCGCGCGCCTGGCGCGCGGCACGCTGCTCCCCTCGTTCCCCGGCGCGACCGCGCCCCGCTGGCTGCTGGACGAGCTGGAGGCCGGCCTCGCGGGCGTCACCCTGTTCGCCCTCACCGGCAACGTGCCGAGCCCGGAGTCCCTCGCCGCGCTCACCGCGCGGCTGCGCGAGGCCGGCGACCCGTTCGTGGCGATCGACGAGGAGGGCGGCGACGTCACCCGCCTCGGCGGCCACCGGGCGGGCAGCCCCTACCCGGGCAACGCCGCGCTCGGCGCCGTCGACGACCCCGCGCTGACCCGGCGGGTCTACCGGTCGCTGGGCGCCGAGCTGGCCGAGGTCGGCGTCAACGTCAACTTCGCGCCGACGGTGGACGTCAACACCGCCGACGACAACCCCGTGATCGGCACCCGCTCGTTCGGGTCCGACCCGGAGCTGGTCGCGCGGCACGCCGCCGCGTCCGTCACCGGGACGCAGGAGGCGGGCGTCGCGGCGTGCGCGAAGCACTTCCCGGGGCACGGCGCCACCGTGGACGACTCCCACCTGTCGGTCCCGCTGGTCGACGCCGACCTGGACCTGCTGGAGCGCCGCGACCTGGTGCCGTTCCGCGCGGCGATCGAGGCCGGCACCGGCGCGGTGATGACCGGGCACCTGAACCTGCCCGCGATCACGCACGGGACGCCCGCCACGCTGTCCCCCGAGGCGATCACCGGGCTGCTGCGCGAACGGCTCGGCTACCAGGGCGTGATCGTGACCGACGCGCTCGACATGACGGGCGCGAGCGGCGCGATCGGCATCCCGGAGGCGGCGGTGCGGGCGCTGATCGCGGGCGCCGACCTGCTGTGCCTCGGCCCGAACGAGCACGCCGAGACCGTCCGTGGGACGCTCGAAGCGATCGGCGCGGCCGTGCGGGCCGGGCGGCTGCCGCAGGAGCGGCTGCGGGACGCCGCCGAGCGCACCGGCCGGCTCCGCGAGTGGCTCGCCGGGCATTCGCGCGCCGCGGTCGACCGCGCCGCCGGGCTGGAGGGCGCCCGCCGCGCCGTCCGGGTGCGCGGGGCGCTGCCCGGCTGGAACGGGCCGCCGCTGGTCGTGGAGACGGAGTCGGCGGGCAACATCGCGGTCGGGCCGACCCCGTGGGGCCTGCACCCGTGGGCGCCCGACGCCGTCCGGGCCGACGGCGCGGACGGGACGGCCGAGCGGGTCCTGAAGGACGCCGCCGGGCGCGGCCTCGTGGTCGTGCTGCGCGACGCGCACCGGCACGCGGGCCAGCGGGCCCTCACCACGGCGCTGCTGACCGCCCGCCCCGACACGGTCGTGGTGGAGATGGGCCTGCCCGTCTGGCGTCCGGAGTCGGCCGTCTACGTCGCCACCTACGGCGCCGCGGCCGCGAACGCCCAGGCGGCGGCCGAACTGCTGGGCCTCTGCTAGCGCACCGGCCCGAACCCGAGTGGTCCGATCGGCAAGGGATAATGACCATATGCGATTGTCCGCCCGGGTCGACTACGCGTTGCGCGCCGCCGCCGAGCTGGCGGTCGCCGGGAGCCGCCCGGTGACCGCCGTCCAGCTCGCCGAGGCGCAGCAGATACCGCCCAAATTCCTCGAGAACATCCTCGGCCAGCTGCGCCGGTCCGGCCTGATCCGGAGCCAGCGGGGCCCCGAGGGCGGCTACTGGCTGGCGCGGCCGGCCGACGAGATCTCCCTCGCCGACATCATCCGCGCCATCGACGGGCCGCTGCTCGGCGTGCGCGGGGAGCGCCCCGAGCACGTCGGGTACCAGGGGCCCGCGCGTTCCCTGCAGGAGGTGTGGATCGCGCTGCGCGCCAGCGAGCGCGCCATCCTGGAGCGGGTCAAGCTCGCGCACATCGCCGCCGGCGAGCTGCCCGAGCCGGTCCGCAAGCTGACCGAGGACCCGGCCGCCTGGGAGAGCCCCTCGCTGATCTGAGCGTCCCGGAGGAGACATGCCGGAGGGCGATGTCGTCTGGCTGACGGCCCGGCACCTGCGCGAGGCGCTCGCCGGGCGGCGGCTGACGCGCTCGGACTTCCGCGTCCCCCGGTTCGCGACCGCCGACCTGCGCGGGCGGACGGTGCTGGACGCCGTCCCGCGAGGCAAGCACCTCCTCGTGCGCGTGGAGGGCGGGCTCACCGTCCACACGCACCTGATGATGGACGGACGCTGGCGGATCCGCCCCGCCGGCCCCGTGCCGCGCGACCACCGGGTGCGGCTCGTGCTGGCGAACGCCGAATGGCAGGCCGCCGGGTACTCCCTCGGCCTCGTCGAGCTGCTGCGCACCGCCGAGGAGGACAAGGCCGTGGGCCACCTCGGGCCCGACCTGCTGGACCCGGCGTGGAACGCGGAGCTGGCCGCCGAGGCGGTCGCCCGGCTCGGCGAGCGGCCCGGCCGGCCCATCGGCGAGGCGCTGCTCGACCAGACCCGCCTCGCCGGGATCGGCAACGTCTACAAGGCCGAGATCCTCTTCCTGCGGGGCGTCGGCCCGTGGACCCCCGCCGGGGACGTGCCCGACCTGCCGGCGATGGTGGAGCTCGCTCACCGGCTCCTGGACGCCAACAAGGAGCGGCACGGCCACATCACCACCGGCGACCTGGGCCGCGGCCGTGAGCACTGGGTGTACGGGCGCGCGGGCCGCCCCTGCCGGCGCTGCGGCACCCGCGTCGAGCGCGCCCCCCAGGGGGCGCAGGCGGGCGAGCGCGTCACGTTCTGGTGCCCGCACTGCCAGCCGTGACCACTCGCCGGGGGTCAGGCGGCCGTCACGGTGCCGTCCGCGACGGTCAGCGCCACCTGCGGGCCGCCCTCAGCGCAGTCCGGGCCGTTCGGAAACGTCGCCTTCGGGGTGACGTCGAGGCTCCGGTCGACGAGCACGCGGCCACCGCCGTCGCGGAGCTTGAGCGTCACCTGGACGGGCGCCTTCGGGAGGCCCTCCACCACGGCGAATCCGATCTTGCCTTCGTCGGGTGACGCGGAAGCCGCGCAGGCGGCGTCCGGTTCCTCGCCCTCACAGCCCAGGGGGACGCTCGTCGACGAGTTGCCAAGGCCGAGTTCGGGCTCCCGGCACGTCCCGTCCCAGCAGACCCGCAGCGACGCGGACGCGACGCGCGGCGCGTCGGGAGGCCGCACCGCGACGCTCACCCCGGGCGACGAGCCGAGCAGCGTGCATTCCGCGCCGGCGCCCTCCGCGCCGCAGGCGGCGACGGCGAGCAGCACGGCGCCGAGCGCCCCGGACGCCAGCAGCGAGGACCTCGTGGGCGGAACCCTCCGCGTATCGGCCATTCCTCATGATCCCCACAATCGGGACTGGCCGCGCGGAGAGCCGCGAAAAAGGCTCCGGCCCCGCCGGAGAGGGCGGGGCCGGAGCCTTGCTGTCACGGGAGCCGTCAGGCGCGCCGGACCGGAGCCGGGAGATGTCAGGTCTGCGCCTGGAACATCCAGTGCTGCTTCTCCAGCTCGGCGGTGATGCTGATGAGCAGGTCCTGGCTGACCTGGTCGGGCTCGTCGGTCGCCGCGATGCGCTCGCGGAACCGCTCGATCATCTGCGCGAGGAGGTTGGTGATCGCGGCGACGACCTTGTCGTCGTCGAGGTAACCGGCCTCCAGCTGCGCGATCTTGGTGCGGTCGGCGACCGTGCGGGAGCGGCCGTCGGGGTTCACCCCGAGCGCGACGGCGCGCTCGGCCACGTCGTCCTGGCCGGTCCGGGCGAGGGCCACGACCTCGTCCAGGTGCTCGTGAACGACCTTGAAGTTGCGCCCGACGAGGTTCCAGTGCGCCTGCTTGGCCACCAGGGAAAGATCGATGAGGTCGACCAGGGCGCCCTGTAGGGCATCCCCGACCACCTTCAGGTTCTCATCGGACAGCGGGCTCTTAACCGTCGCCATGGGTGGGCTCCTTCCGCATTGTTCCGGTATCCGTTACAACACCGGAACATCCCCCCGAATGCCCTGTTCATGCGTGAGACCGCGCACACCCGCGGCCGGGTCCGGGCATGAACAGGCCATGGGCGGGTCAGGCGGCCACCATGTCCGGCCGGAGCTCGCCGGTGATCTCCTCGGGGGTCTCCGGGATGCTCTCGGCCGAGATGCGCTCGTGCTCGGGCGCGCCCGCCATCACGGGCTCGTGCTGCAGCTCGGCGAGGGCCAGCTGGTCCGCGACGTCCCTCAGGACGTGCGACAGCGGGACTCCCAGGGCTTTGCAGATCGAGGAGAGCAGCTCGGAGGAAGCCTCTTTCTGCCCCCGTTCGACCTCGGACAGGTAGCCGAGTGACACCCGCGCCGCCGCGGACACCTCACGGAGGGTGCGTCCCTGGCGCAGCCGCAGCTGCCGCAGTACGTCACCGAGCAGCTGGCGAAGCAGGACCATCGTCTCGCTCCCTCCCTCAGTTCGGACCATCTGCCGGTTCCACCGTACCCGGCTTGACGGCGAGCATGGCAGACCGTTGATTTCGTGTTCGCTGGGAACGTAACGCTGTAATCACCCCAGATCTTCCCGGTCTGCCAGAGCCTTCCCGCTCGCGTCCGTCACGTCAAGCCCCAGCAAAACCCGTCTCAGCAGGTCAAGAGCGTGCACCACCGTCATCCGCCGGATCACCGGGCGGACCTCCGGCCCGGATTCCGGCACGGGGAGTTTCGGACTGGCCACGATGCGCGAATCTCCGGGTCCGGCCACGCCGATATAGACCGTTCCCACCGGCCGGCCGTCCTGCGGGTCCGGGCCGGCCACCCCGGTCACGGCGAGGCCGTAGGTCGCGCCCAGGCGCTCCTTCACGCCCGCGGCCATCGCGGCGGCCACGTCGGGGTGGACGGCCCCGTGCTCGGCCAGCAGATCGCCCGGCACGCCCAGGGCCCGCTCCTTCATCTCGGTCGCGTACGTCACCATCCCGCCCGCGAACGTGGCGGACGCCCCGGGGGCCTTGGTCAGCTCCGCGCCGATGAGACCGCCCGTCAGCGACTCCGCGGTGGCGACCGTCTCCGAACGCCCGGCCAGCAGGCGGTGGACGACGCGGTAGAGCGTCTCGTCCCCGGTCCCGTACACGGCCGAACCCAGCAGCACCCGCACGCGCGCCTCGACGCCCTCCAGCCGCGTCGCGGCGTCCTCGCCGGACACCGTGATCCGGACGCTCACCTCGGCGGGGTCGGGCAGGTAGGCGAGCTCGACCAGGTCCGCCTCCTCGACCTCGGCGAGGCGCGTCGAGACCTCCGACTCCCACATCCCGGCGGTGTGCACCACCCGGCGCGCGACCGCGGGCAGCCCGGCGGACCGGGTCAGCTCCGGCAGCACGACCTCGTCCATGATGGTGCGCATCTCGTACGGGACGCCGGGCAGCGCGTAGACGACCCCGCCGGGCAGCTCGACGCGCAGGCCGGGCGCCGACCCGGCCGAGTTGCCAAGTATCCGTGCGCCCTCGGGGACGTCCGCCATGCGCAGCGCCACGGGCTTCAGCTCGCGCCCGGCCCTGGCGACGCGGTCGCGGAGCCTCTGCTCCAGCCCGGCGTCCCGCAGGAGCGGGACTCCCGCCGCCTTGGCGAGGGCGTCCCTGGTCAGGTCGTCGTAGGTGGGGCCGAGCCCGCCGGTGCTGATGACCGCGTCGGCCCGGCCGAGCGCGGCGTCGACCGCCTCGATGATCACGTCGAGCCGGTCGCCGACGACCACGCTCCGGGTCACCTCGACACCGTGGTCGGCGAGCCTGCGCCCGAGCCAGGCGGCGTTCCCGTTGACCGTGTCGCCGAGGAGCAGCTCGTCCCCGACCGTGACCAGTTCGACCCGCATCGCGCCCCTCTCCTACCCCCTGCGGAGGCGGCCCGGGCTCCCGGGCCGGCGTCCCGAATCTACCGGCGCCCACCCCGCGGGGCGGCCCCCGGCGCTCGCCGGACGACGATCCCGGAGCCTCTCCGGTTGACGGAAAAAGCGACCGGTTGAGGACGCGGACGAGGTGTCTCGATCGCACCGGTCCAAACCGGACTTGATCCGTTTTCCCCGTTTCCGCGTCCCGGAAAAGCGGAGGCCGCGCATTGTGTCCTACGCCACGACGGCCTCCTCCACTGCGCGCATCGGAGCAGGTGGCGCAAGCACGCATCGGCACCGCATACCGTTGGCACCGGGTCGACGAATTCGCGAGTGCGCAGGTCACCATGTGAGTCAGAACTCATTCGCCCGATTCGTTAACCCGCCCTTTGCGGGGGATAATCGACCATCGCGGCGCCGCGAACGGGGCTGCGGGGCCACGACCGGGGTGGGCGTGGCCCCGCAGCCCGCCTTCTTCCACGGCCGGACGGTCGGGACGTCCCGGACTCAGGCGGTCTTGGCCGCGCCCCGCTGCCGCCACGCCTGGACCACGTAGTCCACGCCGGTGCCGACCGTGACGACGAGCGCGGCGCCCATCGCGGCCCAGCGGAGGTAGTCCAGCGGGCCGGGCAGCAGGTACAGGCCGATCGCGATCACCTGGAGCATCGTCTTCAGCTTCCCGCCCTTGCTGGCCGGGATGACGCTCCGCCGGATCAGCACGAACCGCATCACCGTGATGCCGATCTCGCGGACCAGGATGGCGGCCGTCACCCACCACCACAGCTCCCCCATCACCGACAGGCTGATCAGCGCCGCCCCGGTGAGCGCCTTGTCGGCGATGGGGTCGGCGATCTTGCCGAAGTCGGTGACCAGGCCGCGGGCCCGCGCGATGTCGCCGTCGATCTTGTCGGTGACGGACGCCACGGCGAACACCCCGAACGCCGCGAGGCGCCAGCCGGTGCCGTCCAGGAACAGCAGCCACACGAACACCGGGACCAGGGCGATCCGGAGCAGCGTCAGCGCGTTGGCGATGTTCCAGACACCGGCGGGCGGCGGGTCGTGCGAGCCCGCGACCGGGTCGGGGGTGCCGGCGATCACGACACGTCCGCGATCAGGTCCACGCCCTCGCTGCCGGTGACGCGCGCCGCGACGATCTCGCCGAGCGCGAGGCCCGCGCCGCGGACGAGGACGGTCCCGTCCACCTCTGGCGCCTGGTGCGCGGCGCGCCCCTCGACGTCGCCGTCCTCGGTCTTGTCCTCCAGCAGGACGTGGACCTCCGAGCCGACGCGGTCCTCGGCGCGCTGCGCGGTGAGCTCCTCGGCGAGGGTCGTCAGCTCCTCGACCCTGGCGGCGACCTCGGCCGGGTCGAGCTTGCCGTCCAGCTCGGCGGCCTCGGTGCCCTCCTCGTCGGAGTAGCCGAACACGCCGACCGCGTCCAGCCGCGCGGCGCTGAGGAACTCCGCCAGCTCCTCGAAGTCGTCCTCGGACTCGCCGGGGAACCCGACGATGAAGTTCGACCGCACGCCCGCCTCGGGCGCGAGCCGCCGGATCTGGTCGAGCAGCCCCAGGAACCGCTCCCGGTCGCCGAACCTGCGCATCGACCGCAGCACCGGGCCGCTCGCGTGCTGGAACGACATGTCGAAGTACGGCGCGACGCCCGGCGTGCCGCAGATCGCCTCGATGAGCCCCGGGCGCGTCTCGGCGGGCTGCAGGTAGCTGACCCGGACCCGCTCGATGCCGTCCACGGCGGCGAGGCCGGGGAGCAGCTTCTCCAGCGCCCGCAGGTCGCCGAGGTCCTTGCCGTAGGACGTGGAGTTCTCGCTGACGAGGACCAGCTCGCGGACGCCGTGCCCGGCGAGCCAGCGGGCCTCCTCCAGCACCTCCGCCGGCGGCCGCGACACGTACGCGCCGCGGAAGGCGGGGATCGCGCAGAACGTGCAGCGCCGGTCGCAACCGGACGCCAGCTTCAGCGGCGCGACCGGCCCGCCGCCGAGCCGCCGCCGCAGCACCCGCGGCCCGGACGCCGGCGCCACCCCGGCCGGCAGGTCGCCGGCGGAGTCGTCCCCGTGGCCCGGGATCGCCGCCCGCGCCGCCGACCGCTCGACCGGGCTGATCGGCAGCAGCGTCCGCCGGTCGCGCGGGGTGTGCGCGGCGCGGCGGCGGCCCGCCATGACGTCGTCGAGCCGCTCGCCGATCCCGGCGTAGTCGTCGAAGCCGATGACCGCGTCGGCCTCCGGCAGCGCCTCTGCCAGCTCCTTGCCGTACCGCTCGGCCATGCAGCCCGCGGCGACGACCTTCGCGCCGGAGTCGTGCGCGGCCAGCAGCGTGTCGATGGAGTCCTTCTTGGCCGCCTCGATGAACCCGCAGGTGTTCACGACGACCACGTCGGCGCCGTCCGCGCCCTCGGCCAGGTCCCAGCCCGCGTCTTCCATGCGCGCGGCGAGCTCCTCGGAATCGACCTCGTTGCGGGCGCAGCCGAGCGTGATGAGTGAGACCTTGCGGCGAGTCGACATGCCCCTAAGGTAATGGGCCCGGTGTCCCGAACCGACCAGCGACCCGAATCGACCGGCGACCCGAGATCGCACTCCGCGCCGTCAGGCGGGCTCGGGGTCGTCCCGGTCGAAGCTCAGCCGCTGCACGCCCTCGCCCTGGCCGGGCGAACCGAGATCCTTGCCGTTGACGGTCAGGTCGACGCTGCCGCCGACGCCGATCACGAGCCGGATCTCCCTCTTCGCCGACCAGTCCTTGACGTCGCCCTTGCGGAGCATGCCGCTGAACAGCGTCCGGCCCTTGTCGTCCTGGGCGTTCAGCCAGGTCGTGCGCTTGGCCTCGACCTGCACCTCGACCTTGGTGCGCGGCGCCGCCGCGACCGGGCCGCCGGTCTCCGGCGAAGGGGACGGCGCGGGCGCGGACGTCGACGGGGCGGGGGCCGGGGTCCCGGCGACCTGCTGGGCGGTGCGCCGCTCGGCGCCGCCGTCGTGCCCGATCACCTGGACGACGCCGTACACGACCACGAACGCGAGGGCGAGCGCCATCGCGGCGCTCCAGTTCGGCGCCCGGCGCTCCCGGAACGCGACCGGCTGCTCCGGCTCGAACGCCGACGCCGCCGACACCGGCTGCGGGGCGCCGCCGTGCGTCGCGTCGAACTCGGCGACGAGCGGCTCCGGGTCGATGCCGATGACGCGGGACACGCTGCGGATGTGCCCGCGGGCGTAGAAGTTGCCGCCGCAGAAGGAGAAGTCGTCGGCCTCCATGCCGCGGATCACGGTCTCCCGTATCCGCGTCTGGAGGCTCACCTGTGTCACCGTGAGACCCGCCCGCTGACGTTCCTCCGTCAAGGTCTCACCGATGGTCACGCCGGGCCTCCAGGGCAGTCGTACGCCGAACTCCTGCGACACCAGTCTAGGAACGGCCATGCCCGCTGGGCGACGGGCGACACGTTCGAAACAGGGCAAGATTTCGCATCATTCCGCCATGCGTCGGCATTCACCGGGCCGGTGCGCACCGGCCCCTCCGCGGCCCGCGGGTCAGCCGCCGCCGCGCAGCTCCGCGAGCACCCCGGGGAGATCGTCCGGCTTGGTCAGCACGTCCCGCGCCTTGGAGCCCTCGCTGGGGCCGACGATGTCGCGACTCTCCATCAGGTCCATCAGGCGCCCGGCCTTGGCGAACCCGACGCGGAGCTTGCGCTGGAGCATCGACGTCGACCCGAACTGGGTCGACACGACGAGCTCGATGGCCTGGACGAGCAGGTCCATGTCGTCGCCGATCTCTTCGTCGATCTCCTTCTTCGGCGCGCCCGCCGCGGCGACGTCCTCCCGGTAGCTCGCCTCCATCTGCCCCTTGCAGTGCTCGACGATGCCGCTGATCTCCTTCTCCGCCACGTAGGCGTTCTGGATGCGCATCGGCTTGCTGGCGCCCATCGGCAGGAACAGCGCGTCGCCCTGCCCCACGAGCTTCTCGGCGCCGGGCTGGTCGAGGATGACGCGGCTGTCGGACAGCGACGACGTCGCGAACGCCAGCCGGGACGGCACGTTCGCCTTGATGAGGCCGGTGACGACGTCCACCGAGGGCCGCTGCGTCGCCAGCACCAGGTGGATCCCGGCGGCGCGGGCGAGCTGGGTGATGCGGACGACCGAGTCCTCCACGTCGCGCGGCGCGACCATCATCAGGTCGGCCAGCTCGTCCACGATGACCAGCATGTACGGGTACGGCGTGTAGACGCGCTCGCTGCCGGGCGGCGCAGTCAGCTTGCCCGCCTTCACCGCCTTGTTGAAGTCGTCGATGTGCCGGTACCCGGACGCGGCCAGGTCGTCGTAGCGGCGGTCCATCTCGCCGACGACCCAGTCGAGGGCCTCGGCGGCCTTCTTCGGGTTGGTGATGATCGGCGTGATCAGGTGCGGGATGCCCTGGTACATCGTCAGCTCGACCCGCTTGGGGTCCACCAGGATCATCCGGACCTCGTCGGGCGTGGCGCGCATCAGGATCGAGGTGATCAGCCCGTTGATGCACGTCGACTTGCCCGCGCCGGTCGCGCCGGCGATGAGGATGTGCGGCATCTTCGCCAGGTTCGCCACGACCGTGCGGCCCTCGACGTCCTTGCCGAGCCCGACGATCATCGGGTGGTGCTCGTTGGTCGCGGCGGGCGAGCGCAGCACGTCGCCGAGGCTGACGATGTCCTTGTCGGTGTTCGGGATCTCCACCCCGATCGCCGACTTGCCGGGGATCGGGGAGATGATCCGCACGTCCGCGCTCTTCACCGCGTAGGCGATGTTCTTGGTCAGCGCGGTGACCTTCTCCACCTTCACCGCCGGGCCGAGCTCGATCTCGTACCGGGTGATCGTCGGGCCGCGGGTGAACCCGGTGACCTGCGCGTCGATGTCGAACTGCTCCAGCACGCCGGTGAGCGCGTTCACCACCGTGTCGTTGGCCTTGGTGCGCGCCTTGGTGACGGTGCCGGGCCGCAGCGCCGAGGGGTCGGGCAGCACGTAGATCTCGCCGGACGACGACAGCGGCAGCTGCTCGGAGCGGCGCGGGCCGGGCGACGGGTCCGGGACCTCGGGGACCGGAACGTCCCCGCCGGGGCCGTGCTCGGCCGCGTGCTCGTCCGCCGGAGGCTCGTCCGGTGGGAGCTCGTCGTCCCCGGGCGGCGCCGGCGGCGGGACGTCCGACCGGAACGGGTCCGGCTCGAACAGCTCGTCGGCGAGGTCGCGCCGGGTGCGGGCGGCCGGCTTCGGCTCGTCCTCCAGCAGCGGCGTGTCGTAGGGCCTGGAGTGCTCCCCGACCTCCAGGTCGTCCGGGGCCTCCTCGTCGGGCTTCTTCTTCCGGCGGCGCTTCTTCGGCGCCTCCGCCTCCTCGTCGCCGGCCTCGCCGTCACCGGTCTCGCGCCGCGGACGGCCCTGCAGCGTGGCCACGGCCCACAGCTCGGCGCACCGCTCGGGGACCCGGTTGATGGGGGTCGCGGTGACGACGAGCAGCCCGAACCCGGACAGGAGCAGCAGCAGCGGCACGGCGACCCACCCGCTGAGCGCCGCCTCCAGCGGCGCCGACACGAGCCAGCCGACGACGCCGCCCGCGTCGCGCACGCCCTCCATGTCCGCCGCGGGCGACGGGATGCCCGCGGCGATGTGCAGGATGCCGAGCACGCCGACGGTGAGGGCGGTCATGCCGATGACGACGCGCCCGGTGTCCTCGTGCTGCTCGGGGTGGCGCAGCGTTTGCCACGCCAGCAGCGCCAGCAGCACGGGCAGCGCCATCGCGATGATGCCGAGCCCGCCGCGCGCCACCTTCTCCAGCGCGATCGTGACGACGCCGTCCGGCCGGAACCAGGTGACCGAGGCCAGCACGATGGACGAGCCGAGCAGCGCGAACCCCAGCCCGTCGCGGCGGTGCTCCGGGTCGAGGTTGCGGGCGCCGTCGCCGTAGGCGCGGAAGACCGAGCCCACCGCGACGGCCGCGAGCAGGTACAGCCGGAACAGCAGCTTGAAGAACCCGAGGACCGCCTGGGAGATCGGGTCGGGCTTCTGCGGGGGGCGCCCCCGGCCCGTGCCGCGGCCCCCGCCCTTCCCGGTGCCGGTCGGCCGCTTCCGGGGGGTGGACCGTGCCGCGGGCTTGCGGGCCGCGTTGCCCCCCGCACGCGAGGAGGACCGCTTCGCGCCCCCAGACGTACGTGTGGCCATGGTTACGAGAGTAACCAAGGACCCCGGAAACTCCCGGGATGGCGACGGGCGTGTTGGCGGCCCGGTGCCAGGGAACGGGCGGCCGCGGGACGCGCGGTCCCGCGGCCGGCCCGTGCCGGGTCAGACCTCGACGACCACCGGGATGATCATCGGGCGGCGGCGGTAGTTGTCGCTCACCCACTTGCCGACCGTGCGGCGGATCACCTGGTGGAGCTGGTGCAGGTCGTTCACGCCGTCGCCGGCGGCGTCCCGCAGCACGTCCTCGATCCGGCCGATGACCTCGTCGAAGTCCTGGTTGAGGATGCCGGCGCCGCGGGCGTGCACCTCGGGGCCGGCGACGAGCTTGCCGGACGTGGAGTCGATGCCCACGACGATGGAGACGAAGCCCTCCTCGCCGAGGATGCGCCGGTCCTTCAGCGAGGTCTCGGTGACCTCGCCGACCGACAGGCCGTCCACGTACACGTATCCGGCGGGCACCGCGCCGACGATGCGGGCCCGGCCGTCCACGAGGTCGACGACGACGCCGTCCTCCGCGATGACGATCCGGTCGTCCGGCACGCCGGTGAGCGCGGCCAGCTTGGCGTGCGCGCGCAGGTGCCGCCACTCCCCGTGGATGGGGATGAAGTTCGCCGGCTTCGTCACGTTGAGGACGTACAGCAGCTCGCCCGCCGACGCGTGCCCGGACACGTGCACCAGCGCGTTGCCCTTGTGGACGACGCGCGCGCCCCACCGGGTGAGCCCGTTGATGACGCGGTTGACCGCGGTCTCGTTGCCCGGGATCAGCGACGACGCCAGCATCACGGTGTCGCGGTCGGTGATGCGGATCGAGTGGTCGCGGTTCGCCATCCGCGACAGCGCCGACATCGGCTCGCCCTGCGAGCCGGTGCACACCAGCACCAGCCGGTCGCCGGGGATGTTGTCCAGCTCCTTCTGGTCGACCATGATGCCGTCGGGCACGCTGAGGTAGCCGAGCTCCCGGGCGACGCCCATGTTGCGGACCATCGACCGGCCGACGAAGCACACCTTGCGGCCGTTGGCGACGGCCGCGTCGAGGACCTGCTGGACGCGGTGGATGTGCGAGGCGAAGCAGGCGACGATCAGCCGCTCCTGCGCGGTGCGGAACACCTCGTCCACGACCGGGCCGATGTTGCGCTCGCTGGTGACGAAGCCCGGGACCTCGGAGTTGGTCGAGTCCGACATCAGCAGGTCGATGCCCTCGGCGCCGAGCCGGGCGAAGCCGGGCAGGTCGGTGAGCCGGCCGTCCAGCGGCAGCTGGTCCATCTTGAAGTCGCCGGTGTGCAGGACCAGCCCGGCCGGGGTGCGGATGGCGACGGCCAGCGCGTCCGGGATCGAGTGGTTGACGGCGAGGAACTCGCAGCCGAACGGCCCGAGGTCGCGCCGCTCGCCCTCCTTGACGACGTCGGTCACCGGCTTGATGCGGTGCTCGGTGAGCTTGGCCTCCAGCAGCGCCAGCGTCAGCTTCGAGCCGATGATCGGGATGTCGCGGCGCTCGCGCAGCAGGTACGGCACGGCGCCGAGGTGGTCCTCGTGGCCGTGCGTGAGGACGACCGCCTCGATGTCGTCCAGGCGGTCCCTGATGTATTCGAAGTCGGGCAGGATCAGGTCGACACCGGGCTGCTCGGTCTCGGGGAACAGGACGCCGCAGTCCACGACGAGCAGCCGGCCGGCGTACTCGAACACGGTCATGTTGCGGCCGATCTCCCCGAGGCCGCCGAGCGCGACGATGCGCAGGCCGCCGTCGGGCGGTGCGGGCGGGTCCGGCAGGTCCGGGTGAGGATGACTCACCGGGCGACCTCCGGGATGGTTGCCTCGGGCACTTTGACTCCCCCAATCGTGAGGTCTTCACGCAGTCGCGCCGCGAACTCCGGCGTGGCCTCCACCAGCGGCGCGCGGAGCGGGCCGCCTCCGGGGAGGCCGAGCAGGTTCAGCGCTGCCTTGACGGCGATGGCGCCCTGCGTACGGGTCATGATGGCGGTGACCACGGGAAGCAGCCGCCGGTGGATCTCCAGCGCGCGCCCGTGGTCGCCGGCGCGGTGTGCGTCGATCATCTCATGGAGCTCGATACCCACGACATGCCCGACGACGCTGACGAACCCCGCCGCGCCGACCGAGAGCCAGGGCAGGTTGAGGTTGTCGTCGCCGGAGTACCAGACGAGGTCGGTCTCCACCATCACTCTCGACGCGCCGAAAAGGTCGCCCTTGGCGTCCTTGACGGCGACGATCCGCGGGTGCTCGGCGAGCTGCACCAGCGTCTCGTTCTCGATCGGCACCCCCGCGCGCCCGGGGATGTCGTACAGCATCGCGGGCAGCCCCGTCGCGTCGGCCACGGCCGTGAAGTGGCGAACGAGGCCCTCCTGCGGGGGCTTGTTGTAGTAGGGCGTCACCACGAGCAGCCCGTGCGCGCCGGCGGCCTCGGCCTGCCGGGCGAGTTTCAGGGTGTGCTCGGTGTGGTTGGTCCCGGCACCGGCGACGATCACGGCGCGGTCGCCGACCGCCTCGATGACCGCGCGCAGCAGCTTGGTCTTCTCGTCGTCGCTCGTCGTCGGCGACTCGCCGGTCGTCCCGTTGACGACCAGGCCGTCGTGGCGCCGCTCGTCGACCAGGTGGGTCGCGAGGCGCGCGGCGCCGTCGTAGTCGACGCCGCCGTCCGGCAGGAACGGAGTGACCATGGCGGTCAGCATCCGTCCGAACGGAGCGTCAGGTGATGTGCTGGGTGCCATGCACCGAACGGTACCGCTCCGGCCGCGCACGGTGGACCCGCAGGTCCAAGCTGACCGGCGACGGGCGTGGAACGGGGCGGGGAGCGGGCCGCGGCGCGGGGCCCCGGGCGGGCGTCCGGCGGGCATGGAAGAAGCCGCCGCCACACGCTCGGGGGTACGCGTGGCGGCGGCTCCCACAACCACATCGTGGCACGCAAATGCCGCGTTACGGGGTCAGTCCGGCCACTTCCCGGACTCGTTTGGATAACGTGACCCAGCGGTCATCTCATGCAACCGGACGCGCAGTTCCTCGACGTCGGGAGTGCGCACGAAGTCGTTGCCGCGGACGGCCCACCAGTGGCCGGACCCGCCCCGCCCGATCCGCCAGCCGGTGAACTCGGCCGACAGCTCGCCGAGCCGGTCGGCGACATGCCACGCGGTCTGCTGAGTGCCCATCGGCCTCGCCCCTTCCCTTCGCCCTGCGCTGGCCCGCCCCCGACTTCGCACGGTGCCCTACCCCGGCGGGTACGCGGCTACCCAACCCTTTGTACCTACGCCTCTGACCGGTTCGTCACCTCTTCGTGCCGGGTTCGTCAGGCTCCCGCCGCCGACGCCGGAGCGGGCAGCCAGATGTCGCGATAACGTGCCCATTCGTCGGGCCTGGTCGTCCAGGCCGCGTACACGCCGACGCCGTACGGGCGCGCCGGTGGCCGCTCCAGGTCATCGATCCCCCGGCGGACGCCGCGCAGCGCGACCGGCAGCGTCTCCGCCCACTCCACCAGGGGGCGGTAGGTCGGGACGCCCATGATCACGGTCGTGCGGTCGCCGATGAGCTCCAGCGTCGCGCGGGTGTGCCGGGCGAAGTGCCACCCGGTCAGCGACTGCGTGGGCAGCGACACGTCGTAGGTCATGATCGCGACCTGGTCGGCGCGGTCCGCGACCCGGCGCAGGAAGTCCGCGGTCGGGCGGGCCGGGTAGCGGACCGGCCCCGTCCGCGGGATGAGCGCCCTGTAGACGGGCTGGGCCGCGTCCACGAGCGTCAGCTGCTCCAGCGCCACCGACAGCAGCCTCCCCCGCGAGCGGGTGAGTTCGCGGGTGCGGTCCATGAGGGTCAGGAACGCCTCGTCGTCGGGGTAGATGGGCTCGAAGTCGTAGTGGATGCCGTCGAACCCGAGGTCGAGGAACGCCTCGTCGGTCTCGAGGACCCGCTCGCGGACGGCCGGGTCGTCCAGATCGATGACGCCCTCGCCGTCCACCACCCGGATCTGCCCCAGGTACGCCTGGGCGCGGACGCCCGGCGCGTGATCCCGCATCGCCTCGATGAGGTCGCGGGCGTAGCGGTACTTGGCGGGCGGCACCGTTCCGTCCGCCTCGAACGGTCCCGTGTGGAAGTACACGTCGGTGATCCGGTTCTGCTTCAGCAGGTCCGCGAACGCGCGGTACTCCGCGTCCGTGTGCGGCTCCCCCACCCACTGGTGCCGCGCCCACAGCGCGTTCGTCCCGGTGCCCCGGGCCTCCGGTTCCTGCTGCCACCACACCCAGGACCCGGCGAGCACGAGGGCGGCGAGCCCCAGCGCGTAGGCCGCGGCCCAGCCCGCCCACCGGAGAGTCCGGCCCAGTACGACACGCCCCTTTTGCCTCATCGCGTCATGATCTCGGATCAGCGGGACGGCCGGGGCACCTCCGGCGGAGTCCGGCGCACCCGCGTCCGCTGGGTGAGGGCCACGCAGACCAGGACGGCGACGGCGGCGAGCGCGGTGACGGCGTCGATCCGCTCGAACAGGAAGATCCCCGACCACAGCAGCGTCAGCACCGGCTGGGCGAGCTGCATCTGGCTGGCGCGGGCGATCCCGGCCCTGGCCAGGCCCTCGTACCAGGCGAAGAAGCCGAGGTAGGCGGAGAACGCCGCGACGTACCCGAAGCCGAGCGCGGCGCGTCCCGTCCAGTCGGGGCCGGTCGTCGCCAGCAGCCATCCGGTCAGGGGGACGGTGACGGGCGCGCAGAGCACGAGCGCCCAGGAGATGACGCGCCAGCCGGGCATGTCCCGGGCCAGCCGGCCGCCCTCGGCGTAGCCGATCGCGGCGGCGGCCAGGGCCGCGAACAGCAGCAGGTCGGCGGTGGTGAGACGGCCGGCGCCGCGCAGCAGGCCGAAACCGGTGACGCAGGCCGCCCCCGCCGCGCAGGCGAGCCAGAAGGCGCCGGACGGCCGCTCGCCCGCCCGCAGGACACCGCACACGGCGGTGGCGGCGGGCAGCAGCCCGATCACCACGGCCGCGTGGGAGGCCGGGGCGCCGTGGTCGAGCGCGAGCGTGCTCAGCACGGGGAACCCGAAGACCACGCCCGCGCCGGCGACCGCGAGCCCCGCCCACTGCCCGCGCCGCGGCGGCCCGGCTCCGGCCACGACCAGCGCCAGGCCCGCGAGGACGCTCGCCGCGGCCGCGCGGCCGATGCCGACGAGGTACGGGTCGAGGCCCTCCAGCGCGAAGACCGTGCCGGGCAGGGTGAAGGAGAAGACCAGGACGCCGAGGAAGGCGAGCCAGAGGCCGGGCCCGGGAACGGGGTCCGCCACCGATATCGGCTGGGGGGCAGTAGCGCTATCCTTGGTTCTCATGAAAAACGATAGCAGTGTGGCGGTGCTCGCCGACGCACTGCGGGCCGAGCTCCGCCGGCTGGCCCCGGGCGACCGCCTGCCGTCGAGCCGGGCGCTCGTCGAGCGGCACCGGGTCAGCCCGGTGACGGTGTCGCGCGCCCTCGGCCTGCTCGCCGCGGAGGGCCTGATCGTGACCCGTCCCGGCAGCGGCGCGTTCGCCGCCGGCCGTCCCGCGCCCGCCGCCGAGCCGGCCGACCTCGGCTGGCAGGCGGTTGCGCTCGGCGACCGCTCGGTCGACTCGGCCGGAGTCTCCTGGCTCCTCACCCCGGCACCGGACGGCGTGATCGCGCTCAGCGGCGGCTACCTGGCCCCCGCGCTCCAGCCGGTCCGCGCGCTGGCCACGGCGGCGGCGCGGGCGGCCCGGCGCCCGGACGCCTGGGAGGTGCCGGACACCCGCGGGGTCCCCGGGCTGCGCGCCTGGTTCGCCCGGACGGCCGGCGGCGCCGTCTCCCCCGGCGAGGTGCTCATCACCGGCGGCGGGCAGCAGGCGCTGTCGACCGTGCTGCGCGCGCTGCTGCCGCCGGGGGCGCCGCTGCTCGCGGAGTCGCCGACCTACCTCGGCGTCCTCGCCGTCGCGCGGGCGGCCGGGCTGCACCCCGTCCCGGTGCCGGGGGACGCGGACGGCGTGCGGCCCGGCCTGCTCGCCGAGGCGTTCGCGATGAGCGGGGCGCGGGCGTTCTACTGCCAGCCCGCCTTCCAGAACCCGACCGGCGCGGTGCTGGCCGCCGGCCGGCGCGCGCAGGTCCTCGACGTGGCCCGCGCGGCGGGCGCGTTCGTGATCGAGGACGACTACGCGCGGCACCTCGGCATCACCGCGCCCCCGCCGCCGCTGGCCGCGCAGGACGCCGAGGGCCGCGTCGTGCACATCGCGTCGCTGACCAAGGCCACCGCGCCGGGCCTGCGGGTCGCGGCGGTGATCGCGCGGGGCCCGGTCGCCGAGCGGATCCGGGCCGCGCAGCTCGTCGGGGAGTTCTTCCCCGCCAGGCCGCTGCAGGAGACGCTGCTGGAACTCGTCAGCTCGCCGGGCTGGCCGCGGCACTTGCGGTCCGTCCGCGCCGCGCTGCGGACGCGCCGGGACGCGGCCCTCGCCGCGCTGGCCCGCGAGCTGCCGGAGCTGCGGGTGAACCGCCCGTCCGGCGGCCTGCACCTGTGGGCGCGGCTGCCGGACGGCACGGACGACACCGCGCTGGCGGAGGCCGCGCTGCGGGCCGGGGTGCTGGTCAGCGCGGGACGCCCCTTCTTCCCCGCCGAGGCTTCCGCCCCGCATCTGCGGATCAGCTACGGGACGGCGGCCTCGGAGGCGGAGCTGGTGGAGGGGGTCCGCCGCCTCGCGGGCGTGCTGCGTTCCTAGGGCGCCGCACCCGGCGTTCCCCGCCGCGAGTTCGTCACGCCTCGATGCAGAAGCAGAACTCGTTGCCCTCCGGGTCTCGCCAGACGCGGAAGGACGCCGCGGGGTCGCCCAGCGGCTCCGCGGCCGGAGTCGCGCCGAGCGCCGCTGCGCGCTCCCCCGCAGCCTCGACGTCGGGTACCTCCAGATCCAGGTGGATGCGGTTCTTCTTCGTCTTGCGCTCGGGGACGCGCTGGAACGACAGGACCGGCCCGTTCCCGCCGAGCGGTTCCAGATCGAGCCAGTCGTCGGCCACCTCCGTCGTCTCCATGCCGAGCAGCCCGCCCCAGAACGCGGCCATGGCCGCCAGGTCGGAGCAGTCGATGACGAGGTTGGTCACCTTCGGGGCGGCGCCGCTCATCGGGCACCGCCCGCCCGCGCGGCCGCCCGCGCGCAGTGGAGTTCAGGCCCGCGCGCGCGGCGCTCCGGGCGCAGCGCGCCGAGCCGCTCGCGGAGCAGCGCGCGCCGGCGGGCGGCGCGTTCGGCGGAGCGGGCGCGGGCGATGAGGCGCGCCTCGACGATGTCGGCCGTGAGGCGGGCGTACTCGCGCCCGGCCGCCTCGTGCCGCAGCGCCAGCACGGCCATGTACGGCAGCTCGTTCATGGTCTCTCCGTTCGTGGACACCATCTAAACGGTAACGGTGGTGTCGAAGAACCGCAACCGGTCAAAGCCGAATACCGGTGTTGCCGGTTGATAGACTGCGCGGGGACAGGCAGGAGGGGTGATGACCGGCGCCGACGACGACCCCGCGCTGCTGCTGCGGGACTTCGTCAACACCTACGACGTCGAGCCCGGCAGGGAGGACCTCCCGACCCCCGAGCGGCTCGCCGCGTGGCTGGCCGGGCACCGGCTCGTCCCCGGCGGCACCGCGGCCACCGAGGCCGACCTGGCGGCCGCGGTCGCGCTGCGCGAGGGCCTGCGCGAGGCCATGGCCGCCCACCACTCGCGCCGCGACCCCGACCTCCCGGAGGAGCTGGAGGACGCCCTGGCCGCGCTGCCCCTGCGGCTCACCCTCGCGGGTCCGCGGCCGGAACTCATCCCGCTCGACCCGCCCGCGACCGCCGCCGCCGGCCTGGCCCGCATCGCCGCCGCGGTCACCGGCGCGGCCGCCGCCGGAACCTGGCCGCGGCTCAAGGTCTGCCAGGAGTCCACCTGCCGCTGGGCGTTCCTGGACACGTCCAAGAACCGGTCCCGCGCCTGGTGCTCCATGAGCACCTGCGGCAACCGCACCAAGACCCGCGCCTACCGCGCGCGGCGCCGTCCACCGGCCGGATGACCCGCGCCGCTCGCTAGGGTGGGCGGAGACTTCCGCAGGAGAGGACGGGCGACGCCATGGCCGATGCCGGAGTGCGGCCCGCGCGGCGGGCGGACGCCGCCGCCGTCGCCGACATCCAGGTGCGCGCCTGGCGGCAGGGCTACCGCGACCTGCTCCCGGCGGGCGTCCTCGACCGCGTCACGGGGCCCGAGGCGGCCGAGGCGTGGCGCGACCGGTGGGCGGAGGCGGCGACCGCCCCGCCGACCCCCCGGCACCGGCTGCTGGTCGCGGTCGCGTCCGACCTCGTCGTCGGGTTCGCCGCCCACGGCCCCGCCGAGGACCCCGACCTCGATCCCGCCGCCACCGCCGAGCTGATCACCCTGCTGGTCGACCCGATGCACGCCCGCGCCGGGCACGGCAGCCGGCTGCTCGCCGCCACCGCCGACCTGCTGCGCGAGGACGGCTTCGGCGTCCTGACCACCTGGGCTTTCGAGGCCGACGAGGTGACCCGGACGTTCCTCGCCTCCGCCGGCTGGGCGCCCGACGGCGCGTCCCGGACCCTCGACATGGGGGAACCGGTCCGCCAGATCCGGCTGCACACCGACATCGGCGGCGGGGAGGACGACTTCGGCAGGGGTCGGTGAGAGGCACCGGTGACCCGGCCATATCTTTGAAGCCGTGCCCGAATCCACTTCCCTGAAGCCGCCGCGCGTCCCGATGGCCCCACCCGCCTCGGGCCGCCGCCGCTGGATGGGCATGGTGGTCATCAGCCTGGGCGTCTCCCTCATCGTCGTGGACGCCACGATCGTCGGCGTGCTGCTGCCCAGGATCATCACCGACCTGAGGCTCACGACCACGGACGCCGAGTGGGTCACCTCGGTGTACGCGCTGGTGTTCGCGGCGCTGCTGATCCCGTTCGGCCGGGCCGGCGACCTGTTCGGCCGCCGCCGGCTGTTCATCGCCGGCATGGCCGTGTTCACCGTCGCGAGCGTCGCCGCCGCACGCGCGGGCGACGGCTCGGCGCTGATCGCCGCGCGGGCCCTGCAGGGCGTCGGCGCCTCCATGATCCTCCCGGCAACGCTGTCGACGGTGAACTCGGTGTTCACCGGCCGGGAGCGCGCCGTCGCGTTCGGGATCTGGGGATCGGTGATCAGCGGGATGGCCGCGCTCGGGCCGCTGGCCGGCGGTGCCCTCGCCAGCGCCGGCGGCTGGCGCTGGGCGTTCGGGGTCAACCTCCCGCTGGGCGTCGCGCTGATCGCCGCGGCGCTCGTCCTGATGCCGGAGACGCGGGCGGCGCGCGCGGGCGGTGCCCGGCGCGACATCGACTGGCCCGGCGGCGTGCTGTCGGCGCTCGGGCTCGGCGCGCTCGTGTGCGGGATCATCGAGGGCCAGGCGTACGGGTGGTGGACCGCGACGCGGCCGTTCTCGATGGCCGGGCTCGAATGGCCGGCCGGCGGGCTGTCGCCCGTCCCGGTCGTCCTCGCCCTGTCCGCCGTGCTGATCGCGGCGCTGATCGTCGTGGAGCGCTCCCGGGCGGCCGCGGGACGCGCCGTCATGCTCGACCTGGAGCTGTTCCGCATCCCCAACTTCCGGCACGGGAACCTCGCGTCGGCCCTCATCAACGTCGGAGAGCTCGGGCTGCTGTTCGTCCTGCCGCTGTTCCTGCTGGGCGTGCACGGCACGAGCCCGCTGCAGATCAGCGTGGCGATCCTGCCGCTCGCCGGGGGCGCGTTCCTCGCCGGCGGGTTCGCCGGCAGGCTCGCCAACCGGCACGGCCCGCACCGGATCGTGCAGGCCGGCATGGTGCTGGAGGTCGCCGCCGTCCTCGCGCTCGCCCTCACGGTGACCGCGACCACCGGCGGACTCGGGCTCGCGCCGTGGATGCTGCTGTACGGCTTCGGGCTCGGCCTCACCTCTGCGCAGCTGACGAACGTGTCGCTCGCGGACGTCCCGCCGGAGCAGTCGGGGCAGGCGTCCGGCACGCAGTCCACGGCCCGGCAGGTCGGCGCGGCCATCGGCATCGCCGCGATCGGGACGGTGTTCGCGACCAGCCTCGGGCACACGATGACCGACCGGCTGGCCGGCTCCGACCTTCCGCCGGAACGGCAGGCCGCCATCGCCCACGACCTGCGGGAGAGCGCCGGGACCTCCGGCCGCGACCTGCACGCCGCCCCCGGGATGGCCGCCGCGGCCCGCGCCGCGGACGAGAGCCTCGCCGCCGCCACCCGGCACGCCGCGCTCACCACGGCGGCGATCCTCGCGCTCGGACTCGCCATGTCGCTGCGGCTGCGCCCCAGCGGTGATCATCGGGGAGAATCGAAGCGCTAGTCCCCCTGTCGTCCCACGAGAACGAGCGGTAACTGTGGCCACGCTCTCCCAATGGGTCGCCGGTTCCCGGCCCCGCACCCTGCCCGCGTCCCTGGTCCCCGTCGTCGTCGGCACCGGCGTCGCCGCCGGGGAGGGGCAGGCCGTCTGGTGGCGCGCCCTGCTCGCCGGGTTCGTCGCCCTCGTGCTGCAGATCGGGGTGAACTACTCCAACGACTACAGCGACGGCGTCCGCGGCACCGACGAGGACCGCGTCGGCCCGCTCCGGCTCGTCGGGTCGAAGGCGGCGCCGCCGAAGCAGGTCCTCGGCGCCGCGCTCGGCAGCTTCCTCGCCGCCGCCGTCGCCGGCCTCGTGCTCGCCGCCGTGACGACCTGGTGGCTGCTGCTGATCGGCGCGTTCGCGATCCTCGCGGCCTGGTTCTACACCGGCGGCGGCAACCCGTACGGCTACCGGGCGCTCGGCGAGGTGTCGGTCTTCGTCTTCTTCGGCCTCGTCGCCGTCGTCGGGACGGTGTACGTGCAGGTCGAAGCGGTGCCGTGGATCGCGTGGGCGGCGGCGGTGCCGATCGGGCTGCTGGCGTGCGGGCTGCTCGTCGCCAACAACCTGCGCGACATCCCCACCGACCGCGAGTCGGGCAAGCGGACCCTCGCCGTCCTCCTCGGCGACCCCTGGACCCGGATCCTGTACGCGGCGTGCACCGCGCTGCCGTTCATGTTCGTGCTGGCCATGGCGGCACCGCGCCCGTGGGTGCTGATCACCCTGCTCGCGGCGCCGCTCTCGCTGCCGCCGACGCAGAAGGTGCTGGGCGGCGCGACCGGCGCGGACCTCGTCCCCGTCCTGGGCGAGACCGGACGCCTCCAGATCGCCTACGGCGTCCTGCTGGCCGTCGGCCTGGCGCTCTGAGACCGCGAACGGGCCGCGCCGCCGGCCGGGCTACCCCCAGTCGATCTCGGGCAGGCCCGCGTCGACCAGGGCCTTGTTGACGGCGCTGAACGGGCGCGTCCCGAAGAACTTCTTGGCGCTGAGCGGGCTCGGGTGCGCCGACTCGATCACCGTGTGGTGCGCCCCGGTGACCAGCCGCGCCTTCTTGCGCGCGTAGGCGCCCCAGAGCACGAACACCACGCGGTCGGACTTGTCGTTCAGCGCCCGGATCGCGGCGTCGGTGAAGTCCTCCCAGCCCTTGCCGGCGTGCGAACCCGCCTCGCCGCCGCGGACGGTCAGCACCGCGTTCAGCAGCAGCACGCCCTGGTCGGCCCACCGGGTCAGGTCGCCGGACTTCGCCACCGGCACGTCGAGGTCGGTGGCCAGCTCCTTGTAGATGTTGCGCAGCGACGGAGGCAGCCGCACCCCCTCGCGCACGCTGAAGCTGAGCCCGTGCGCCTGGCCGGGGCCGTGGTAGGGGTCCTGCCCGAGGATGAGGACGCGGGCGTCGTCGTACGAGCAGTGCCGGAACGCGCTGAACAGGTCGTCCCGCGGCGGGTAGACGGTCTGCGCCTCGTACTCCCCCGCGACGAACGCGCCCAGCGCGGCGGTGGCGAGCGGGTCGAGCAGCGGGTCGAGCCGCCGCCGCCAGTCACCGGGCAGCATCTCCAGCAGGTCGAGGGACATCGTCGGGCCTCCGCGGACGTGGTCTTCGGTTGCCGGAAACACTAGTGCGGGCCACTGACACGCCAGGCCGAATCCCGCGTCCCCGGGGGCACCGACCGTAGGATGAGGCCATATGCCCGATTCCCCCCGTCGGCGGCGTCTCCGCGCGTCCACCGCGCTCCTCCCCCTGGTCCTCCCCATGCTCTGCGCGGGCTGCGGCGGCTCCTCCGGGCCGCCGACGCTCACCGTCCTCGCGACCGCGTCGCTGAAGGAGGTGTTCGGGGAGATGGAGACGGCCTACCGCCACGCGCATCCCGGTTCCCGGCTGAGGTTCGAGTTCGGCGCCCTGCCCGAGATGGCGGACCGGCTGTCCGGCCACGACCGGGGCGACGTCCTGGTCACCGCGGACATCGCCAGCCTGGAGGAGGCCGACGACCACCTGGCGGGACCCGGCCGCGTCGTCGCCCACAACTCGCTCACCATCGCCGTCGCCCCCGGCAACCCCTACCGCATCCGCGGCCTGCACGACCTCGCCCGGCCGAGGCTGCGGGTGGTGGTCGGCGCCGAGAGCGTCCCGGCGGGCCGCTACACGCGCCAGGTACTCGCGAAGGCGGGCGTGACCGTCCGGTCCAGCTCGAAGGTGATCAGCGCGCGGGCCGTCCTCGACCGGGTGCGGGGCGGCGAGGCCGACGCGGGCATCGTCTACATCACCGACTTGCGCTCGGCGGGCATCGCCGCGAGCAGCGTCCCGATCCCGGCGGACCAGAACGTCACCGCGTCCTTCGCCGCCGCGACCGTCCGGGACACCGAGCACAAGAAGGAGGCGGACGCGTTCGTGATCTGGCTGACCGACCCCGCCGCCCGCGCCGTCTTCCACAAACACGGCTTCCAACTCCCCGGGCGCCATCACTGATTCCGAGTACGCTGACTACACACGGTCTCTACACTGACGGGAGCCGAGCGTGATGGAGGAATCACCCAAAGTGCGCACACTTGCCACTGTTCACCACCACCGCGAGCTCCCCGACACCCCCTACAACCTCTGGATGCGGGACGAGCTCGCCGACGTACTGGATCTCCCCCACGACGGCACCCGAGTCGAGATCGTCGGTGGGGAGATCATCGTGTCACCAGGGCCTGACATGGCTCACAACTTCATCGTCCAGGACATCTCGGACGCCGTCGCCGCGGCGCGCGCCCGGGATGCGACGTTCCGGTGGCGCTGCATCGCGACCCAGGACGTCAATCTGAGCGACATCCACGACGGCTACATCCCGGATCTCTGCATCCTCGACAGCGAAGTCGCCGCGCAGACTCGACGGGCGCAGCTCAAGAAGGCCCTCCCCGAGCATCTGCAGCTCATCCTGGAAGTGACCTCGCCCAGTACCGTGTCCGACGACCGACTGCCGGGCAAGAAGCGGTTCCAGCCGACCAAGTGGAACGGCTACGCCCGCGTGGGAATCCCCTACTACCTCCTGGTCGACCGTGATCCGCGGGTGGCGCGGACGACGCTGTTCACCGAGCCCGACACCGCCGCCGGGGAGTACCGGGAGTCGGTGAGCTGGGAGTTCGGGGAGCCCGTCAAGCTGCCCGAGCCGTTCGGCCTGGAGATCCCCACGGACGAATGGGAGCCGTGGCAGCGGACCTGATGACCTGCTGACACCGCGGGCGGTCTAAGCGCGGTCGAGGCGAGGTAGACCGATCGGGTTGGGGAAGGGCATCTCGTTCGCCAGCGCCGCCGCCGCCGGGGCGAGTGCGTCGCGGAGCGCCTCGGGTGCGTCGAGGACGTCGTACGGGGCTGCGGCGAGTTCGTCGGTCAGGTGCTCGATGCGGGCTCTCAGCGCCTTCCCCTCCTCGGTGGCCCGGCCGTCCGCGAGGAGGCCGCGCTCGGTCAGCACGCCGGCCGCCGCGTCCCACTCCTCCGCCGACCAGCCGCGGCTCTCCCGCAGCCACTCCCCGGAGACCGTCCCGACCGCGGACGCCAGGACGTTCGCCTCCAGGCCGCTGAACCCTTCCGCGACGAGGAGGGCGACGTGCCCGTCGCCGCGGTGCTCCCGCAGCGCCGTCGCCGCCTGCCAGAGCGCCTCCACCGGGTCGCCGGGGACGGGCAGGTCCCGGTTGGCGGCGAAGAGCGCGCGGCCTCCGGCGTCCGCCGCCAGCACGACCTCGTGCAGCCGCGGTGCGACGTCCGCCGCCACGTCCTCGATGCCGGGGAAGGCCCTGCGCATCGCGCGGGCCGCGGCCTCGCCGCGCACCGCCAGGATGCGCTCCGGCGGCGCGAACGACCACGCGTCCGGGACGGCCCGCCGCACCCGCGCCGGGTGGAAACCGAAGAACGTCGCCTCGATCGTCCCGGCGGACACGGCCCCGAGGGGCGCGCCCCGGCTGCCGAAGTAGCCCATCCAGTAGCCCTTGAGGCCGGCCTCCCGGTTCGCCGTCCGGCACTCCTCCGAGAAGTACGTCACCGCGTGGAGCGGTTCGAGGACCTTCCACATGTCCCGCGCGAGCTTGGCGTCCATCCGGCGAACGCTAAGCCCAGGGCGGCCTGCGCACAAGGCCGCCGTCAGGCGGCGGGGATCGCGGAGGGGCGGGGCATGGCCTTCAGGGCTTCCAGGATTCGCGTCGGCGGAGCCGCGTGGACGACGGGGTCGATCGGGTCGCCCGGGTAGGCGAGGCGGTGCTCGGAGGCGGAGAACTGGACGTCGATCCCGGGCTTGTTGCCCCGCGGGTCGAGGTAGACCCATCGGTCGTCGACCAGGACGGCGGTGAGGCCGTGGAGGATTCCGCCGGACTCCTGGTAGCACAGGCCCGCCTGGATGCCGCCCGCGCGCAGGAGGGCGACGTAGGCGTGCGACTTGGCGTAGCAAAGTCCGGTGCGCTGGTCCAGGACGTCGGAGGCGCGCCAGGGGACGCGGGGGTCGTCGCCGTCCATGGAGTGGACGACCTGGTCCCGGACGTGGTCGAAGGCCGCGTGCGCGTAGGCGATGTCGTCGCCGGTGCGCAGGTCCGCGGCGACCGACTGGACGAGCGGGTGCTCGATGTCGATCGCCTCGGACGCGGCGAGGTAGTCCCAGGGGTCGCCGGCGAAGTCCATCAGAGGCCGAGGAGCGTCTCGATGCCGAGGGTGAGGCGGTCGAGCTCCGGGACCTTGCGCACGGCGAGCAGGACGCCCGGCATGAACGACTCGCGGTCCATCGCGTCGTGCCGGATGGTGAAGATCTCGCCGTGGCCGCCGAGGACGACCTCCTGGTGGGCGACGGCGCCGGAGAGCCGGACGGCGTGCACGCGGATGCCGTCCACGTCGGCGCCGCGGGCGCCCGCGACCTCGGAGGTCGTGGCGTCCGGGGGCGGGGGCGTGCCGGCCTCGGCGCGGGCGGCGGCGACCAGTTCGGCGGTGCGGTAGGCGGTGCCGGACGGGGCGTCGACCTTGTTCGGGTGGTGCGTCTCGACGATCTCGACGGAGTCGAAGAACGGGGCCGCCTTCTGCGCGAAGTGCATCATCAGCACCGCGCCGATGCCGAAGTTCGGGGCGATCAGCACGTTGCCCGCCGATTCGTCGGTCAGCCAGGACCGGACGGTGTCGAGGCGGGACGGGTCGAACCCGCTGGTGCCGACGACGGCGTGCAGGCCGTGCTCGACGCACCACTTGAGGTTGTCCATGACGACGCCGGGGTGGGTGAAGTCGACGACGACCTCGGCGGCGGTCAGCGCGTCGAGCGCGTCGCCCTCGTCGACGGCGGCGACGAGCTCCATGTCGTCGGCCCCCTGCACCGCGCGGCAGACCTCGGCGCCCATCCGGCCCCGCGCCCCCAGCACCCCGACTTTGCTCACGTGTTCCTCCTGGTTCGCGTCCCGCCCGAGCCTATCGTCAGAAGCGCTTTCCCAGCTCGCGCGCTTCGGCGTGCGCGGCGCGGCGGCCGGTCTCGGGGTCGGCCGCGGCGAGGTTCGGGCGGAACGCGACGGTGCCGATGTCGGTGATCCCCGCCCAGCGCAGCCAGCCCTCCAGGAACGGCGCCTGGTGGTCGGCGCCGAAGGCGGGCGGGCGGCCGTCGCCGTACACCGCGCTGGTGTAGACGACGGCGGCCTTCTTGCCGCGCAGCAGCCCCGTGTACCCGGCCTCGGGGTCGAACGCGAACACCCATCCGGGCTGGGACACGACGTCGATGAACTGCTTCAGGACGTACGGGACGCTCGTGTTCCACATCGGGACGCTGAACAGGTAGCGGTCGTAGGAGTCGAAGCGCTCGAAGACCCCGCGGGCGGCGCGCCAGGCGGCGGCCTGCTCCCCCGCGGGGTCCGCGCCGGCGAAGACGGCCATCTTGGCGCCGGCCCCCGCGGGGCCGAACGCGGGCAGGGTGCCGTCCCACAGGTCGAAGTGGTCGACGACGTCGCCGTGGACCTCGCGGTAGGCGTCCGCGAACGTCCCGGCGATCGCCAGCGACTCGGACGCGCCGCCCCGGGGCGAGGCGGAGATGTGCAGCAGGCGTGACATGAGGATCCCTCCCGGAAGATATGCGGACTAGAGTCCGCTACTTCCCGGAGATTAGCGGACCTCAGTCCGCTTGGCAATCAGTCGTCGTCCGAGACGAACAGGTTGAGCAGCCAGCCCACGACGCCGACGATGATCGCCCCCCAGAACGCGGGCCAGAACCAGTCGACGTGGAACGGGAGGTCCAGCTCGCCGGCGAGCCAGCTCGTCAGCATCAGCAGCGCCGCGTTCACCACCAGGGCGAACAGGCCGAGGGTCAGCACGTAGAACGCGCAGCCCAGCACCTTGATGACCGGCTTGAGCACCGCGTTGACGACGCCGAAGATCGCGGCGACCGCGAGCAGCGTCAGCACCCGCTCCGCCGTGCCGCCGGCGGTCAGCTCGACCCCGTCCACGACCATCTCGGCCACCCACAGGGCGACCGCGGAGATGACAAGCCTGATGAGGATCTTCATCCACCGGAACCTACCGGCCCGTAGGCCGCCCGTACACCGCCACCCCGCGCCGGGCCGGCCCGCTGCCAGGGCCCGCCGAGAAGAAAAGGCTAGAAACCGTCCCCGACCGGGCCGATCACCGTAAGCGCCTGGGGACCGGCGAGGACCTCGCCGGCCACGGCGCGGACGTCGTCCGGCGTGACGGCCTCGATGCGGGCCAGCACCTCGTCCACGGGCAGCAGCGACTCGTACACCAGCTCGCTCTTGCCGATGCGGCTCATCCGGGAACCGGTGTCCTCCAGGCCGAGGACCATCGCGCCGCGCAACTGCCCCTTGCCGCGTTCGAGCTCCTCATCGCCGAGGCCCTCCGCGGCGGCCTTGGCGACCTCGTCGCGGCAGATCGACAGGACCTCCTCGGCCTTCGCGGGCTGGCAGCCCGCGTAGACGCCGAAGATCCCGGAGTCGGCGTACTGGGCCGTGTAGCTGTAGACCGAGTAGGCGAGGCCGCGCTTCTCGCGGATCTCCTGGAACAGGCGGGACGACATCCCGCCGCCCAGCGCCGCGTTCAGCACCCCCAGCGCGAACCGGCGGTCGTCGGTGCGGGACACCCCGGCGCCGCCGAGGATGATGTGCGCCTGCTCGGTGTCCTTGTCGATCACCACGCTGCGCGGCTCGACGGCGGCGGGCGCGCCGTCCACCCGGGGCGCCGCGGGCCGGGCGTCGCCGGTCAGGCGCCCCTCGAACGCGCGGGACACCAGCCGGACGACCTCGTCGTGGTCGATGTTGCCCGCCACCGACACCACCAGGTTCGGCGGGACGTAGTGCTCCCGGTAGTAGCCGTGGATCCGGTCCCGGGACAGCGTGTTGATCGACTCCTCGGTGCCGAGGATCGGGCGCCCGAGCGGGGTGTCGCCGTACAGCGCGGTCGCGAACTCGTCGTGGATCAGGTCGCCCGGATCGTCGTCGCGCATGTGGATCTCTTCGAGGATCACCCCCCGCTCGGCCTCGACGTCCTCCGGGCGGTTCACCGACGCCGCCACCATGTCGGAGACGACGTCCACGGCGAGGGGGAGGTCGGCGTCCAGGACCCGCGCGTAGTAGCAGGTGTACTCCTTGGAGGTGAACGCGTTGAGGTCGCCGCCGACCGCGTCGATCGCCGCGGAGATCTCCAGCGCCGACCGCCGCCGGGTGCCCTTGAACAGGACGTGCTCCAGGTAGTGGCTCGCGCCGGCGTCGGCGGGCGCCTCGTCGCGGGAGCCGACCGCCGACCAGATGCCGAACGCGGCGGACCGCACCGTCGGCATCGTCTCGGTGATGACGCGCAGCCCCCCGGGCAGGACGGTGCGGCGCACCGTGCCGGCGCCCTCGCCGTGGATCGTGATGGTGGTGCCGGGCTCCTGCGCCCGCGCGGGCAGGGTCACGTGTCGCTCACATTCCGTCGTCGGGGAACGAACCGGCCGGGCACCCGCGCGGGTGCCCGGCCGGTCTCGAGCACGGTCAGGAGTTGCGCTGGCCGCCGTCGTCGCCGCGGCGGGTGCGGCGGCGGCGCGGACGGCGGTCGCCGTCGTCGCCGCCGCGGCGCTCACCGGACTCGTCGCCCGCCGGCGCGCCGGACGCGGCGGGCGCGGCACCGCCGTCGGCCGCGCCGCCGTTCTCGGCCTCCTTCTCGATGACCTCGACCGGCACCAGCGACAGCTTGCCGCGCTGGTCGATCTCGGTCACCTCGACCTGGATCTTCTCGCCGACGCCCATCACGTCCTCGACGTTCTCGATCCGGGCGCCGCCGTGCAGCTTGCGGATCTGCGAGACGTGCAGCAGGCCGTCCTTGCCGGGCAGCAGCGACACGAACGCGCCGAACGTGGTGGTCTTGACGACGGTGCCGAGGAACCGCTCGCCGACCTCCGGCATGTGCGGGTTGGCGATCGAGTTGATCGCCTGCCGCGCGGCCTCGGCGGACGGGCCGTCGGTCGCCCCGACGTAGATCGTGCCGTCGTCCTCGATCGTGATGTCGGCGCCGGTGTCGTCCTGGATCGAGTTGATCATCTTGCCCTTGGGGCCGATGACCTCGCCGATCTTGTCGACCGGGACCTTGATGGTGATGATCCGCGGCGCGTTCGGGCTCATCTCGGCGGGCGCCTCGATGGCCTCCTGCATGACGTCCAGGATCGCCAGCCGGGCGCCCTTGGCCTGCCGCAGCGCGGCGGCCAGCACCGAGGCGGGGATGCCGTCGAGCTTGGTGTCGAGCTGCAGCGCGGTGATCAGGTCGCGGGTGCCGGCGACCTTGAAGTCCATGTCGCCGAACGCGTCCTCGGCGCCGAGGATGTCGGTGAGGGTGACGTACTCGCCGCCCTCGTGGATCAGGCCCATCGCGATGCCCGCCACCATCTGCTTGAGCGGGACGCCCGCGTCCAGCAGCGACATCGTGGACGCGCACACCGACCCCATCGAGGTGGAGCCGTTGGACCCGAGCGCCTCCGACACCTGCCGGATCGCGTACGGGAACTCCTCGCGCGTCGGCAGCACCGGCAGCAGCGCCCGCTCGGCGAGCGCGCCGTGCCCGATCTCGCGGCGCTTCGGCGAGCCGACGCGGCCGGTCTCCCCGGTGGAGTACGGCGGGAAGTTGTAGTTGTGCATGTAGCGCTTGGTGCGCTCGGGGTTCAGCGTGTCGATCATCTGCTCCATGCGGAGCATGTTCAGCGTGGTGACGCCCAGGATCTGGGTCTCGCCGCGCTCGAAGATCGCCGAACCGTGCACCCGCGGGACGACGTGCGCCTCAGCGGTCAGCTGGCGGATGTCCTTCGGCCCGCGGCCGTCGATGCGCAGCCCGTCGCGGACGACCCGCTCGCGGACCAGCTTCTTGGTGAGGGCGCGGTAGGCGGCGGAGATCTCCTTCTCGCGCCCCTCGAACCGCTCGGCGAGCTGCTCGGCCGCGGCGGCCTTGAGCTCGTCGAGCCGGGCCTCGCGCTCCTGCTTGCCGGCGATGGTCAGCGCCTGCGCGAGGTCTCCGCTGACTGCCTCGGTGACGGCGTCGAGCACGTCGTCCTGGTAGTCCAGGAAGATCGGGTACTCGGCGGTCTCCTTGGCCGCGACGGCCGCGAGGTCGCTCTGCGCCTTGCACAGGACCTTGATGAACGGCTTGGCCGCCTCCAGGCCCTCGGCGATGGTCTCCTCGGTCGGGGCGGTCGCGCCGTCGCCGACGAGCCTCAGCGTCTCGCGGGTGGACTCCGCCTCGACCATCATGATCGCGACGTCGCCGTCCGCGAGGACCCGGCCGGCCACCACCATGTCGAAGGTGGCGCGCTCCAGCTCGGGGTGGGTGGGGAAGCCGACCCACTGGCCCTCGATCAGCGCGACGCGGACGCCGCCGATCGGGCCGGAGAACGGCAGCCCGGCCAGCTGCGTGGACAGCGACGCGGCGTTGATCGCCACCACGTCGTACAGGTGGTCCGGGTGCAGCGCCATGATCGTCTCGACGACCTGGATCTCGTTGCGCAAGCCCTTGGCGAACGACGGGCGCAGCGGCCGGTCGATCAGCCGGCAGGTGAGGATCGCGTCCTCGGACGGGCGGCCCTCGCGGCGGAAGAACGAGCCGGGAATGCGGCCGGCCGCGTACATCCGCTCCTCGACGTCGACCGTCAGGGGGAAGAAGTCCAGGTTCTCCTTGGGCTTCTTGGACGCGGTCGTCGCCGACAGCACCATCGTCTCGTCGTCGAGGTAGGCGACGGCGGAACCGGCGGCCTGGCGGGCCACCCGGCCCGTCTCGAACCGGATAGTGCGGGTGCCGAAGCTGCCGTTGTCGATGACGGCCTCGGTGGTCTGCGCACCGTCGATGCGCACGGCTTCTGTCACGGGAAACCTCCTGGGTTCCTTGTCGGTCCTCGCGGCCGTTTCCCGTTGGTTTCACACGCTGCCGGTCTTCGATCGAAGCATCCGGATCGAGATCTCGCCGATGCGGCGGAGGACGGATCCGGAAGCCACTACCGAGGACCGGCCCGCACCAGCGGTGTCCGCGAGGCTTGTCTGCAGTTTTCCGGCCCGCCCGCGGCTACGCGGCCCCGGGCGGCCGGGGCGCCGGGTGCCGGCCCGTACGGCCGGGCCCCGGCATAAACGAAGGGAGTGGCCCGGCGGGCCACTCCCTCACCCGTCTAGCGGCGCAGGCCGAGGCGTTCGATCAGCTGCCGGTAGCGGTTGATGTCCTTGTTCGCGAGGTACTTCAGGAGGCGGCGACGACGGCCGACCAGCAGCAGGAGGCCGCGGCGGCTGTGGTGGTCGTGCTTGTGCTCCTTGAGGTGCTCGGTCAGATCGTTGATGCGGCGCGTCAGCAGCGCGACCTGGACCTCCGGCGATCCGGTGTCACCCTCAGTGGTCGCGTACTCGGCAATGATCTTGTTCTTCGTGGCGGTGTCGAGCGACACGTGGCTCCTTCGATGAAATCGTCACCCGCAGATCCGGGCCCGATGGGCGTGCGGGTCCGCATGGTGCGTGTTAAGAGGGTGGCGGGCCGCATGAGGGTGCAGCCAGCCGCGCCGGGGCCCTTCCCGGCGACTATTCACCGTACCATGTTGGTTTGCAAGACCGGCCCACTGCGCTCGCCTGGCGGCTCGCTCCGTGACCGGTCTTGGGCGGGCGCGAATCGCTTCGCGATCTTCCCGGTGGGGCTCGCCTTCGGCTTCGCCCCACCGGTCAGGTCGCGCGCCCGGTGACCGCTCAGGTCTCCGCTTCGGCAGCGGAAGTTCGGGCCTGCTCAGGACGTGAGTTCGCGGATCTTGGCTACGTCTCGGTGCATTTGGTCTACGAGGGCCTCTACCGAGTCGAACTTCAGGGTGTCGCGGGTGCGGGCGGTGAAGTCCACGGCCATGTGCTCGCCGTAGAGGTCCAGGTCGTCGCGGTCCAGGGCGTACGCCTCGACGGTGCGCTCGACGCCCTCGAACGTCGGGTTGGTGCCGATGGAGATCGCGGCCGGCCAGCGGAAGTCCGGGTAGCGGCCGGAGTCGCAGACCAGCCAGCCGGCGTAGACGCCGTCCGCGGGGATCGCGGTCTGCGGCGGCGTCTCCAGGTTGGCCGTGGGGAAGCCGAGCGCGCGGCCCCGCTGGTGGCCGCGCACGACGATGCCCTCGACGCGGTGCGGGCGGCCGAGGGCGCGCGCCGCCGCCTCGACGTCGCCCGCTTCGAGGCTGCCGCGGATGTAGGTGGAGGAGATCGTGTCGTCGTTGGCGACCAGCGGCATTCCCTCGGCGGTGAAGTCGTACTTGTCGCCGAGTTCCCGCAGCAGCGCGACGTCCCCTTTGGCCTTGTGCCCGAACCGGAAGTCCTCACCGACGATCACGTGGGCCGCGTGGAGGCGCTCCACCAGGACCGACTGGACGAAGTCGTCCGGGGCCATCTTCGACAGTTCGAGGGTGAACGGGACCACCACGACGGCGTCGGCGCCGAGGCCCTCCAGCAGTTCGACGCGGCGCCGGGTGCCGGCGAGCAGCGGCGGGTGGGTGCCGGGGCGGACGACCTCGTCGGGGTGCGGGTCGAAGGTGATGACCACCGAGCGCAGGCCGCGGCGGCGCGCCTCCGCCACGGCGGTGCCGACGATCCGCTGGTGCCCGCGGTGCACCCCGTCGAACACACCGATCGTGATCACTGAACGGCCCCAGTCTGCGGGAACCTCGTCGAGGCCATTCCAGCGCCGCACCATTCTCTCCCTGCGTAGGACGTGCCTGCCCGGTCTCTGCTGTCGTCCTAAGGGTGCCATGCGCGGGCGGACACCGTCGCATCCAGGGGTCCCCGGCGTCAGCCCGACTGGTAGACGATCAGCGACACCGCGATGTACTGCAGGACGTACGCCGCGAGCGTGCAGGCGTGGAAGACCTCGTGGAACCCGAACCAGTTCGGCGAGGGGTCGGGGCGGCGCAGCCCGTACACCACTCCCCCGGCGCTGTAGCAGATCCCGCCGGCGGCGACCATGAGGCAGGCGAGGACGCCCGCGCCCGACAGGAACTGCGGCAGGAAGAGGACCGCCACCCAGCCCAGGCCGATGTAGAGCGTCACGTAGAGGGCGCGGGGGGCGTCGACCCACAGCGTCCGGAAGAGGACGCCCGCGACGGCTCCCGTCCAGACGATGACCAGGACGGCGACGCGCACGCCGCCCTCCAGCGCGAGGACCGCGAACGGCGTGTAGGTCCCGGCGATGATCAGGTAGATGTTGGCGTGGTCGAAGCGGCGCAGGATCTCGATGATCCGGTGCGACGTCTGCCGGTGGTAGGTGCCCGAGATCCCGAACAGCATCGCCGAGGTCGCCACGTACACCGCCGACGCCACCCGCGCCTGGAGGCTCGGGCCGAGCGCGACGAGCACGAGCCCGGCGACCAGCACCGCGGGGAACGCGCCGATGTGCAGCCAGCCCCGCAGCCGCGGGCGGGTGGGGGAC
>NZ_SMKM01000109.1 GCF_004348665.1 Actinomadura sp. GC306 | reverse complement strand
GGGCAGGGCTGGGGGTAGCCTCGGAAGGGTCATGCGTACCGTCTTCCTCTATACCCTGGCCCGGTTCGCGGTCTTCGGGGCGACCGCGGGTGTGCTCGCGCTGCTCGGCGCGCGCGGGTTCCTGCTGCTGATGCTGGCGCTGCTGATCAGCGGCGTCGTCAGCTACGTCCTGCTGTCCGAGCAGCGCGACCGGATGTCGTCGGCGGTGGTGTCCGGCGTCCGCACGCAGCGTCAGCGCTTCCACAGATCGGTCACCAAAGAGGACGCCTAGCGCTCCGCCCCCCACCCACCGGAGCACGGCTCGCAACGGGGGGTTCCAGGGGGTCGCCCCCCTGGGCGACACTCCCCCTCCCCCCTGGGCAATACTCTGGGGCCATGAGCCGCGCCTCCCTTGACAAGAAGCCCGCCGACGTTGCGGCGATGTTCGATGGCACCGCCGAGCGGTACGACCTACTGAACACGCTGATGACCGGCGGGCAGGACCGGCGGTGGCGGCGGGAGGTCGTGCGGGCCCTGGGGGCGCGGCCCGGTGAGCGGATCCTCGACCTCGCGGCCGGGACCGGGACGTCCTCGGTGCCGTTCGCCGAGGCGGGCGCGCACACCGTCGCGTGCGACTTCTCGCAGGGCATGCTCCGGGTCGGGGTCCGCAGGCAGGCGGGCGTGCCGCGGCTGAGCTTCGTGGCGGGGGACGCGCTGCGGCTGCCGTTCGCGGACGGCTCGTTCGACGCCGTGACGATCTCGTTCGGTCTCCGCAACGTCGCCGACACCGGGCTGGCGCTGCGCGAGCTGCGCCGGGTGACCCGGCCCGGGGGGCGGCTGCTGGTGTGCGAGGTGAGCCACCCGCCGAACGCGCTGCTGGCGCTCGGCCACCGGACGCACCTGAAGTTCGGGCTGCCGCTGCTGGCCCGGGTCAGCTCCAACCCGGACTCCTACCACTACCTCGCCGAGTCGACGCTGGCCTGGCCGGACCAGGCGGCGCTGGCGCGGCTGCTGCAGGACGCGGGCTGGGACGAGGTCCGCTGGCGTGACCTCACCTTCGGTGTGGCCGCGCTCCACCACGCGGTGAACCCGGGATGAACAGGGCCGGCCGCCGGGAGCGATCCAGATCCGGACCACCCAGAAGTACCCACCAGTCCTGATAAAGGAATAGACTCCCCGTCGGATCCTTGTGAAGTGCTTCACAAGCGAACGAGCTGAAGAGGAACGCCGTGACCGACTCCGCCCGACACGCAGACGTCATCGTCGTCGGGGCAGGCCCCGCCGGATCGTCGACCGCCTACTGGCTGGCGCAGGCCGGTCTTGACGTGTACCTGCTGGAGAAGGCCACGTTCCCGCGCGACAAGATCTGCGGCGACGGCCTCACCCCGCGCGCCGTGCGCGCCCTGATCGGGATGGGCGTCGACGTCCACGACCCCGGATGGGGACGCAACAAGGGGCTGCGCATCTACGGCGGCGGCGTCAAGGTCGAGCTGCCGTGGCCGGAGCTCGCGTCCTTCCCCGACTTCGGGCTCGTCCGCAAGCGCCTCGACTTCGACCAGTTCCTCGCCGAGCACGCCGCGAAGGCCGGCGCCCGGCTGCTGCAGGGCTGCACGGTGACCGGCCCGATCCTGGACGGGCGCACCGACCGCATCACCGGCGTCACCGCGACGTACGAGGGCGAGGAGGTCGAGTTCCACGCGCCGCTGGTCGTCGCCGCCGACGGCAACTCGACCCGGCTGTCGCTCGCGATGGGCCTGCGCCGGCGCGAGGACCGGCCGATGGGCGTCGCCGTCCGCCGCTACTTCCAGACGCCGCGCCACGACGACGACTACATGGAGGCGTGGCTGGAGCTGTGGGACGGCGAGCGCCTCCTGCCCGGCTACGGCTGGGTCTTCGGCGTCGGGGACGGCACGTCCAACGTCGGCTGCGGCCTGCTCAACACCAGCCAGGCGTTCCAGAACGTCGACTACCGCGGGCTGCTCAAGCGGTGGTGCGCGCAGATGCCGGAGGACTGGCAGTTCGACGAGGAGCACGCGACCTCGAAGATCCGCGGCGCGGCGCTGCCGATGGGCTTCAACCGGCAGCCGCACTACACCCGCGGGATGCTGCTGGTCGGCGACGCCGGCGGCATGATCAACCCGTTCAACGGGGAGGGCATCGACTACGCGCTGGAGTCCGGCCGGCTGGCCGCCGACATCATGGTGCAGGCGCTCGCGCGGCGCACCCCCGCCCAGCGCGAGCGGACCCTCTACGAGTACCCGCGCATCCTGAAGGACGAGCACGGCGGCTACTTCACGCTGGCCCGCGTGTTCGTCCAGGCCATCGGCGACCCGCGCATCATGAAGTTCCTCACCTCGCACGGGCTGCCCCACCCCACGCTGATGCGGTTCACGCTCAAGCTCCTGGCGAACCTCACCGACCCCAAGGGCGGTGACGCCATGGACCGCGTCATCAACGCGATGCAGAAGGTGGCCCCGACAGCATGAGCGGACCGGAGGGGCGCGGCGGCGCCTGGACTGACGAGCGAGGGACGAGCGAGGAGGGAAGGCGTCGCCTTGCAGCGCCCCGGAGGTTCGCGGGGGGCACAGCATGAGTGAAGGCGACGGCTGCGCGCGATTCAGGCTTCCGCAGGTGAGCGGACTACAGTGCATGACCGAGCCCCTGAGGGGAGCGCTATTGAACACCTTGGTCGAGGTGGCGGCCCATGGCGGGGCCGTTCCGTACAACGTCGTACGTTCCGAGGAGAGGCCGTAGAGCATGGATCTCTATATTCCGCTCATCGCGCTCGGGGTGCTCGGCTTCGCCTTCGCCGCCTTCTCGGTGGTGATGGCCTCCTTCACGGGGCCCAAGCGATGGAACCGCGCGAGGCTCGACGCCTACGAGTGCGGTATCGAGCCGACCCCGCAGCCGGTGGGCGGCGGGCGTTTTCCGATCAAGTACTACGTGACGGCGATGCTGTTCATCGTCTTCGACATTGAGATCATCTTCCTCTACCCCTGGGCGGTCGCGTTCGACCAGATGGGTCTGTTCGCCCTTGTCGAGATGGTCCTTTTCATCGCCGCCGTCCTCGTCGCGTACGCCTATGTGTGGCGGCGCGGCGGTCTGGAGTGGGACTAAATGGGTATTGAGGAGAAGCTTCCCAGCGGCTTCCTGCTGACCACGGTCGAGCAGGTCGCCGGGTGGGCGCGCAAGAGCTCGGTGTGGCCGGCGACGTTCGGCCTCGCCTGCTGCGCGATCGAGATGATGGCGGCGGGCGACCCCCGGCACGACTTCTCCCGGTGGGGCATGGAGCGCGCCTCGGCGACGCCGCGGCAGGCCGACCTGATGATCGTCGCGGGCCGGGTGAGCCAGAAGATGGCACCGGTGCTGCGGCAGATCTACGACCAGATGACCGAGCCGAAGTGGGTCATCGCGATGGGCGTGTGCGCCTCGTCCGGCGGCATGTTCAACAACTACGCGATCGTGCAGGGCGTGGACCACATCGTCCCGGTGGACATCTACCTGCCCGGCTGCCCGCCGCGGCCGGAGATGCTGCTCGACTCGATCGTGAAGCTGCACGACCAGATCCAGAACACCAAGCTCGGGCCGCAGCGCAAGAAGCAGATCGCCGAGCTGGAAGAGGCGAAGCGCCGCCGGCTTCCGCTGCTGGGACAGGGGGCCTGACATGAGTTCCGAGCACCCGGAGCAGCAGGCGGAGCAGGCCGCCGACCAGCTGCCCGCGCACACCGAGGAGGAGCGCCGCGAGCAGCCGGTCACCCGCCGCGGCATGTTCGGCGCGAAGACCACCGGCGACACCTCCGGCTACGGCGGCCTCGTCGTCCGGCAGAGCCCGAAGGTGTCGACGCCGCGCCCCTTCGGCGGGCCGCGCGGCGCGGCCGAGCCCGGCGAGTACGACGAGATCGCCGACGCGCTGGAGCGCGCACTGCGGGGTGCGGGGTCGTCCCCGGAGAAGGCGGGGCCCGACTTCGGCGACGCGATCGAGCGGGTCGTGGTCGACCGCGGCGAGCTGACGTTCTTCGTCAAGCGCGAGCACCTGCGCGAGGTGGCGCGCACCATGCGGGACGACCCGACCCTGCGCTTCGAGCTCTGCTCGGGCGTGTCGGGCGTGCACTACCCGCTGGACGAGGGCGCCGAGCTGCACTCCGTCGCGCACCTGCTGTCGATCACCCACAACCGGCGGGTCCGGCTGGAGGCGACCTGCCCGGACGCCGACCCGCACGTCCCGTCGCTGGTCCCCGTCTACCCGACGGCCGACTGGCACGAGCGCGAGACCTACGACTTCTTCGGAATCGTCTACGACGGTCACCCCGCGCTCACGCGCATCGAGATGCCGGACGACTGGGTCGGCCATCCGCAGCGCAAGGACTACCCGCTCGGCGGCATCCCCGTCGAGTACCGAGGAGCGGAGATTCCCCCGCCGGACGAAAGGCGGTCGTACGTATGAGCTCGACCAAGTACACCGAGTACGACGCCTACGCGGCGGAGGAGGCGGCGTCGGGGACGGCCGGCTCCGGCGAGACCGAGGGCCGGATCTTCGACGTCAGCGGCGCCGACTGGGACCAGGTCGTCGCCGGCGCCGAGGAGGCCGACGACGAGCGCCTCGTCGTCAACATGGGCCCGCAGCACCCGTCCACGCACGGCGTGCTCCGGCTGATCCTCACCCTCGACGGTGAGACGATCAACGAGGTCCGGCTGGTGATCGGCTACCTGCACACCGGCATCGAGAAGAACATGGAGTTCCGGACCTGGACGCAGGGCACCACGTTCTGCACCCGGATGGACTACCTGGCGCCCCTGTTCAACGAGACCGCGTACTGCCTGAGCGTCGAGCGGCTGCTCGGCATCGAGGACCAGATCCCGGAGCGCGCCCAGATCATCCGCGTGATGATGATGGAGCTCAACCGGATCTCCTCGCACCTGGTGGCGACCGCGACGTTCGGCCTGGAGCTCGGCGCGACGACGGTGATGCTGAACGGCTTCATCGAGCGCGAGTACACCCTCGACCTGTTCGAGGAGATCACCGGCCTGCGCATGAACCACGCCTACATCCGGCCGGGCGGGGTCTCGCAGGACCTGCCGAGCGGCGCGACCAGCAAGATCCGCGACTACCTGGACCGGATGCCGAAGCGGATCGAGGCGCTGCGCAAGCTGCTGGACGCCAACCCGGTCTTCCTGGCCCGCACGAAGGACGTCGCGTACCTCGACCTCACCGGCTGCATGGCGCTCGGCGTCACCGGCCCGGTGCTGCGCTCGACGGGCCTGCCGTGGGACCTGCGCAAGTCGCAGCCGTACTGCGGCTACGAGACCTACGACTTCGAGGTCGCGACGCAGGACACCTGCGACGTGTACGGCCGCTATCTCGTGCGGATGCAGGAGATGGAGGAGTCGCTGAAGATCGTCGAGCAGTGCCTGGAGCGGCTGCAGACGGTCAAGGGCCCGGTGATGATCGAGGACAAGAAGATCGGCTGGCCGGCGCAGCTGGCGATGGGCGCCGACGGCCTCGGCAACTCGCCCCGGCACATCGCGCACATCATGGGCACCTCGATGGAGGCCCTGATCCACCACTTCAAGCTGGTGACCGAGGGCTTCCGGGTGCCGGCCGGGCAGGCGTACGTGCCGATCGAGTCGCCGCGCGGCGAGCTCGCGGCGCACGTGGTCAGCGACGGCGGCACCCGCCCGTTCCGCGCCCACTTCCGCGATCCGTCCTTCGTCAACCTGCAGGCCGTCCCGGCGATGTCCGAGGGCGGCATGGTCGCCGACATCATCGCCGCGGTGGCCAGCCTCGACCCGGTCATGGGAGGTGTGGACCGATGACGTACGACCCGGAGGTTCGTGAGCGGCTGGAGCGCGACGCCAAGGAGATCATCGGCCGCTATCCGCGGCCGAGGTCGGCGCTGCTGCCGATGCTGCACCTCGTCCAGTCGGAGGAGGGGCACGTCACGCAGGACGGCATCGAGTTCTGCGCCGAGCTGCTCGGCATCACGCCCGCGCAGGTCACGGGCGTCGTGACGTTCTACACGCAGTACAAGCAGGCACCGGTCGGGGAGTACCACGTCGGCGTCTGCATCAACACGCTGTGCGCCATCATGGGCGGCGACCAGATCTGGGACGAGCTGAGCGAGCACGCCGGGGTCGGCAACGACGAGGCCACCCCGGACGGCAAGGTCAGCCTGGAGCGGATCGAGTGCAACGCGGCCTGCGACTTCGCGCCCGTGATGACGGTCAACTGGGAGTTCTTCGACAACATGACTCCCGAGAAGGCCAAGAAGCTCGTCGACGACCTGCGGGCGGGGCAGCGGGTGCTGCCCACGCGCGGGCCGGAGCACCTGGCCACGTGGCGGGAGGCGTCCCGCATCCTCGCCGGGTTCCCGGACGGGCGCGCCGGCGAGGGCGTCCAGGCCGGGCCGGAGTCGCTGCGCGGCCTGGCGCTCGCGCACGAGCGCGGGTGGGAGGCGCCGGCGGCGGACGTCGACCGCGCGCGGCCGGACGAGCCGGTGCGGCCCGAGGAGATCTCCCCGCCGCCGCACGAGCCCGGCAAGCCGGTGCCCGGTGCGGCCAAGCCCGGCAGCCAGGAGGGACGGAGCAAGTGACCACGCTGACACCGGTCCTCACCAAGAACTGGGACCAGGCCGACTCGTTCACCCGCGGCGGCTACGAGCGCGGCGGCGGCTACGAGGCGCTGCGCAAGGCGTTCCGGATGAACCCGGACGACATCGTCCAGGCGGTCAAGGACTCCGGGCTCCGCGGCCGCGGCGGCGCGGGCTTCCCCACCGGCATGAAGTGGGGTTTCCTGCCGCCGAGCAGCCCGAACCCGCGGTACCTGGTCGTCAACGCGGACGAGTCCGAGCCGGGCACGTGCAAGGACATCCCGCTGATGATGGCCAACCCGCACGTGCTCATCGAGGGCACGATCATCAGCTCGTACGCCATCAAGTCGAACCTCGCGTTCATCTACGTGCGCGGCGAGGTGCTGCACGTGATCCGCCGGCTGCACCAGGCGGTCGCGGAGGCGTACGAGGCGGGCTACCTCGGCAAGGACATCCTCGGGTCCGGCTACGACCTGGACATCGTCGTCCACAGCGGCGCCGGCGCCTACATCTGCGGCGAGGAGACGGCGCTGCTGGACTCCCTGGAGGGGTTCCGCGGCTGGCCCAGGCTGAAGCCCCCCTTCCCCGCGGTGGCGGGCCTCTACGGCGGGCCCACCGTCATCAACAACGTCGAGTCGATCGCGTCGGTTCCCTCGATCGTCGGGAACGGCCCGGAGTGGTTCGCCGCGATGGGCACCGAGAAGTCGCAGGGCTTCGGGATCTTCTCGCTGTCCGGGCACGTGACGCGGCCCGGCCAGTACGAGGCGCCGCTCGGCATCACGCTGCGGGAGCTGCTCGACATGGCGGGCGGCATCCGCGAGGGGCACCGGCTGAAGTTCTGGACGCCCGGCGGGTCGTCCACCCCGATCTTCACCGACGAGCACCTGGACGTCCCGCTGGACTTCGAGTCCGTCGGCGCCGCCGGGTCGATGCTCGGCACCCGCGCGCTGCAGATCTTCGACGAGACGACCTGCGTCGTCCGGGCGACGCTGCGCTGGTCGGAGTTCTACGCGCACGAGTCGTGCGGCAAGTGCACGCCGTGCCGCGAGGGCACCTACTGGTACAAGCACATGCTCAAGCGGCTGGAGGCCGGCCAGGGCACCGAGGAGGACCTGGAGACCCTGCTGGACATCTCCGACAACATCCTCGGCCGCGCGTTCTGCGCCCTCGGCGACGGCGCGACGAGCCCGGTGGTGTCGTCGATCAAGCTGTTCCGGGACGAGTACCTCCAGCACTTCGAGCAGGGCGCCTGCCCGTTCGACCCGGCCAAGTCCACCCTTTGGGGAGGTGCCAAGTGACCGTCACCGACGACAAGTCGGCGGTGGAGAAGGTCGAGATGGTCTCCTGCACCATCGACGGCTTCGAGATCGAGGTGCCGAAGGGCACGCTGATCATCCGGGCCGCCGAGCTGCTCGGCATCCAGATCCCGCGGTTCTGCGAGCACCCGCTGCTCGACCCGATCGGGGCGTGCCGGCAGTGCCTGGTGGAGATCCCCGACGCCGGCAACGGCCGCGGGATGCCGAAGCCGCAGGCGTCGTGCACGACCCCGGTGATGCCGGGCATGGTCGTCCAGACCCAGCTCACCTCGCCGGTCGCCGACAAGGCGCAGCACGGCGTGATGGAGTTCCTGCTCATCAACCACCCGCTGGACTGCCCGGTCTGCGACAAGGGCGGCGAGTGCCCGCTGCAGAACCAGGCGATGTCCAACGGGCGCGGTGAGACGCGGTTCCTGGAGACCAAGCGGACCTGGCCGAAGCCGATCCCGCTGTCCAGCCAGGTGCTGCTCGACCGGGAGCGCTGCATCCAGTGCACGCGCTGCACCCGGTTCTCCGAGGAGATCGCCGGCGACGCGTTCATCGAGCTGACCTTCCGCGGCGCGAACGAGGAGATCGCGATCGCGGAGGACCGGCCGTTCCAGTCCTACTTCTCCGGCAACACCGTGCAGATCTGCCCGGTGGGCGCGCTCACCGGCACCGCGTACCGGTTCCGGTCCCGCCCGTTCGACCTGGTGTCGACGCCGAGCGTCTGCGAGCACTGCGCGTCCGGCTGCGCGATGCGCACCGACCACCGGCGCGGCAAGGTCACGCGGCGGCTGGCCGGGGACGACCCGCAGGTCAACGAGGAGTGGAACTGCGACAAGGGCCGCTGGGCGTTCACCTACGCGACGCGGCCGAACCGGCTCACGCACCCGCTGGTCCGCAACGAGGACGGCGTGCTGGAGCCGGCGTCCTGGCCGGAGGCGCTCACCATCGCGGCCGAGGGCCTCGCGGCGGCGCGCGGCTCCGCGGGCGTGCTGACCGGCGGCCGCGTCACCCTTGAGGACGCCTACGCCTACGCCAAGTTCGCCCGGATCGCGCTCGGCAGCAACGACGTCGACTTCCGGGCCCGGCCCATGTCGGACGAGGAGTCGCGCTTCCTCGCCTCGTCGGTCGCGGGACGCTCGATCGAGGTGTCCTACGGCGACCTGGAGAAGGCGCCCGCGGTGCTCCTCGCCGGCTTCGAGCCGGAGGAGGAGTCGCCGATCGTGTTCCTGCGGCTCCGCAAGGCGTACCGCAAGCACGCGCTGAAGGTGTACGCGGCGGCGCCGTTCGCGACCCGCGGGCTGGCCAAGGTCGGCGGCACGCTGCTGCCGACCGCGCCCGGCGCGGAGGCCGACACGCTCGCGTCGCTGATCGGGGACGCGGAGCTGTCCGACGTCCGGACACTGCTGGAGACGCCCGGCGCCGTGATCCTGGTGGGCGAGCGGCTCGCCGGCAGCCCCGGCGCGCTGACCGCGGCGGTCCGGCTGGCCCGGGTGACCGGCGCCCGGCTGGCGTGGGTGCCGCGCCGGGCCGGGGAGCGCGGCGCGATCGAGGCCGGGGCGCTGCCCGGGCTGCTGCCGATCGGCCGCCCGGTGACCGACCCCGCCGCGCGGGCCGAGGTCGCCCGCGTCTGGGGCGTCGCCGCACTGCCCGACGCGCCCGGCGCGGACACCGCCGGCATCATCGCGGCGGCGGAGCGGGGGGAGCGCGGCGCGCTGCTCGTCGGCGGCGTCGACCCCTACGACCTGCCCGACCCGGAGGCGATGCTGCGGGCCCTGGACGCCACGCCGTTCGTGGTGAGCCTGGAGCAGCGGCCGAGCCCGGTCACCGACCGCGCCGACGTCGTGTTCCCGGTCGCGGCCGTCGCGGAGAAGTCCGGCACGTTCGTCGACTGGGAGGGCCGCGGCCGCCCGTTCGACATCGTGCTCAAGGCCGCCGGCCGGATGTCCGACCTGGGGGTGCTGGAGGCCCTCGCCGACGAGCTGGACGTCCACCTGGGCCTGCCCGGCCCGGAGGCGGCGCGCCGCGAGCTGACCGAACTCGGCGCCTACCGCGGCGAGCGCCCGGACGCGCCGGACGTGGCGCAGGCGCTCACGCCGCGGCCGGAGCGCGGTGAGGCGCTGCTGGCGACGTGGCGGCTGCTGCTGGACCGCGGCCGCTTGCAGGACGGCGAGCCGTTCCTCGCCGGCACCGCCAAGGCCGCGGTCGCGCGGCTGTCGCCCGCGACGGCCGCGGAGATCGGCGCCACCGGCGCGGTGACGGTGTCGACGGCGCGCGGCGAGGTCACGCTGCCGCTCGAAGTGACGCCGGACCTGGCCGACCGGGTGGTGTGGCTGCCGACGAACTCGGCCGGGTGCTCGCTCTACCGGGACCTCGGCGCGGCGGCGGGCGGCGTGGTCGGCATCGCGGCCGGGACGCTGCGGTCGGCGACCGCGGCGGGCACCGGGGACGCCGCGGCCGCCGCGGGCACGGCGGCGACCGACGAGAACGCTGGAGGGAGCAAATGAGCCCGCTCGCCGCAGCGGCGCCGCTGGCGCCGGTCGCCGCGGACCCGACGCTGGAGGACTTCGGCTCGGACCCGTGGTGGCTGATCGGCGGCAAGGTCATCGCCGTCTTCGCGTTCCTCGTCGTGACCGTGCTGATGACGATGTGGCTGGAGCGCCGCCTCATCGGCCGGATGCAGCTGCGCGTCGGCCCGAACCGCGCGGGCCCGTTCGGGCTGCTGCAGGGCCTCGCGGACGGCATCAAGCTCGCCCTGAAGGAGGACATCGTCCCCCGCCAGGTCGACAAGGTCGTGTTCGTCCTGGCGCCGGTCATGGCCGCGGTGCCGGCGTTCATCTCGTTCGCCATCATCCCGATGGGGCCGACGGTGTCGGTCTTCGGGCACCAGACGCCGCTGCAGGTCACCGACCTGCCGGTCGCGGTGCTGCTGGTGCTGGCGATGGCGTCGATGGGCGTCTACGGGATCGTGCTGGCCGGCTGGTCGTCGATGTCGCCGTACTCGCTGCTCGGCGGGCTCCGCTCGTCCGCGCAGGTGATCTCCTACGAGATCGCGATGGCGCTGTCGTTCGTGGCCGTGTTCATGTTCGCCGGCTCGATGTCCACCTCGGAGATCGTCGCGGCGCAGCAGGACCGGTGGTTCGTGCTGCTGCTGGCGCCGTCCTTCGTCGTGTACGTGATCACGATGATGGGCGAGTCGAACCGCATCCCGTTCGACCTGCCCGAGGGCGAGGGCGAGCTGGTCGGCGGCTTCCACACCGAGTACTCGTCGCTGAAGTTCGCGATGTTCTTCCTCGCGGAGTACATCAACCTCGCGACGCTGTCGGCGCTCGCCACCACGCTGTTCCTCGGCGGCTGGCGCGCTCCCGCGCCGATATCCACGGTGTGGGCGGGGGCCAACTCCGGCTGGTGGCCGGTCCTGTGGTTCCTGGCCAAGGTGTTCCTGTTCATCTTCTTCTTCGTCTGGCTGCGCGGCACGCTGCCGCGCGTCCGCTACGACCAGCTGATGAAGCTCGGCTGGAAGGTGCTGATGCCCTTCTCGCTCGGCTGGATCCTGCTGGTCGCCACCATCCGCGCCCTCCGCAACGAGGGCTACGACATGCAGCAGATCGTGATCGTCGCCGCGGTGGCCGCGGCGGTGGTCCTCGTGGTGACGGTGCTCTGGGAGATGTTCCGGGGCGGCGAGGACGAGAAGGAGATCGTGCCGGGTGCGGGCGAGGGCGCCGAGCCCGCCCCCGCGGCCGGCGGTTTCCCGGTGCCGCCGATGGACGCGCCCCACTACCTGGGCGGGCCGGCCGGCGCGGCCAAGACGAGAACCCCTCCTGAGGAGGTCACCAGTGGGACTAACTGATTTCCTGAACCCGGTGAAGGGGTTCGGGGTCTCGTTCCACCAGATTTTCATGAAGAGCGAGACCGTTCAGTACCCCGAGGTGAAGAAGCCGACCGCACCGCGCTTCCACGGGCGGCACCAGCTCAACCGGTGGCCGGACGGGCTGGAGAAGTGCATCGGCTGCGAGCTGTGCGCCTGGGCGTGCCCCGCCGACGCGATTTTCGTCGAGGGGGCCGACAACACCGCCGACGAGCGCTACTCGCCGGGGGAGCGGTACGGCCGCATCTACCAGATCAACTACCTGCGCTGCATCCTGTGCGGGCTGTGCATCGAGGCGTGCCCGACGCGGGCGCTCACGATGACCAACGAGTACGAGCTCGCCGACGACAGCCGCGAGAGCCTGATCTACACCAAGGAGATGCTGCTCGCCCCGCTGCGCGAGGGCATGGAGAAGCCGCCGCACGAGATGCGGCTCGGCGACACCGAGGAGGACTACTACCGCCTCGGCCTCCAGCCCGAGGAGCCCGCGCCCACCATCCCCTCGGAGGACGGCGGACGGGCGAGCGCCGACCAGGCCGTCAAGCGCGAGAAGTCCCGCAAGCGGGGTGAGAGCGCGTGATCTCCGCGATCCAGGGCGCCCCCGCCCTCGCGGCGGAGGTGGCCGACAAGCAGGCCGGCGAGCCGTTCTTCTTCTGGCTGCTGGCCATCGTGTCGGTCTCCGCCGCCCTCGGCATGATCTTCATGCGGAAGGCGGTGCACTCGGCGCTGCTGCTGGCGACCGTGATGCTGTCGCTCGCCGCGCTGTACGCGATCCAGAGCGCGCCGTTCCTCGCGTTCGTGCAGATCATCGTCTACACCGGCGCGGTGCTGATGCTGTTCCTGTTCGTCGTGATGCTCGTCGGCGTCAGCTCCACCGACTCGCTGGTGGAGACGATCCGCGGGCAGCGGTTCTGGGCGGCGGTCGCCGCGATCGGGTTCCTGGCGCTGCTGGGCGCCGGGATCGGCAACGCGGCGTTCGGGGGCACGGCGGGCCTGCAGCAGGCCAACGCCGAAGGCAACGTGGTCGGGCTGGCCCGGCTGCTGTTCTCCAAGTACGTGTTCGCGTTCGAGGTCACCAGCGCGCTGCTGATCACCGCGGCGCTGGGCGCGATGGTGCTGGCGCACCGCGAGCGGATCGGGCCGAAGCCGACGCAGAAGCTGCTGTCGCAGCGGCGGTTCCAGTCCGGCGACCACCCGGGGCCGCTGCCCGGTCCCGGCACCTACGCCCGGCACAACGCCGTGGACATGCCGGCCCTGCTGCCGGACGGCACCACGTCCGAGCTGTCGCTCAACCCGGTCATCGCCGCCCGCGTCGACTCGTCCGAGCGGCACGCCGACCTCCACGGCTCGACCCCGGAGGAGGCCGTCGAGCGCAACGTGCGGGACGTCAAGGCCGTCACCGCGGAGGCCGAGGACGCGGACGCCGAGTCGCGCGTCGCCAAGCCGGGGACGCCCGCGGCGGGCGGCGGTACCGGCACGGGGACCGGCGGCACGGGCGGCAGCGAGCGTGAAGGCGAGGCGGGTTCATGAGTCCCGAGCACTACCTGGTGCTTTCGGCGATCCTGTTCACCATCGGGGCGCTCGGCGTCCTCGTGCGCCGCAACGCGCTCGTGGTGTTCATGTGCATCGAGCTGATGCTGAACGCGACGAACCTGGCGTTCATCTCGTTCTCCCGCATGCACGGCAACCTGGACGGTCAGATCATCGCCTTCTTCGTGATGGTGGTGGCCGCCGCGGAGGTCGTGGTGGGCCTCGCGATCATCATGACCGTCTTCCGGACCCGCAGATCCGCGTCGGTCGACGACGTGAACCTGCTGAAGTACTGAGAGGCTGGGATGAAAGCGGAAGGCATCCAGGCCGCGTCCTGGCTCCTCATAGCGCTCCCGCTCGCGGGCGCCGCGATCCTCCTGCTGGGAGGGAGGCGCACCGACCGGTGGGGACACCTGCTCGGCGTCGCCATGTCGGTGGCCTCGTTCGCGGTGGGCGTCGCGATGTTCGCCCAGATGCTCGGCTACGCCGCCGGCGACCGGCGGCGCACCGTGCACCTGTGGGACTTCATCGACGTCGGCGCGTTCAAGGTCGGCATGGACCTGCTGGTGGACCCGCTGTCCATCACCTTCGTCCTGCTGATCACCGGGGTGGGCTCGCTCATCCACATCTACTCCATCGGCTACATGGCCGAGGACCCCGAGCGGCGCAGGTTCTTCGCCTACCTGAACCTGTTCGTCGCGGCGATGCTGCTGCTGGTGCTCGGTGACAACTTCCTCGTCATGTTCATCGGCTGGGAGGGCGTGGGCCTCGCCTCCTACCTCCTGATCGGGTTCTGGCAGTACAAGCCGACCGCCGCGACCGCGGCGAAAAAGGCGTTCGTCGTCAACCGCGTCGGCGACATGGGGCTGATCATCGCGATCGCGCTGATGTTCGCGACGTTCGGCACCATCGAGTACGGCGCGATCCTCGGCACCGGCGCCGAGCACGCCGGGCTGGCGTCCCAGCTCAGCGCCGGCACCGCCACCGCGATCGGGCTGCTGCTCCTGCTCGGCGCGGTCGGCAAGTCGGCGCAGCTCCCGCTGCAGTCCTGGCTCCTGGACGCGATGGAGGGCCCGACCCCGGTGTCGGCCCTCATCCACGCGGCCACGATGGTGACCGCCGGCGTGTACCTCATCGTCCGCGCCGGGCCGATCTTCGAGATGTCGGAGACCGCGCAGCTCGTCGTGACGATCGTCGGTGCGGCGACGCTGCTGTTCGGTGCGATCATCGGGTGCGCCAAGGACGACATCAAGAAGGCCCTCGCCGGCTCGACGATGTCGCAGATCGGCTACATGACGCTGGCCGCCGGGCTCGGCAAGGCCGGCTACGTCTTCGCCATCGCGCACCTCGTCGCGCACGGCTTCTTCAAGGCCGGCCTGTTCCTCGGCGCCGGGTCCGTCATGCACGGCATGAAGGACGACGTGAACATGCGCCACTACGGCGCGCTCCGCTCGGTGATGGTGATCACCTACGCCACGTTCGGCCTCGGGTACCTCGCCATCATCGGCTTCCCCGGGCTGTCCGGCTGGTTCACCAAGGAAGGGATCATCGAGGCGGCGTTCGACAAGGGCGGCACGTCCGGGGCGATCCTCGGGGTGTGCGCGCTGCTCGGCGCCGGCATCACCGCGTACTACATGTCGCGGGTGATGTTCATGACGTTCTTCGGCGAGAAGCGCTGGGCGGACGACGTCCACCCGCACGAGTCGCCCAAGGTCATGACCGTGCCGCTGATCCTGCTGGCGGTCGGCTCGCTCGCCGCGGGCGGCTTCCTCATCCTCGGCGGGTTCGCCCACTTCCTGGAGCCGGTCGTCGGGACGCCCGAGCACGAGCACCACTTCGCGCTGATCACCCCGACCGGCGCGGTCTCCCTCGTCCTGATGGTGATCGGCGCGGCCATCGCGTGGCGGCAGTACGGCAGCCGGAAGGTGCCGCGTGAGGCGCCCAAGGGCTCGTTCGTCACGGTCGCGGCGCGCAAGGACCTCTACGGCGACGCGGTCAACGAGTCGCTGCTGATGCGTCCCGGGCAGTGGCTGACCCGGCTCGCCGTCTGGTTCGACGGGCGCGGCGTCGACGGCCTCGTCAACGGCACCGCCGCCGGCATCGGCGGCACGTCCGGCCGGCTCCGCCGCGTGCAGACCGGCTTCGCCCGCTCCTACGCCCTTTCGATGACCTTCGGCGCTGCGCTCGTGGTCGCCGCGCTCCTGGTGGTGAACGTTTCATGAGCGACTTTCCCTGGCTGAGCGTCCTCGTCGCGCTGCCGGTGGCGGGCGCGGTGCTGGTCAGCCTCATCCCGCGGGAGCGGGAGAAGCTGGTCAAGCAGGTCGCGCTCGGCGTCTCCGTCCTCGTCGCGGTCCTCGCGGGGATCATGGCGGCGGGCTTCGACGCGGGCGGGCCGCGGTTCCAGTTCGAAGAGCGGTACTGGTGGATCCGGGAGTTCGGGATCCACTGGGCGCTCGGCGTCGACGGCGTCTCGCTGACGCTGATCCTGCTGTCGGTCATCCTCGTCCCGCTGGTCATCCTCGGCTCGTGGGGCGAGGCCGACCGGTCCGGCGGCGTGGACGTCCCGCCGAAGCGGTCGGTGAAGACCTACTTCGCGCTGCTGCTGACCCTCGAAGCGACGATGGTCGGCGTCTTCGCGGCGACCGACGTGTTCGTCTTCTACGTCTTCTTCGAGGCGCTGCTCATCCCGATGTACTTCATCATCGGGTCCTACGGCGGCGCGCAGCGCTCCTACGCCGCGGTGAAGTTCCTGCTGTACTCGCTGTTCGGCGGGCTGCTGATGCTCGTCGCGGTCATCTGGCTCTACCCGCTGTCGGCGAAGCCGGCCGCGGAGGGCGGCCTCGGGCAGGGCACGTTCCTGTTCACCGAGCTGGCGAAGCTGGACATCGACCCGACGACGGCGAAGTGGCTGTTCCTCGGCTTCTTCATCGCGTTCGCGATCAAGGCGCCGATGGCGCCGGTGCACACCTGGCTGCCGGACGCGGCGCAGCAGTCCCCGGCGCCCGCGCTGGTGCTGCTCGTCGGCGTGCTGGACAAGGTCGGCACGTACGGGATGCTCCGGTTCTGCCTGGAGCTGTTCCCGGGCGCGGCCCGGTGGGCGACCCCGGTCGTGATCGTGTTCGCCGTCGCCAGCATCATCTACGGCGCGATCCTCGCGATCGGGCAGGTCGACATGAAGCGGCTGATCGCCTACACGTCGATCTCCCACTTCGGGTTCATCGTGCTCGGCATCTTCGCGATGACGTCGCAGGCCCAGTCGGGCGCGGCGCTGTACATGGTGAACCACGGGTTCGCCACCGGCGCGCTGTTCCTCGTCGTCGGATTCATGATCGTCCGGCGGCGGTCGGCGCGGATCTCCGACTACGGCGGCATGCAGAAGGTGGCGCCCGTCCTCGCCGGGTCGTTCCTCATCGCGGGTCTGTCGAGCCTGTCGCTGCCCGGCCTGGCGCCGTTCGTGTCGGAGTTCCTCGTCATCGTCGGCACGTACTCCCGCTACCAGTGGGCCGCGATCGCGTCCGTCATCGCGGTCGTGCTCGCCGCCATCTACATCCTGTGGATGTACCAGCGGACCATGGGCGGCCCGGCCGTGCCCGCCGTCGAGGGCCTGAAGGACCTGTCCGTGCGGGAGAAGTGGGTCATCGCGCCGATCCTCGCGATCATCGTGGCGATGGGCTTCTTCCCGCAGCCGGTACTGCACGTGATCAACCCCTCGGTGAACGAGACGCTGGCCCGCGTCGACCAGCGGGACCCGGCGCCGGACATCACCGGTAACGCCGCCGAGAACGGAGCCCGTCCATGAGCCCCAGCAGTCACGTGAGCGCGGTCCTCGCGCAGGGGGGTGACATCCCCGCACCGCACATCGAGTACGGGCAGGTCGCCCCGATGCTGCTGGTGTTCGGCGCCGCCATCCTCGGCGTCCTCGTCGAGGCGGTCGTCGGCCGCCGCTCGCGCTACTTCGTGCAGGTGCCGATCGCGTTCCTCGGCCTCGCCGGCGCGTTCGTCTGGACGATCCTGCTGGGCTGGCGGGAGAACCCGCACAGCGTCGCGGCCGAGGGCGCCCTCGGCGTGGACGGCCCGACCCTGTTCCTGCAGGGCACCATCCTGGTGCTGGCGCTGGTCAGCCTCCTGCTGATCGCCGACCGCGGCACCGGCCGGGCGACCGGCGCTGTCGAGGGGCACTTCGCCGCGCAGGCGTCCGCGCTGCCGGGCAGCGAGGCGGAGCAGCGCACCGCCGAGGCGGGCGCCGTGCAGACCGAGGTCTACCCGCTGATGATGTTCGCCGTCGGCGGCATGATCATGTTCCCGGCGTCGAACGACCTGCTCACGATGTTCGTCGCGCTGGAAGTGCTGTCGCTGCCGCTGTACCTGCTGTGCGGGCTCGCCCGCCGCAGGCGCCTCCTGTCCCAGGAGGCCGCGGTCAAGTACTTCCTGCTGGGCGCGTTCTCCTCGGCGTTCTTCCTGTACGGCATCGCGCTGCTGTACGGGTACGCGGGGTCGGTGCGCCTGTCGGACATCGCCGCGCAGATCGCGAAGGACGCGGGCAACGAGAGCCTGCTGCTCGCGGGCGTCGCGCTGCTGTCGGTCGGGCTGCTGTTCAAGCTCGGCGGCGTCCCGTTCCACATGTGGAAGCCGGACGTCTACCAGGGCGCCCCCACGCCGATCACCGCGATGATGGCGTCCTGCACCGTCGTGTCGGCGTTCGGGGCGATCGTCCGCGTCTACTACGTCGCGTTCGAGACGCTGGAGTGGGACTGGCGGCCGTTCATGTGGGGTGTGGCCATTCTCACAATGGTCGTCGGCTCGATCGTCGCGATCACCCAGACCGACATCAAGCGGATGCTGGCCTACTCGTCGGTCGCGCACGCGGGCTTCCTGCTCCTCGGCGTGATCGCCACGTCCCCGAACGGCCTGTCGAGCACCCTGTTCTACCTGCTCGCCTACGGGTTCGCCTCGGTCGGCGCGTTCGCCGTGGTCACGATGGTGCGGGACGCGAGCGGCGAGGCCGGCCACCTGTCCCGGTGGGCGGGGCTCGGCAAGCGCTCCCCGGTCGTCGCCGGAACGTTCGCGTTCTTCCTGCTGGCGTTCGCCGGCATCCCGCTGACCAGCGGTTTCACCGGGAAGTTCGCGGTGTTCAAGGCCGCGGTCGAGGAGGGCGCGACCCCGCTGGTCGTCGTCGCCGTGATCGCCTCCGCCATCGCGGCGTTCTTCTACGTCCGGGTGATCGTCCTGATGTTCTTCAACGACCCCGACCCGGACGGCCCGGTCGTGGTGGCCGGCCCGGCGACCGCGGTCGCGGTCGCGGTCGGCCTGACGGCTACTGTGGTACTCGGCGTGCTCCCTCAGCCCATTCTGGACCTTGCGGGACAAGCCACGACCGACATGTTCGTCCGGTAGGGAGTCCTGGGTGAGCCACCCATCTGCTGAGAAGCCCGGCGGGCCGGCCGTATCGGAGACCGGCCCGTTCGGGCTTTCCATCGACGCCGCCCTGGCGGCCGACGCCAAGCGCCGCCTCGCCGCCGTCGAGGAGATGCTGATGGACTGCGTCCGCGGCGACGACGCGATGCTCACCGAGGCGTCCCGGCACCTGGTCGAGGCGGGCGGCAAGCGGTTCCGGCCGATGCTGGTGCTGCTCGCCTCGCACTTCGGCGACCCGGCCGCGTCCGGCGTCGTCCCCGCCGCGGTCGTCGTCGAGCTCACCCACCTCGGTACCCTCTACCACGACGACGTCATGGACGAGGCGACCGTCCGCCGCGGCCAGGAGTCCGCCAACCAGCGCTGGACCAACACCGTCGCCATCCTCACCGGCGACTACCTGTTCGCCCGCGCGTCCGACCTGCTCGCCGACCTCGGCCCCGAGGCCGTCCGCATCCAGGCCCGCGCCTTCGGCCGCCTCGTCCGCGGCCAGATGCAGGAGACCGTGGGCCCCCGCCCCGACGACGACCCCCTCAAGCACTACCTGCAGGTCGTCGCCGACAAGACCGCGTCCCTCATCGCCGTCTCCGGCCAGTTCGGCGCGATGCTCTCCGGCGCCTCCTCCCACGTGGTGCACACCATCACCTCCGCGTGCGAGAAGATCGGCGTCGCGTTCCAGCTCTCCGACGACATCCTCGACATCGCCTCCGAGACCGAGGAGTCCGGCAAGACCCCCGGCACCGACCTCCGCGAAGGCGTCCGCACCCTCCCGATGCACCACGTCCTCGGCGGCACCGGCTCCGGCCCCGACGACGCCCGCCTCCGCGACCTCCTCGTCCGCGACCTCTCCGAGGACGACGCCCTCCACGCCGAGGCCCTCACCCTCCTGCGCGCCCACCCCGCCATGGAC
>NZ_SMKM01000108.1 GCF_004348665.1 Actinomadura sp. GC306 | reverse complement strand
CCCCCGCGACGTCCCCCGCGTCGTCCCCCGCGTCGTCGGCACGAGCGTGCCGCCCAAGAACTGGGAGGAGCGGACGTCCGGCACCGACGCCTACGCCGGTGACGTCGACCCGCCCGGCACGCTGACCGCGCACGTCCTGCGCTCGCCCCACCCGTACGCGCGGATCGTCTCCGTGGACGCCGAGCGGGCGCGCCGGATGCCCGGGGTCCACGCGGTGATCACCGCCGCGGACTTCCCGGTGGACACCCCCTACATCCACGCGGAAGGGGAGCACTCGGACCGCCATCCGCTCGCCCGCGACGTCGTCCGCTTCGTCGGCGAGGAGGTCGCCGCGGTCGCCGCGGAGACCGCCGAGCAGGCGCGGGCCGCCGCCGCCGCGATCGAGGTCCGGTACCGCCGGCCCCGCCGCAGGCCGCCGCTGACGATGGACGCCGCGCTGAAGCGGCGCTCCCTCCGGCTGCACCGCCGCCCCACCGGCGAGCACAACGTGTCGGTGCACGACAAGGGCCGGTGGGGCGACCCCGAGGCCGGTCGCGACGCCGCCACCGTGGCGGTGGAAGGAACGTTCCACTACCCCCGGGTCTCGCACGCCTGCATGGAGCCGAACACGACGCTGGCCCACTGGCACGCCGACAGCGGAACCCTCGAACTGTGGACCTCGACGCAGGCCCCGTGGTTCGTGACGACCGAGGTCGCGCACGTGCTCGGGCTCGAACCCGCGCGGGTGATCTGCCGGGACGTCGCCGTGGGCGGCGGCTTCGGGTCCAAGTCGAAGGTGTGCGAGCACGAGGCGCTCGCGGCGGCGCTGTCCATGGCGGCGGGCCGGCCCGTCCGGCTCGCGTACACGCGCGAGGAGGAGTTCGCCGCCACCAAGCCGCGGCACGCCTTCCGGGTGCGGCTCCGCTCGGCCGCCGACGACACCGGCAGGCTGCGCGCCCTCGACGCCCGGCTCGACGTCGACAACGGCGCCTACAACCACTACGGCCCGTCGATCATGAAGGTCGGGATCAAGACGCTCGGCTCGATCTACCTGCCGGACGGCGTCGGCTGGGACGCGCGGCTGATCGACACGGCGCTGCCGCCCGGCGGGCAGTTCCGCGGCTACGGCAGCCCGCAGGTCGCCTTCGCGACGGAGTCGCAGGCCGACGAGCTGGCCGAGCGGCTCGGCATGGACCCGATCGACTTCCGGCTCCGCAACGCCAACGAGCCGGGCACCACGACGCTGTCGGGCGCCCGGCTCGGCTCCGCCCGGCTGGCCGAGTGCCTGACCGCGGTCCGCGAGGCGATCGGCTGGGACGACAAGCGCCGCGACCGCCGGCCGCTGCGCGGGGTGGGCGTCGCGTGCGGGATGCACGGCAGCGGCTCGTACGCGCACGGCGGCTCCAACCGCTCCGACGCCGCCGTCGACCTGTTCGAGGACGGCCGGGCGCGGGTGCGGTTCGGCGGCGCCGACGCGGGCACCGGCCAGCGCACCGTCCTCGCGCAGATCGCGGCGGAGGAACTCGGCCTGGCCGCCGACGACGTCGACGTGCTGATGGCCGACGGCGAGCTGACCCCGTTCGACATGGGCGCCTGGTCGTCGCGCGGCACGCACATGGGCGGCCACGCGGTGCGCAAGGCAGCCGCCGAACTCGCCGAGACCGTGCGCGGGCTCGCGGCGCAGAAGCTCGGCTCGGACGACGTCCGGCTGGCGGGCGGGCGGGCGCACGCCCCGGACGCGGACATCGCGCTCGGCGACCTCGTCGCGCTCAGCCCGGACGCCAGCGACGGCGTACTCAGCCACGAGACGTCCTACGTCGATCCCCGGATGGAGACCTTCGGCGGCGGGAACCCCCGCCCGAACGTCTCGGCCAGCTACACCTTCGCGGCGCACGCGGTGGAGGTCGAGGTGGACGAGGCGACCGGCCGGGTCCGCGTCCTGGACTACGTCGCGGCGCACGACATCGGCCGGGCGATCAACCCCGCGATGGCCGAGGGGCAGGTGATCGGCGGGGTCGCGCAGGGGCTCGGCGCCGCGCTCGGCGAGGAACTCCTCTACGAGTCCGGCCGCACCGTCAACCCCGCCTACATCAACTACGCCCTGCCCCGGGCGGCCGACCTGCCGCCGGTGCGGGTGATCATGATCGAGGGGGACGAGGAGGCCGGGCCGTACGACGCGAAGAGCGTCGGCGAGATGCCGATCGTGCCGCCCGCCCCCGCCGTCGCGAACGCGGTGTACGACGCGATCGGCGTGCGCATCCGCGACCTGCCGATCACCCCGGACAAGGTGCTGCGCGCCCTGGCCGAACGCGACGGCCGACCCGCCCGCCGGTACCGGATCGCCGCACGGCCGTCGCGGTGGTGGATCGAGCTGCTGCGGCGCGCGTACCCGTTCGGCGTGCACTGGGCGCTGCACCGGTTCGGCACCCGGCTGGCCCGCCGGGCGCCGGAGGGCGAGATCGAGGCGGTGCGGCGGCCCGCCGACACCGGCGAGGCCGTCGCGCTGACGGGCGCGGGCGGCACCGCCGTGGGCGGCAACACCGACCTCGCCCCGCAGCGGCAGCAGGGCCTTTCCGCACCGCGGACCCTGGTGCGGCTCACCACCGTCCCGGCCCTGCGGACGATCACCGACCGCGACGACGGCGCCCTCGACATCGGCGCCGCGGTCACCCTGGACGCCCTCGCCGCCGCGACCCGCGGCCGGTTCGACGCCGTCGCCGACGCCGTCGAGTCGATCGCGTCCGCGCAGATCCGGGCGGTCGCCACCGTGGGCGGCAACCTCGTGCAGGCCAAGCGCTGCTGGTTCTTCCGCAACGGCTTCGACTGCTACAAGCGCGGCGGCGCCACGTGCCCCTGCTACGCCGTCCAGGGCGACCACCGCTTCTACCACGCGGCGATCGGCGGGCACCGCTGCCAGGCGGTGACGCCCTCCGACCTCGGCACCGTGTTCACCGCGCTGGACGCCCTGGTGCTGCTCTCCGGCCCCGGCGGCGACCGGACCGTCCCGATCGGCGACTTCTACACCGGCCCCGGGGAGACGTGCCTGCGGGACGGCGAGCTGGTCACCGCGGTGCGCATCCCGGCCGCCGCGGCGGACCGCCGCTGCGTGTTCGACAAGCTCCAGCTCTGGTCGGGGGACTTCGCCGTCGTGTCGGTCGCGCTGTCGGCCACCGTCACCGCCGGCCGCTGGGACGGCACCCGCGTCGTCCTCGGCGCGGTCGCCCCCACCCCGTGGCGGGCCCGTGCCACGGAGGCGGGCTGCGACGGCGCCCCCTTCGACGCCGCCCGGTTCCGCGCGCTGCTGGACGGCGAGCTGGCCCGGCACGGCCACCCGCTCGCGGGCAACGACTGGAAGCTCGACGCGGCCCTCGGCATGGCCGAACGGGCGGCCGGACGGATGGAAGGAGACCATTGACCAGCGAGCATCTGACCAGCGAGCCCCCACCGGGCCGTGACGCGGCCGGAACACTGCGCACCGCGCTCGGCGAGGCCGGTATCGAGGTCGTGGCGAGCCTCCCCGACTCCTGGCTGTCGCCCCTGCTGACGGCCCTCGACGCCGATCCGCGGATCCGGCACGTCAAGGTCACCCGGGAGGACGACGCGCTGGGCATCGCCGCCGGGGCGGCGCTCGCGGGCGGCCTCGGCGCCGTCGTCTGCCAGAACGCCGGCCTGCTCGTCGGCGCGAACGCCCTCGCCGGGTACGTCCACCTGCACGAGCTGCCGCTGCTGGTGCTGGCCGCGCAGCGCGGCGACATCGACGACGGCTTCTACTACCAGGCGTACAAGGGGCGCGTCGTGCCGCCCGTGCTCGACGCGATCGGCGTGCCGTACCACCGGATGCGCGGCGGCGCCGACCCGCGCATGGTCATCGCCGCCGCGGACCAGGCCCGGCTGCACCGCCGGCCCGTCGTCCTGCTGCTGGACCGCGAGTCCCTGCTCGGGGAGGGCGCCCGATGAGACGTTCCACGCTCGCCCGGATCGTGGCCGGGGTCCTCGCCGAGGACGACATCGTCATCTGCTCGCTGGGCTCGGCCGGGCGGGCGTGGCGGGAGGCGTCCGCGCCCAACCTCACCTACTTCGCGTCCGACCCGATGGGCATGGCGCCCTCGCTCGCGCTCGGGTTCGCGCTCTCCCGCCCCGATGACCGGGTGGTGCTGATCGAGGGGGACGGCGACCTGGCGATGAACCTCGGCGTCCTCGCCGCCATCGCGGGCGCCGCCCCGCCGAACCTGCGCATGGTCGTCTTCGCCAACGGCCGGTACGAGACCGGCGGCGGGCAGGCGCTCGCCGGCCGCCTCGACCTGGCCGCCGCCGCCCGCGCCTGCGGCTGGCAGCGGGTCGAGTCGCCCGCGCCGGGCGCGGACGAGCCGGCCGTCGCCGCCGCCGTCCGACGGATGTACGCCGCCGAAGGGCCGGCCATGGTCGTCCAGCGGGTGGAGTCCGAGGCGTCCCCCTACCCGAAGGCGGGCCGCTGGTCGCAGGCGGACGACAAGGCGGTGTTCCAGCGGACGCTGGCCGCACGCGACGAATCCGGAGGTCGAACTTGAGCAGCGCTAACGGTACGAAGAAGAGGACGCTCGTCCGCGGGGGTCACGTCTTCGACGTGGCGTCCGAGTTCGGGGTGTGCGACATCCTGGTGGAGGACGGCGTCATCGTCCGCGTCGCGCCCGGCATCGACGCCCCCGGCGCGGAGGTCGTGGACGCCACGGGACGCATCGTGATCCCCGGGCTGGTCAACGCGCACACGCACTCCAACCAGACCATCGAGCGCGGCCTGTGCGACGACCTGCCGCTCGACACCTGGATGGTGCTCGCCAGCTACGGCGGGGCGGGCGCGCGGCTCAGCCCCCGCGAGCTGTACGTGTCGGCCATGCTCGGCGCGATCCAGATGCTGCGCAACGGGACGACGAGCGTCCTCGACTGCGCCCGCGCCGACCACGAGTGGATGGGCGAGGGCCTCGACGCCATCACCCAGGCGTACGCCGACGTCGGCATGCGCGCCAACGTCGCCGCCCAGTACAGCGACCTGGACTTCTTCTCGTCGCTGCCGCTGGACCTCGTGGACGGGACCGGGCACCTCGCCCGCCCGCCCCGCGCCAAGCCGGACGAGGTGCTCGGCGAGGTCCTCGGCTACATCGACCGCTGGCACGGCGCGAACCCGCGCATCACCCCGATGCTCGGGCCGTCCTCGCTGCCGCGCTGCTCGACGGACCTGTTCACCACCAGCGCGGACGTCGCGCGCGAGCGCGGGCTGCGGCTGCAGACGCACCTGCTGTCCGCCAAGTCGCAGGTCTACGTGGCCGCGACCCGCTACGGCACCTCCACGGTCGAGTTCCTCGAACGCATCGGCTGCCTGGGCCCGTGGGCGTCGTTCGCCCACGCGATCTGGCTCGACGACGAGGAGATCGCCAGGTTCGCCGCGTCCGAGGCGGTGGCCGTCCACAACCCGGTCAGCAACCTGAAGCTGGGCGCGGGGGTGGCGCCGGTCCCGGAGCTGCTGCGCGCCGGCGCGTCGGTGGCGCTGGGCTCGGACGGCGCCAGCAGCAACGACAGCCAGAACATGTGGGAGACGATCAAGATGGCGGCGCTGCTGCCGCGGGCGCGCGAGGAGCAGGCGTCCTGGCCGGGCGCGCTGTCCGTCCTCGACATGTGCTGGGACGGCGGCGCCCGCGCGATGGGCGCCCCGCTGGGCCGGATCGCCCCCGGGCACCGCGCCGACCTCGTCCTGCTGCGCACCGGCGAGGTGTTCGTCGCGCCGAAGGAGCAGGTCGCCTACCAGCTCGCGTACGCCGACATGAACCACGCCGTCGACACGGTCCTGGTCGACGGGTCGCCGGTGGTGCGGAACGGCGAGCTGATCAACATCGACACCGACGCCATCCTCGCCGAGGCGGCGGAGCTGGCCGCCCGCGTCTGGGCGGGCCTGCCGGACCGCATGACGAACTACGAGAAGACCGCGCCGCTGCTCCAGCGGCTGGAGGACGAGGTCCGCCGCCGCCCCTGGTCGCGGGCTACCGGCATCTGAGGGCGGACCATCCGGAGGGCCGCCCGACCCGGCCAGCCGACCGGACGCACGGCCCAACCGGCCGGCTGAGCCGGACGGCTCAGCCGGTCAGCTCGGGCCGGTCAGTTCAGCCGGTCAGCTCGTGCCGGTCAGTTCAGGCCGGTCAGCTCGTGCCGGCCAGCTCGGGCCGGTCAGCTCGGGTCGGCCAGCTCGGGCCGGCCAGTTCAGCCGGTCAGGAGGTGCTCGCGGCCGAACATGGCCGCGGTCTCCCGGGCGGTGGGTGTGCCCGCGTCGAGGTCGGCGCCGGCGTCGCGCAGGACGGTCACCACATCGTCGGCGCCCTTGAACAGGGCGCCGGCGATGGCGGACTGGTTGCGCCCGTTGCGCACGTCCGGGTCCGCGCCGCGGGCGAGGAGGGCGCGCACCGTCCCGGCGTGGCCGTGGTACGCCGCGAGCATGAGCAGCGTGTTCCCGTTGGCGTCGGTGACGTCCACGGGCAGCCCGTGGTCGACGAACTCGGCGAGCTGCGCGGTGTCGCCCTCGCGGGCGAGGTCCATGGCGATGGCCACCACCCGCGCGGTCTGCTCCGCCGTAAGCGCGGCGTCGTTCACGTCCCTCCTCCAGATCACCGACTCGAACCCGTTGACTTGCGGCGTGTTGTTGTTATGGCACGCCTGATAACAACAACACGCCGCAAGTCAACGAAAGGCGGGGTTAGAGGCTGCCTGCGGCCAGGGCCTCGATCGCCTTGCGGACGCCCTCGCCGTAGGCGGGGTCGGCCTTGGTGCAGTTGGCGATGTGCCGGTCGATGGTCGTCTGCGAGGCGCCGTCGATCGCACGGGCGGTGTTCTCGAACAGGACCTGCTGCTGCGCGGCGGTCATGAGCCGGAACAGGTTGCCGGGCTGCTCGTAGTAGTTGTCGTCGTCCTCGCGGAAGTTGAACCGGTCGGCGACGGCGCCCACGGCCTGGCTCGGCTCGCGGTAGCGGGGCTGCTCCTGCCAGCGGCCGTAGGAGTTCGGCTCGATGCCGGGGGTGGCGCCCTGGTTGCCGTCGACGCGCATGGCGCCGTCGCGGTGGAAGGAGTTCACCGGGGACCGCGGCTGGTTGACCGGGATCTGGTGGTGGTTCACGCCGAGGCGGTACCGCTGGGCGTCACCGTAGGAGAACAGCCGGCCCTGCAGCATCTTGTCGGGCGAGAAGCCGATGCCGGGGACGACGTTGGCCGGGGTGAAGGCGGCCTGCTCCACGTCGGCGAAGTAGTTGTCGGGGTTGCGGTTCAGCTCCCACTCGCCGACCTCGATCAGCGGGTAGTCCTTCTTCGACCAGACCTTGGTGAGGTCGAACGGGTGGAACCGGTAGTTGTCGGCCTCGGCCTCGGGCATGACCTGGATGTACAGCTTCCACTTCGGGAAGTCGCCGCGCTCGATCGCCTCGAACAGGTCTCGCTGGTGGGACTCGCGGTCCTTGCCGATGAGCGCCTCGGCCTCGGCGTCGGTGAGGTTCTTGATGCCCTGCTGGGTGCGGTGGTGGAACTTCACCCAGAACCGCTCGCCCTCGGCGTTGACGAGGCTGTAGGTGTGCGACCCGAAGCCGTGCATGTGCCGGTAGGACGCGGGGATGCCGCGGTCGGACATGACGATCGTGACCTGGTGCAGCGCCTCGGGGAGGTTCGTCCAGAAGTCCCAGTTGTTCTCGGGGTCGCGCATGTTGGTGCGCGGGTCGCGCTTCACCGCATGGTTGAGGTCGGGGAACTTCAGCGGGTCGCGGAAGAAGAACACCGGGGTGTTGTTGCCGACGAGGTCCCAGTTGCCCTCCTCGGTGTAGAACTTCAGCGCGAAGCCGCGGATGTCGCGCTCGGCGTCGGCCGCGCCGCGCTCGCCGGCGACGGTGGAGAAGCGGGCGAACATCTCGGTCTGCTTGCCGACCTCGGAGAAGATCTTCGCGCCGGTGTAGCGGGTGATGTCGTTGGTGACGGTGAACGTGCCGTACGCGCCCGAGCCCTTGGCGTGCATCCGGCGCTCGGGGATGACCTCGCGGTCGAAGTGCGCGAGCTTCTCCAGGAACCAGACGTCCTGCAGGAGCATGGGGCCGCGCGGGCCCGCGGTGACCGAGTTCTGGTTGTCTGCGACCGGCGCTCCGGCGACCGTGGTCAGTGGCTTCTGGTTGTTCTCGGGCAAGGCTCGCTCCTGTGAGTGATACGTCGTGCTGCTCGCGACACTGAGCGAACCTTATCGACTTTTCTTGAATCATTCAATAAAACGAGGTGAACACCTCAGTGGTCGCGGGCCTGGAAGGCGGCCACCTCGGACTCGTACGCCCTGGCGGCCCGCTCCCGTTCGCCCCAGCTTCGGCGGGCGAGGGAGACGAGGCCCGGGGCCCTGTCCAGGAGGGTGCGGGCCGCGTCCTCGGCGGACGGTGCGAGCTCGTCCGGCGGACGGGCGACGGCGTCGCCCAGCAGCGCGGCGGGTATCCGCTCGGAGGTCAGCAGGACCCGGCTCGCCGTCGCGGGCGGGAGCAGCCGGCTGAGGATGCCGTGGCCGACCGTCACGCCCACGTCCAGCTCAGGGAGGCGCAGCCAGGCGTCCGCGGCGATCAGCGGGACGTCGGCGGCGGCCAGCAGGAGCGCCCCGGCACCGACCGCCGGGCCCTGCGCCGCGACGACCACCGGGGCCGGGCAGCGCAGGACGGCGGTCAGCGCGGCGGCGCCCACGGCCAGCCCGCCGCCGGTCGCGTCCTCGCCGCGGTCGTGTCCCGCGCTGAAGACGTGCCCGGCGGCGTCGATCAGGAGGCACTCGTCCGGGCGCATGCCGGCGCAGGTCTCGGTGAGCCACCGGTAGGCGGCCGTGTCGAGGGCGTTGACCGGCGGGCGGTCGAGCGTCGCCCGGACGAGCCGTCCCTCGCGTCGCACCCGCATCAGGCGCTCCTCAGTAGGACCGGGGCAGGGACAGCCGCTTGTGCGCGACGTGGTTCAGCAGCATCTCGGAGCTGACCGGCGCGATCCGGAAGAGGCGGACCAGCCCGTGCAGGGTGGCCAGGCCGTACTCGCGGGACATCCCGTTGCCGCCGAGGGTCTGCATCGCGGCGTCGAGCGCGGCCGACGCGGCCTCGGATGCGGTCAGCTTCGCCATCGCCGCCTCCACCCCGCCGGTCTCGCCGCGGTCGAACGCGCGGGCCGCGGACGAGGTGAGCAGCCGGGAGGCGGTGAGCGCCGTCTCGGCGCGGGCCAGCGGATGCGAGACGGCCTGGTGCGCGCCGATGGGAACGCTCCAGACCGTCCGCTCGCGGGCGTACTTCACGGCGATGTCGATCGCGTATCCGGCGATGCCGTTCAGGAGGGCGGCGCTGACGATGCGCTCGGGGTTGAGGCCCGCGTACAGCACGGCCATGCCGGCGTCCGCCCCGACCATCGCGGAGCCGGGCACGCGGACCTCGTCGTAGAACACGCTGTACTGGCGCTCGGGCGACAGGATCTCGACCTCGATGGGGCTCGTGGTGAGGCCCGGCGCGTCGGTCGGGACGATGAAGACCCGCAGCTCGTCGCCGGCGCGGGCGACGGTGAGGAGGGCGTCGGCGTTGTCGACGTGGGAGACGTAGTACTTCTGGCCCGACAGCACCCACTCGTCGCCGTCGCGGCGGGCCCGCATACGCAGGTTGTGGGTGTTGGACCCGGCGTCGGGCTCGGTGATGGCGAAGCCGAGGACGCGCGAGCCGTCCGCCAGGCCCGGCAGCCACTCGGCCTTCTGCGCCGGGGTGCCGAAGCCGTCGAGCATCGTCGCGCAGACGGCGGGGGAGAGTGCGACGAGCATCAGCGGCAGCCCCGCCTCGGCGATCGCCTCGGCGACCACCGACAGGGCCTCGACGCCCGCGCCCGCCCCGCCGTGCTCGGCCGAGATGCCCGCGCCGAGCGCGCCGATGCCGCCCAGCGCGCGCCAGAGGTCACGGGCGTTGTCCCCCGCGTCCGAGGAGCGGACGTAGTACTCGTGGCCGAAATCGCGGCAGGTCCGCAGCACGGTCTCGCGCAGCTCGGCCAGCTCCGCGGGGGTCTCGGGTGTCGGCCGCACGCCGGTCCTCCTCGTTCGATGGTCTGACTTGATCGGATCGCCCTGCACAGCGCCGGAATCCGATGTCAAGAATGTTACTCGGATGTAAAAGACTGATGTATTACACTCTAGTTCACGCCCGGCCACCGGTCGAGCCAGCCGCCGCGCACCGGCCCCGCATCCGGGGAACGGGCCGGCGGCCCCGCGGAGGAGCATCTCGGTACAGCCGCTGAGATACCTTGTGAGCAGGGCCTTCACGACATGCGATCCATGACTGAGGGCCCTGCCGAGCGGGGTGCGGGGGAGTGCGGACGCACCCCGCCGCACCCCCGCCGCACACCGGCATGAGCGACCCGCTCCCGTCCGGACCAGCGAGAACAGCTTCATCGAGGGGTTGTCCTCAGACGACCTCGTCCTGCAAACTCTGACGTATTCACTCCCTGGTTTGGGTGGGGGTGCCTGCATCGCCCGACCAAGGCGATCATCGAGGAGAGACCATGAGAGCAGCCATGCGCCGCTACGCGGCCATCGCGGTATCGGCCGCCGTGGCCGTGTCCATGACGGCCTGCGGGTCGTCCGGATCGGATACATCAGATGGATCTGGCGACACGTACACCATCGGCGTCGTGAACTCCACGACCGGCGCGCTCGGCGCGGTCGGTCAGCAAGAGGCCAAGGGCATGCAGCTGGCCGTGGAGGAGATCAACGCGGCCGGCGGCGTGAAGGGCCGCAAGCTGAAGCTGGAGGAGGTGGACGACCAGGGCTCGGTGAACCTGACCACCTCCGGGTTCAAGAAGCTCGCCACCGAGACCAAGGTGCCGATCGTGCTCGGGCCCGGCATCTCCGCCAACGCCAAGGCGGTGGCGCCGCTCGCCGACCAGTACGGCGTCACGCAGATCCTCCTCGTCGCGCAGCCCGAGGTCGCCAACGGCACCAAGCACGTCTTCGAGGTGCCGCTGCCGGGCAAGGCCAACTCCGAGGCCATGGTCAAGTACGCCAAGGACCAGGGCGCCAAGAACGCCGCGATCATCTGGGCGAACAACCCCTACGGCCAGGCGGGCAACACCGACATCACCAACGCCGCCAAGGCGTCCGGCATCGAGATCGTCAACTCCGAGGGCTTCGACCCCGGCAAGTTCGACTTCACCGCGCAGGCGGGCAAGGCGGCCGCCGCCGACCCCGACGCGATCTTCCTGTACGGCGCCGGCGGGTCCAGCGACGCCCTGGTGCTGAAGAACGTGGCCGCGACCGGCTACGAGGGCATGATCATCGGCGACCTGGCGTACTCCTCGGACTTCGTCCCGGAGACCGCCGGAGGCGACGCGGCCGACAAGGTCATCTCGCTGACCGCCGTCAACTACGGCGACCCGGACGAGAAGACCAAGAAGTTCCTCGACGCCTACGAGGCCAAGTTCGGTGAGGCCCCCTCGGTGCTGAGCACCTACGCCTACGTGTCGGTGCAGCTCGCCGCCGCGGCCATCGAGAAGGCCCCCGAGTACACCGGCGAGGAGCTCTCCAAGGCGATCGAGTCGCTGAACTTCGACAGCATCGTCGGCAAGCTCGCCTACACGTCCGAGTGGCGCGGCGGCCCGAACGCCGACGCCTTCAAGCCGGTCACGTTCAAGGACGGCGAGTACGCGGTCCCGGACCAGGGCTGACCTCTCCAGCAGATGACGGTGGCCGGGCCGGGAACCGGCCCGGCCACCGCCCTCGCCCTTAAGGAACCCGCCCGTGCGCATCCTCGACCTTCTCGTCTCCGGTCTCACGCTCGGCGCCATCTACGCGCTGGTCGCCCTCGGCTTCCACCTCGTCTACCGCATGACGGGGGTGCTGGACTTCGCCCAGGGCGACAAGGTGATCATCGGTGGCCTGCTCGGCCTGACCCTGGTCAACCAGGGCCTGAACACGATCCTGCTCGTCGCGCTGATCGTGCTGATCGCCGGGCTGCTGCTCGGCATCGCCTACGACGCGATCGTGATCATGCCGACGCAGAACAACGGCCATATCGCGACGATCGCGGCGACCGTCGGCATCATGCTCGTGTTCGCCAACGGCGGCCACCTCATCTGGGGTCCGGACGGCAAGCCGTTCCCGCCCGTCCACCGCGGCGTGCTGGAGATCGGCGAGATGCGGATCGGCTACCAGGACCTGCTGATCTGGGCGGTGGTCCTCGCCGTCGCGGTCGGGCTCGCGCTGCTGCTCGGCCGGTCCCGGATCGGCCGCGGCATGGTCGCCGCGGCGACCGACCCGCTCGCCGCCCAGGCCGTCGGCATCAACGTCTCGCGGATGCGCGCCATCGCGTTCGCGCTGGCGTTCGGACTCGCCGCGCTCGCCGGCGTGCTGGTCGCGCCGATCACCCTGGCCGGCGGGGCGCTCGGCACCGCGCTCACCCTGAAGGGCTTCACCGGCGCGGTGCTCGGCGGCCTCGCCAGCACCCGGGGCGTCATCGTGGGCGCCCTGCTGCTCGGCGTGTTCGAGAGCGAACTCGCCGCGGTCATCCCGAACAGCTACGTCGACCCGATCGTGCTGATCGCTTTGATCATCGTCCTGCTAGTGATGCCGAACGGCCTGTTCGGCCTGAGGAGGCAGCGCCTTGCCTGACAAAGCCTTCGCCCTCCGGGCCGGGCGGCACCTGGGCCCGACCGTGGTCGCCGCCGTCATCCTGATCGGCTTCGCGTTCGCGAACCCCGGCGTGACGAACCTGGCCCTCGGCGTGAACATCGGCGTCGCCGCGATCGCCGCGGTCGGCCTGACCCTGACCATCGGCGGCGCGGGGCAGCTCGCGCTCGGCCAGGCGGGGTTCATGGCCATCGGGGCGTACGGGACGTCCTACCTCATGCTCGACCGGGAGATGGCGTTCCTGCCCGCGCTGATCCTCGGCGTCGTGCTGGCGCTGGTCGTCGGCGTGCTCGTCGGCTACATCGCGCTGCGGCTGTCCGGCCACTACCTCGCGATGGCGACGCTCGCCGTCGGTACCGCGATCCACGCGTTCCTGATGCTGCCGGGCCCGCTCGGCGGCGCCAACGGGTACGCGCCGATCCCCTTCCCGGAGATCTTCGGCTACAAGATCCTGGACCCGCGCGACCAGTACCTGCTCGTCGCGGTCACGCTGGTCCTCGTGCTGCTCGGGTCGCGCTGGCTGCTGTCGGCCCGGATGGGCCGGGAACTGGCGGCGCTGCGCGACGACGAGGTCGCCGCGCGGTCGGTCGGGGTGAACATCACCGCCCGCAAGGTGCAGATCTTCGCGATCTCCGCCGCGATCGGCGCGCTCGCGGGCGGTGTCAACGCCCCGCTGCAGACCGCCATCGACCCGTCGCTGTTCTCCACGGCGATCTCGATCCAGCTGTTCGTCATGGTGATCCTCGGCGGGCTCGGCAACATCTACGGCGCGGTGTTCGGCGCCGCGCTAGTGACCTGGCTGATCGCCGAGGTCCCCGGCAGCGGCTCGTGGGCGCTGACCGTGCTCGGCGTCGTCGTGGTCGTGTTCATGGCCGTGCTGCCGGACGGGCTGTCGGGCGTGCCCCGGATCGGCCGGGCGCTGCTGGGCCGGTTCCGGCGCGGGCCCGGCTCCGGCGCGACGATCACGGAGGTGTCGAAGTGAGGACTCCGGGAACCGCGGAGGCGCGCGGCGTCACCCGCCGCTTCGGCGGGCTGACGGCCGTGTCGGACGTGAGCTTCACCGCCGCCAAGGGCGAGATCCACGGGATCATCGGCCCGAACGGCGCCGGGAAGACGACGCTGCTGAACGTGCTGAGCGGGCTGCAGCGCCCGTCCAGCGGCTCGGTGCTCATCGGCGGCGAGGACGTGACGCGCTGGCCGAGCCACCGGCTGGTGAAGCGGGCGCGGCTGGTGCGGACGTTCCAGACCGTCCGGCTGTTCGGCAGCATGTCGGTCCGCGAGAACCTGATGGTCGCGGCGCGGACGACGACCGCCCCGGCGCAGGCCAGGGAGCGGGTCGAGGAGGTGCTCCGCCGGCTGTCGCTGGACGAGCTCGCCGGCGAGCCCGGCGCGGCGCTGTCGTACGGGCTGCAGCGGCGGGTCGAGCTGGCCCGCGTGATGGTGGCCGATCCGGCGGTGGTGCTGCTGGACGAGCCCGCCGCCGGGCTCAGCCCGCAGGAGCGCGGCGACCTCGCCGACATGCTGCGCGAGATGCGCGACTCGGGGGTCACGGTGATCCTCGTCGAGCACCACATGGACCTCGTCCACGCGGTCTGCCAGAACTGCACGGTGCTCGACTTCGGCAAGGTGATCGCGCGCGGCACGCCGGACGAGGTCACCCAGGACCCCGCCGTCCTTGAGGCGTACCTGGGCGGCCGGCACCACCGGGCGGCGGACGTCGACGCGCCCGTTCCCACGGGCGAGGAGGACTGATGGCACAGGCGCAGGACGGTCCGCTGCTCGAACTGCGCGGCGTCGGCTACCGGTACGGGGCGATCAGCGCGCTGAAGGGCGTGGACCTGCACGTGAACCGCGGCGAGGCGGTCTGCGTCATCGGGCCGAACGGCGCGGGCAAGACGACGCTCGCGCGGCTGGCGGGCGGGCTGTACCGCCCGGCGTCCGGGACGGTCCGGGTGCACGGCGAGCCGCTGTCCCGGCTGCCGCACGAGGCGGTCGCGCGGGGCATCGGCAGCGTCCTGGAGGGCCGGCACCTGTTCGTGGAGCAGACCGTCCAGACGAACCTGGAGCTCGGCTGCTACCACGGCAAGGTGCCGAAGCCGGTGGTCGAGGAGCGCCTGGAGAAGGTCATGGACCTGTTCCCGGTGCTGCGCAAGCGCGCCGACCAGCAGACCTCGACGATGTCGGGCGGGGAGCAGCAGATGGTCGCGGTGGGCCGCGCGCTGATGGCCGAGCCGGAGATCCTGATCCTGGACGAGCCGTCCATGGGCCTCTCCCCCAAGATCACCGGTGAGGTGTTCGACGCGCTCGCGGCGCTGCGCAAGGGCGGGCTGTCGATCCTGCTCATCGAGCAGAACGCGCCGCTCGCCTTCGAGCTGGCCGACCGCGGCTACCTGCTGCGGCAGGGCGAGGTCGTGGTCGAGGGAAGCATCGAGAAGCTGACCAACGACGAGGTGGTCCGCTCGGCGTACCTGGGGGCGTGATGGGTTCGGGGACCGGGGCTCCCCTCTCGGGCGGCCCGCTCCACGCGGAACTTGAGCGGCTGTACGGCATCGCGCTGGCGGAGGCGGGCCTGCCGGGCGCGCTCCACCAGGGCGACCCGCCGCGCGACACCTCCTCGCCCGTGCCCGCCGGGCCGGCCGGCTCGGGTGCCGGCCCGTCGGCGCAGGTCGAGCGGGCTTTGGAGCGCATCGCCGCCACCGACGGCGAGCTGCGGGCATGGGCGCTCGTGGACGCCGAGGGCGCCCGCGCCGAGGCGGCGCGGAACGCCGGCCGGGGGCCGCTGCAAGGGCTCCCGGTCGGGGTGAAGGACCTCATCGACGTGGCCGGGCTGCCGACCGCCGCCGGGTCCCGGCACCTCGCCGGCCCGGCGCGGCGCGTCCCGGCCGCCGACGCCGGGTGCGTCGCGCGGCTCCGCGAGGCCGGCGCCGTGATCGTCGGCAAGACCACCACGCACGAGTACGCGTTCGGCGGCACCACGCCCCCGACCCGCAACCCGCGCGACACCGCGCGGATCCCGGGCGGCTCGTCCGGCGGGTCGGCGGCGGCGGTCGCCGCCGGGCACGTGCGGCTCGCCCTCGGCAGCGACACCGCCGGGTCGGTGCGGATCCCGTCCTCCTACTGCGGGACGGCCGGGTTCGTCCCGTCCCCCGGGCGGCTCCCCGGCGACGGCGTCCTGCCGCTCGCCTGGTCGCTCGACCGGGTCGGCCTGATCGCCGCGACGGCCGACGACATCGCGCTGTCGGCGGCCGCCCTGGGGATCATCGCCCCGGCGGGCGGCGCGGCCCGTCCCGCCGGGTTCGCGGGGCTGCGGATCGGCGTCCCGGCCGGGACGCTGGACGAGCCCATCGACCCCGCCATCGGCGCGGCGGTCGAGCGGGCCCTGGCGACCGTCCGCGACCTCGGCGGCGAGGTCGTCGAGGTGGCGATCCCGCACGGCTGGGCCGGCGTCACCGCCGGCATGACGATCATCCTCGGGGAGTGCCTCGACTACCACCGCGAGCGGCGCGGACCCGGCGGCGACGAGCTGTTCGGCGCCGACGTGCGCGCCATGCTCGACCTCGCCGAAGAGGTGCCCGCCGGCGCCTACGTCCGGGCGCAGCGGGTGCGGAGCCTCCTGCGCGACGAGGCGCTGGCGGCGCTGTCCGGCGTCGACCTGCTCGCGATGCCCACCATGCCCTGCGTCGCCCCCCGGGTGGACGCCGTCGCCGACGGGATGGTCCCGGTCGGTGGAACGGAGGTGACCATGGCCGCCGCCCACCTGCGGTACAACGTCCTGGCGAACCTTGCCGCACTCCCCTGCGGGACGCAGCCCCTCGGCACCGACCCGGACGGCCTCCCGTTCGGGCTCCAGTGGGTCGCCGCCCCGGGGCGCGACGAGACGCTGATCAGCGCGATGACGACGTTCGCACCCCAGGCCGATGTCCGCTAGCAACCGTGTCATCGACTCCCTGCGGCTCGATGACACGTTCCTCGACGAAGAGCACCGCGCGCTGCGGGACGTCCTGCGCCGGTTCGTGCAGGACTACATCGTCCCGCGCGCACCCGAGTGGGAGTCGAACCTGCGGGTCCCCGACGAGGTGTTCACCGAGCTGGGCGCGCTCGGCTTCCTCGGCCTGTCGTTCCCGGCCGAGCACGGCGGGGGCGGCGCGGGGACGCGCGGCGCCGTCGTCTTCAACGAGGAGCTCGGGCGCTCCACGTTCGGCGGCGTGGCCACCTCGATCTCGGTGCACACCGACTACTCCGCGCTGCACGTGTCCCGCGCCGGCGACGCGGAGCAGCGGCGCCGGTTCCTGCCCGACATCCTGTCCGGACGGAAGATCTGCGCGCTCGCCGTGACCGAGCCGGACGCGAGCTCCGACCTGACCCGGCTCACCGTCCGCGCCCGCCGGGACGGCGACTCCTACGTCCTCGACGGCCGCAAGACGTTCATCACGAACGCCAACATCGCCGGGCTGTTCTTCGTCGTCGCCCGGACCGGCGAACCGGGCCGGCACGGGCTCTCGCTGTTCGTCGTCGAGCGCGGCACGCCCGGCCTGTCGAACGGGCGGACCTTCGAGAAGACCGGCTGGCGCTCGTCCGACACCGGCGAGCTGGTGTTCGAGGAGTGCCGCATCCCCGCAAGCAACCGCCTCGGCGCGGAGGGGGAGGGGTTCCGCTGGATGATGCGGGGCCTCGACCACGAACGCATCGGCCTTGCCGCGCAGGCCGTCGGCCTGGGCGAAGCCGCCCTCAACGAGACGGCCGCCTGGCTCCACACGCGCCCCGCCTACGGCAAGACGCTCTGGGACCTCCAGGCCCTCCGGCACGAGATGGCCCGGCTGACGGCGCGCCTCGCATCGGCCAAGACGCTGCTGTACCACACGGCCGCGCTGGCGGACACCGGCCAGGACCCCCGCACGCACGCGGCGGTGCTGAAGTCGTCGGTGCCGGAGATCGTCAACGAGCTGGCGTACAAGTGCGTCCAGTTCAACGGCGGCAACGGGTTCGTCCAGGGCTCCGCGGTCGAGCGGATCGCCCGGGACGCCCGCTTCCTCGCCATCGGCGGCGGGTCGACCGAGGTCATGCTCGACGAGATCGCCCGCCTGCTATGACCCCGCCTCCCGTGACCGGCCGGTCCTCAGCGCCGCCAGAACCAGAAGGACGCGCCGTAACGGGAGCGCAGCCCGAGCCGGGGCCCCTCGGCGGTCTCGACGACGCCGGTCGAGACGCCGTGGTCCCCCGCGGCGAGCCGCGCCGCGAGCGCGTCGAGGTCGTCCATCGCGCAGCCCGCGACGACGCGCGGATAGGCGTGCGGCGGCCGGGGCTCCGCCGGGGCGACGTGCTGGAGGAACTCCAGCCGGGCGTTGCGGGACGCCGGCCCGCGGGCGATGATCGCGTCGAAGCCGTCCCCGGGCTCCAGCCCGAGCAGCTCCTCCACGGCGGGGCCGTCGAACCGGCCGTCGAAGTAGATGCGTCCGCCGAGGACGTCCTCCACGAACGTCCGCGCCCCCGGCAGGTCGGCGGTGCCGAACACGATGGCGTTGACCTCGCTGACGTCCACCTCGGGCCGCTCCCCGAGCACGCACCGCGTCCGGCCCTCCCGGTACTGGACGAACGCGTGCCGCAGCCCCGAGTGCGTCTGCTCCAGGAGCCGCTCCCTGACCGGGTACTCGGTACCGGGCAACAGGTACTCCACGGGGTCGCTGGCGAACGCCCACCCCTGCCTCTCGATCACGGCCTCGGTGGCGTCGGGGTGGCGCAGGTAGAAGTCGAGGGCGTACGGACCGGGACGGTCGGGGACACCGACCGCGTCCGGCGCCGGCAGGCCGGGCACGTCCACGAGCCGGATCCACCCGCCCTTGCTCCCGGGCTTGCCGAGCAGCACCGACTCCGCGGGCGGCGCCGGCAGATCCCAGAGCCGCTGCCACAGCGCGGGCTCCCGCACCGGCCCCCGCTCGACGACCTCGAACCCCATCGCGTCCACGTAGAGCTCAAGCAAAGGGCCGGTGCCGGCCACCGGCAGGACCACAATGTCGATACCGTCGAACACGTCCCCGACCCCCATCGCCGCCACCGGCCCGAAACCAGAACCGGCACTTTAACGTCTGATGTATTGCCAGCAACGGTACCAAAGCCACCCGATCGGAAGGTGGCCAAGGACACCCCGCACCATAACCGGCTCACCCGCCGCCCTTCGGTAAGGTGTCGGAGGTTTCCTCCGCCCCACCCGCCAGGGCGAATAGCGCGGGCCGGACCCGGACCTCCGGCCTAACCGCCACTCCTCGGCAGCCACGGCCTCGCGTGATGTCTGATGTATGCTCGGGCTTGCTGTGAGTCCCGGTGGCGCGGAGTTCCCGACTCAAGAACCAGCACCTCGAAGCCAGACCAGGGGGACAGCGACGTGTCCAGCACCAAAGACAACACCTCCGGCCGTTCCGGCACGGGGACGGCGACCGCGCTGCCGGTGAGCCGGCTGCGCCCGGCCTACCAGCAGGTCGCCGACCAGCTGCGCGAGCTGATCCTGGACGGTTCCCTGGCCCCCGGCGACCGCCTTCCCCCGGAGGGCGAGATCGGCGGCAACTTCGGGGTGAGCCGCAGCACGGTCCGCGAGGCGCTCCGCGTGCTGGCGTCGCAGGGCCTCGTGAAGACGGTCCGCGGTACCACCGGCGGCACGTTCGTCTCGCACATCGAGCCCGACCAGATCAGCGACTTCCTGGAGGCCGGCATCGGCCTCATGTCGGGCTCGGCGGCGCTGCCGCTCTCGGCGATCCTGGAGGCCCGCGAGCTGCTGGAGGTCCCCGCCACCGCCATCGCGGCCGAGCGCCGCGAGCAGCGCCACCTCGACGCCCTGCACGCCGCGATGGAACGCGAGAAGCGCTCCCGTGGCCGCAGCATGAAGTTCCAGGAGCACCGCCACTTCCACGGCATCATCATGGAGGCGACCGGCAACGGGCTCCTCACGATGATGACCCAGCCGGTCTTCCACGTCCTGCGGACGCGCTTCCTGAACGCTGACTCCCCCGCCGAGTTCTGGGCCCAGGTCGACGACCAGCACGGCCAGATCACCGACCTCCTGGAAGCCGGCGACGGCGCAGCGGCCTCCGCCGCCATGCGCGACCACCTCCGCTACATCCGCGACGCCTACCGCGAGAACTAGCGCGGCCCAGCCCCACCC
>NZ_SMKM01000107.1 GCF_004348665.1 Actinomadura sp. GC306 | reverse complement strand
GCCCCCGGGGCTGACCGACCGGCTGGCCGGCCTCGACCGGCTCGTGCACGCGGGCGTCGGCCGGCTCGACCAGCCCGTCCTGGACGACGCCGCCGCGCTGCTCGACCGGGCCGGGCAGCGGCTGCGGCTGTCCGGCGAGCACACCGTCGTCACCCTCGCCGGCGGCACCGGCAGCGGCAAGTCCTCGCTGTTCAACGCGATCTGCGGGCTGGAGCTCTCGCCGACCGGGATGCGCCGCCCGATGACGTCCAAGGCCCACGCGTGCGTCTGGGGCCTGGACGGCGCCGGCCCCCTGCTCGACTGGCTGGACGTCGACAAGCGGCACCGCTACGCCCGCGCCAGCGCCCTCGACCTGGAGCGCGCCGACCACTCCCTGCAGGGCCTCGTCCTCATCGACCTGCCCGACCACGACTCCATCCAGGCGATGCATCGCGCCGAGGTCGACCGCTTCGTCACCATCGCCGACCTGCTCGTCTGGGTCGTCGACCCGCAGAAGTACGCCGACGCCGCCCTGCACCGCAACTACATCGTCCCGTTCGCCCGGCACACCGGCGTGACGCTCATCGTCCTCAACCAGGTCGACCGGCTCACCCCGCACGAGATCGACGACTGCGTCGCCGACCTGCGCCGCCTGCTGGAGGCCGAGGGCCTCGCCGACCCGCGCATCGTGACCACCTCCGCCGTCGCCGAGGACGGCACCTACGGGTTCCGCGACGTCCTCGTGGACACCGTCGCCGCCCGCCGCGCCCGCACCGAGCGGCTCTCCGCCGACGTCGACCGGGTCGCCGAGCGGTTCACCGAGTACCGCTTCACGACCGAGCCGCCGACCACCGTCGACGACGCCCGCCGCGCCGACCTCGTCCAGGCGTTCACCGACGCCGCGGGCACGCCCGCCGTCGCCGAGGCCATGGAGAGCGCCTACGAGCTGCGCGCCGCCGACTTCGTGGGCTGGCCCGTCGCCGCCATCTACGCCCGGCTGCGGTCCGACCCGCTGCGCCGGATGCGGCTGACCGAGCTGCGCGAGGAACTCCGCAACGCCTTCACCGGGCCGATCGGCGCGCAGCAGGGCGACGTGGACAACGCGCTCCAGGCCGTCACCGAGGGGCTCTCCCAGGAGCTTCCGACGCACTGGGGGCGCTCCGTCCGCACGGCCGCCCGCTCGCACGCCTCCGAGATCCCGGAGGCCCTGGGCGAGTCGCTCAAGAACGCGCTGCCCACGTTCAACGCCGTGCCGCGCTGGTGGTGGCTGGTCAAGACGTGGCAGTACTTCCTGGTGCTGGTCGCCGCCCTGAGCGTCGTGTGGATCGGTTTCCTCGTCGCCTACGCGCTGTTCGACCTCGGCGGCGACAACCCCGGCCGCCTCGTCGGGGACGCGGGCCTCATCCCCTACGTCGCCGTCCTGATGGTCTGCACGCTCGGGATGGGCTGGCTCACCGCGTCGGCGTGCCGCAACCTCGTGGCCCTGTCGTCCGCGAAGCACGGCGACAAGATGGAGCACCACATGCGGCTGGGCATCGAGCGCGTCGCCCACGAGAAGGTGATCCGGCCGATCGAGGACGACCTGCAGGTCTACGCCCGCTTCCGCGAGAACGTCGACCTCGCCCTCGGCCGCGGCTAGTTATCCACAGTTTCCCGGCCGCACCCGCGGGCCGCCGCTCCTGCGCCACCGTTGACGCGTACCCCACGTACGCGAGACGGAGGACGCAGTGAACGAGGCCCACATCACCATCACCGGCTGGGTCGCCGCCGAACCCCGCTACACCGTGACTCCCAACGGGACGCCGTTCCTGTCCCTGCGGGTCGGCTGCACGCCACGCCGCTACGACCGGCAGACCGGCCAGTGGCAGGACGTCGAGACGCTCTTCCTGACGGTCAACTGCTGGCGGGGGCTCGCCGACAACGTCAACGCCTCCGAGTTCCCGCGCGGTACCCCGGTCCTGGTGACCGGCCGGCTCCGCATCCGCCAGTACGAACGCGACGGCCAGTGGCGCTTCTCCGCCGAGGTGGAGGCGAGCACCCTCGGCCCCGACCTCCAGCGCGGCACCGCCGACTTCCGCCCCGTCCAACGCGGCGGCCCCCTCAGCGAGGAGGACCGCCAACTGGCCCGCGACGCCGCCGACGAATGGGCCCTGGCCGCCCCCACCGAAGAGGAACCCAAGGCCGCCTAGCCCCAGGCCGGCCCGGGGCGCGCCCGTCCCGACACGCCGAAGGTGGGGAGCCCGGTGGGGGGCGTGGCCGACGGTCGTTCGGCCGCCGGTCGGCGCCCCCGCACCGCGGGGGTCTGCGGCGTCAGATCCAGGAAATGCCGCGCATGGTCGTATCCCCCTCAGGAAGTGCCGGGACCGCGAAGCCGCGGCCCCTGATGCGTGGTGTCCGGACGGTCACCCGCATGTGCGTTCCCGAACGTACCTGTTTCACGCCCCATCCGCACAGGTTGCAACTATCGTGTTACACAAGGTGATGCGCGTTAGGGGGAAGGATGACCGCAGTGCAGTCGTCCGCCGAGGACCGTGGCGGGGAACTGGCCCTCCGGCCGAGGCGCCGGACGCTTCTGGGGCGGCCGTCCCTGCTCGTGATCTATGTACCGGTGGTGGTGGCCGCCCATTGGGGCCTCGCCGTCGCCGGGCTCCTCAACACCCCGTTCCGCGCCGGTGAGCTGGCGACGTTCGCGGCCCTGCTGGCGTGCGGGGCGGTGTGCATCGAGGCGACCCGCCGCCTCGGGATGCCGGCCGGCGTCGCCCGCGACCTGCTGTCGGCGTGGTGGCTGCCGGTCGCGCTGCTGCTGCCCCCGGTGTACGCGCTGCTGATACCGCTGCCGGTGCAGGCGCTCCTCCAGTTCCGGGTGCGCCGCACGCTCGTCTACCGGCGGGCCCTGGTCGCCGCGGCGTACGGGATCGCCGGCGCGTGCGCGTCCCTGGCGTTCCACCAGGTGGTGCGCGACCCGCTGGAAGAGGCGCCGCAGTGGCTCGTCCAGGTGTACCCGGGCATCCTCGCGGCGGTCGGCTGCGCCGCGCTGTTCACGGTGGTGAACACCGCGATCGTCGCGGTCGCGGCGCACGCGGCGAGCCCCGAGAGCCGCTGGCGCGACGTCCTGTGGACCCGGGAGAACGTCCTCCTCGACCTGGTCGAGCTGTGCGTCGGCATCCTCGTGGCGATCACCTGTGCGCTGTCGCTGGGCCTGCTGATCCTGGCGCTGCCCCCGCTGATGCTGCTGCAGCGGAGCCTGATGCACCAGCAGCTCCAGGCCGCCGCCCGCACGGACGCCAAGACGGGCCTGCTGAACGCGGCGGCCTGGCAGATGGAGGCCGACACCGAGCTCTCCCGCGCCCAGCGCACCCACGACGCCGTGGCCCTGCTCCTCATCGACATCGACCACTTCAAGCGGGTCAACGACACCCACGGCCACCTCATGGGCGACCAGGTCCTCGTCGGCGTGGCCAGCACGCTGTGCCACCAGCTCCGCGACTACGACGTGGTGGGCAGGTTCGGCGGCGAGGAGTTCGTGGTCCTGCTCCCCGGCGCCGACACCGTCGAGGCGTGCCGCGTCGCCGAACGCCTCCGCGGCCGCGTCCGCAGGCTCGCGGTACCCGCCGAGGAGGGCACGGTCACGGTGACCGTCTCGATCGGCGTGGCCCTGTTCCGCACCCACGGCCAGGACCTCCTGGAACTCCTGGCCGCCGCCGACCTGGCCCTCTACCGGGCCAAGTCCTCCGGCCGGGACCGCGTCTGCCTCCCCGCCGTGGAAGGCTCGGACCCCACCCCCGCCTGACAGCGGCTCATGGGGCCGGCGGGTGGCGCTGAACACCGGCTCGGACCCTCTAGGCTTGAGGATATGGCCGAGTACATCTACACGATGCAGCGTGTGCGCAAGGCACATGGCGACAAGGTCGTCCTTGACGACGTCACCCTGCATTTCCTTCCGGGTGCGAAGATCGGAGTCCTGGGGCCGAACGGCACCGGCAAGTCGACGCTGCTGCGCATGATGGCCGGTCTGGAACAGCCGTCCAACGGCGAGGCGCGTCTCATGCCGGGCTACACCGTCGGCATGCTCCAGCAGGAGCCTCCGCTGAACGAGGAGAAGACCGTCCTCGGGAACGTCGAGGAGGGCGTCGCCGAGACCAAGGCGATGCTCGACCGGTTCAACGAGATCGCCGAGAAGATGGCGACGGACTACTCCGACGAGCTGATGGAGGAGATGGGCAAGCTCCAGGAGCAGCTCGACCACCGCAACGCGTGGGACCTCGACAGCCAGCTCGAACAGGCGATGGACGCGCTGCGCTGCCCGCCGGGCGACGCGGAGGTGGCGAAGCTGTCCGGTGGTGAGCGCCGGCGCGTCGCGCTGTGCAAGCTCCTCCTCGAAGCCCCCGACCTGCTGCTGCTCGACGAGCCCACCAACCACCTGGACGCGGAGAGCGTGCAGTGGCTGGAGCAGTTCCTCGCCAAGTACGAGGGCACCGTCCTGGCCGTCACGCACGACCGGTACTTCCTCGACAACGTCGCGACCTGGATCCTGGAACTCGACCGGGGCCGCTGCTACCCCTATGAGGGCAACTACTCCGTCTACCTGGAGAAGAAGGCCGAGCGGCTGAAGGTCGAGGGCAACAAGGACGCCAAGCGCAAGAAGCGCCTCCAGGAGGAGCTGGAGTGGGTCCGGTCGAACCCGAAGGCGCGGCAGACGAAGAGCAAGGCCCGTCTGGAGCGGTACGAGGAGATGGCCGCCGAGGCCGACAAGCACCGCAAGCTGGACTTCGAGGAGATCCAGATCCCGCCGGGTCCGCGCCTCGGCAACACGGTCATCGTGGCCGACAAGCTGACGAAGGGGTTCGGCGACCGGGTCCTCATGGAGGACCTGTCGTTCAACCTGCCGCCGAACGGCATCGTCGGTGTCATCGGCCCGAACGGCGTCGGCAAGACCACCCTCTTCCGAATGATCATCGGGGAGGAGCAGCCGGACGCGGGCGACCTGCGGATCGGTGAGACCGTCAAGGTCTCCTACGTCGACCAGGGCCGCGGCGGCATCGACCCGAAGAAGACGGTGTGGGAGGTCGTGTCCGACGGCCTCGACCACATCAAGGTCGGGCAGGTCGAGATGCCGTCGCGCGCGTACGTCGCGGCATTCGGGTTCAAGGGTCCCGACCAGCAGAAGCCCGCGGGCGTCCTGTCCGGCGGCGAGCGCAACCGCCTCAACCTGGCGCTCACGCTGAAGATGGGCGGGAACGTCCTGCTGCTGGACGAGCCGACGAACGACCTCGACACCGAGACGCTGTCCAGCCTGGAGAACGCCCTCCTGGAGTTCCCCGGCTGCGCCGTGATCACCTCGCACGACCGGTGGTTCCTGGACCGCATCGCCACCCACATCCTCGCGTGGGAGGAAGGGTCGAACTGGTTCTGGTTCGAGGGCAACTTCGCCGACTACGAGAAGAACAAGATCGAGCGCCTGGGCGCCGACGCCGCCCGCCCGCACCGGGTGACGCACCGCAAGCTCACCCGCTGACCCCCGCACACCCCGGACGGCCGCGCGAAAGATCGCGCGGCCGTCCGCATGCCCGGACCGTTGACATGCGGCGTGTCGTTGTTATGACGCGTCGGATAACAACAACACCCCGCAAGTCAACGAAGCCAGGTCGGGGGATTGATGCTCGGCCTGCATCGATTGATGCATTTTTCGTGTTGGACAGGTATTGATCGGGTCTCCTATCGTCCGGGGTGCACCTCAGCCGGACCCGAGGAGGACGACCGATGGCGCGGCTCACCGGGCGGATGGTGATCGGCTTCGAGCGCGTCGCCGGGACGGGCACGGCGATCCGGGCCGTCGATCCGCGCAGCGGTGAACGTCTCGATCCCGAGTACCGCTACGGCGGTGAGGCCGAGGTCGAGCGGGCCTGTGCGCTGGCCGAGGACGCGTTCGACACCTACCGCGCGACGTCCCCCGAGCGGCGTGCCGCGTTCCTTGAGGCTGTCGCGGCCAAGCTGGACGACCTTACCGAGGCGCTCGTCGAGCGGGCCACGGCGGAGACGGGGCTTCCCGTGCCGCGCGTGACGGGGGAGGTCGCCCGTACCACAGGTCAGCTCCGCCTCTTCGCCGGCGACCTCCGCGCCGGCGGTGACGTGGCCGTCGACCCCGCCGGGGACGCAGGGCCGGAGGTCCGGCAGGGACGGGTGGCGCTCGGGCCGGTCGCGGTGTTCGGGGCGAGCAACTTCCCGCTGGCGTTCTCCGTGGCGGGCGGGGACACGGCGTCGGCGCTGGCGGCCGGCTGCCCGGTGATCGTGAAGGCGCACGACGCCCACCCCGGGACGTGCGAGCTGGCCGGCCGGGCCGTGTCGGACGCCGTCCGGGAGGCGGGGCTCCCCGAGGGCGTGTTCTCGATGCTGTACGGGGACGGCCCGGCGCTGGGCATCGCGCTCGTCACCGACCCGCGCGTCCAGGCGGTCGGGTTCACCGGGTCGCGCGCGGCGGGTCTGGCGATCGCGAAGGCGGCGGCGAACCGGCCCCGGCCGATCCCGGTGTACGCGGAGATGAGCAGCGTCAACCCCGTCTTCCTGCTGCCGGAGGCCCTCGCGGAAGGCGGCGGTGAGCTCGCGGAGGCCTATGTGGGATCGGTGACGCTCGGGGCCGGGCAGTTCTGCACGAATCCCGGGCTGGTCTTCGCGGTCAGAGGCGCGGTGCTGGATGCGTTCCTGGACGCGGCGGCGCAGGCCATCGCCGCCGACCAGGGCGCGCCCATGCTCACGTCCGCGATCGCGCGCGCCTACGCCCAGGGCGTCGAGCGACTCGAACGGCACCCCGGCGTCGAGATCCTCGCACGCGGAAAGGAACCCGACGCGGCGGTCGGGGGCGCGGCCGCGCTGGCCGCGGTGGACGCCGAGCACTTCGGCCCCGAGCTGCAAGAAGAGATCTTCGGCGCGTGCTCCCTCGTCGTCCGGTGCGCGAATCTCGACCAGGTCCGGGAGCTGGCCCGCGGCCTCGAAGGGCAGCTCACCGCGACGATCCACGCGGCCCCGGGCGACCGGGAGGCGGCTGACCGGCTGCTGCCCGTCCTGGAGCGCCTGGCCGGGCGGATCGTCTGGGACGGCTGGCCCACCGGCGTGCGGGTCGGGCACGCGATGGTGCACGGCGGGCCGTTCCCGGCGACGTCCGATTCCCGGACGACATCCGTCGGGAGCCTGGCCATCGAGCGGTTCCAGCGGCCGGTCGCCTACCAGGGCGCGCGGCGATGAGCACGCCGGTCGTCACCGAGATGCGCGTCGTGCCCGTCGCGGGCGACAGCATGCTGCTCAATCTGGGCGGCGCGCACGGGCCGTTCTTCACTCGGAACCTGGTGCTGCTGCGCGACTCGTCCGGCGCCACCGGTGCCGGGGAGGTCCCGGGCGGCGAGGGGATCCGGCGGACGCTGCAGGACGCGCGGGACCTGGTCGTCGGCAGGCCCATCGGGCGGTCGGACGAGATCCTGAACGCCGTCCGCACCGCGTTCGGCCACCTTGACGCGGGCGGCCGCGGCCCGGTCACCCACGACACGAGGATCACCGTCCACGCGCTGACCGCGATCGAGTCGGCGCACCGGCTGTACGCCGAGCACGGCCTCGGCGACCGGGACGACGCCGCCGCGATGGAGTACCTCGTGCCCGGCTGGACGTTCGACCCGAAGCGGCCCTGCCTCGTGCGCGGCTGAGCGTCCCGGCGCCCCGTGCCGATCGGGCCGGAGACCGCGGCGGGTAACATCGGGCGGACCCCGGCTTCCCCGTACCCCAGGCGAGGACATGCAGCAGACCGACGTGCCCGCGGCCGAGTACCGGCACATCTACGAGTTCAAGATCCGGTTCGGCGACATCGACTCCCAGGGCCACGTCAACAACGTGAAGTTCCTCGGCTACCTGGAGGACGCGCGCCTGGAGATGTTCCACGGCGACCCGGTGCGCAAGGGGGAGGAGCCCGTCCGCGGCATGGTGGTCTCCCGCCACGAGATCGACTACCGGACGCCGCTGCTGCCGACCGTGTACCCGATCCGGGTGGAGACCTGGGTGACCGAGGCCCGCGCGGCGTCCTGCAAGCTGGCCTACGAGGTGCGGGACGACGACAACGTCTACGCCGAGGCGACCTCGACCCTCGTGGCGTTCGACGTGAAGTCGAACCGGCTGCGGCGCTTCACCCCCGAGGAGCGGGAGTTCATCGGACGGTACGTGGCGCCCACGCCGTGACCGCGCCCGCCTGAATGACGCCGGCGCGCGACGAACGCCGTTTCGAATGCCCGCCCCCTGGAATGGCGGCATTTCCGCAACCGCGCCGCGCGCCTTCCGAGATGTCACGGATGGGTAACAAGCGTAACAGGGATCCGTTTTCGACCCCTATTTAATCTAGTGTCGCGACGCGATTGTGGAGAACCCACGCGAAAGGGGCACAATGCGGCGCGTCTCACAAGGAGCGATGGCACTGCTGCTCGCCGCGGCGATGACCGGGGCGGGCGCCACCGCGGCGCAGGCGGTCACCGTCCAGGCGGGCAAGACGACCACGGGTACCGCCCAGGCGGGCGACGTCCTCGACCGCCTCAAGGCGATCCCCGGGATGCAGGTGACGGAGAAGACCTCGACGTTGCCGGGCTACCGCTGGTTCTGGCTGGAGTACCGGCAGCCGGTCGACCACCGCAACCCCCGGGGGCAGTGGTTCGAGCAGCGCATCATGCTGCAGCACAAGTCCGCCGACCTGCCGATGGTGCTGTACACCAGCGGCTACCACACGCCCGAGGTGATGTTCACGTCCGAGCCGACCGCGCTCGTCGACGGCAACCAGATCTCGGTCGAGTACCGCTACTTCAGCCCGTCCCGGCCCGTCCCGACGGACTGGCGGAAGGACACGATCTGGCAGGCCGCCACCGACGAGCACCGGCTCATCCGCGCGCTCAAGACCATCTACGGCGGCAAGTGGATCTCGACGGGCGGCAGCAAGGGCGGCATGACCGCCGTCTACCACAAGCGCTTCTACCCGCGCGACGTCGACGGCAGCGTCGTCTACGTGGCGCCGAACGACTACCGCAACCACGACGACCGCGCCTACGACGAGTTCTTCGAGACGGTCGGCACCGACCCGGAGTGCCGCGCCCACCTGCAGGGGCTCGCGCGGGAGTTCCTCAAGCGCCGGCCCGCCATGCTCCAGCGCTTCACCGCCGCCGCGGAGGAGAACGGCTGGACGTTCCACATCCTGCGCACTGCGGACCGGGCGTTCGAGAACTCGGTGATGGACTACGAGTGGGCGTTCTGGCAGTACAGCCTGCAGTCCGACTGCGCGGACCTGCCGCCGCTGGACTCCTCCGACGACGTCCTGTACGAGTCGCTCGACACCATCTCCGGCCTGTCGTTCTACACCGACCAGGGGCTTGAGCCCTACATCCCGTACTACTACCAGGCCGGCACGCAGCTCGGCTGGCCGTCGCCGAAGTTCGCGCACATGCGCAGGCTGCTGCGGCACGAGCGCAGCTACCACCCGCGCACGTACGTCCCGCGCGACATCCCGATGCGGTTCGACAACGGCCGCGCCATGCGCGACATCGACGGCTGGGTGCGCCGGAACGCGAGCCAGATGATGTTCGTGTACGGGGAGAACGACCCGTGGGGCGCCAAGCCGTTCCGTCTCGGGCCGGGCGCCCGCGACTCGGCCGTCTACGTCGCTCCCGGCATGAACCACAGCGGCCGCCTCATCACGAGGCTGCCCGCGGCGGAGCAGGCCGAGGCGGTCGCCGACCTCAAGCGGTGGGCGGGCATCGACGCGGACGCGCCGACGCTCAAGTCCGCCCCGGCGGCCGACGACCCCCTCCAACTCCAGCGCCCCCCGCTGTAGCGCGACACCGCGGGGTCGACAAGCCGTTGACTTGCGGCGTGTTGTTGTTATGGCGAGCCGGATAACAACAACACGCCGCAAGTCAACGTGTCCGGGTCAGGTGGGCGGCGGGGCCGCCATCAGGGTGCTCGTGTTGGGCGGGAGTTGGTCGCCGTTGAGCGGGGAGCTGCTCAGGAGCGGGGTCCCGGGTGGGAGGCGGACGGGGGTGTCGCCGCAGTTCAGCGCGCAGATGAGGGGGCCGCGCCTGAAGAAGACCGCGTTGTCGGGGGAGTCGAGCCACTCCACGTCCTCTGGGAGGTCGTGCAGGAGGCGGCGGCGCAAGGCCAGCGCCTCCCGGTAGAACGCCAGCATGGAGGACGGGTCGGACTTCTGGGCCTCCACGGTCATCGAGGCCCAGTCCCGCGGCATCGGCAGCCATGGGCGGACGCCGTCCGCGGAGAATCCGTACGGCTCGGACGCACCGGACCAGGGCAGCGGGACGCGGCAGCCGTCCCGGCCCACCAACTCCCCGTTCGTGCGCTCCCAGATGGGGTCCTGCCGGGCGTCGTCGGGGAGGTCGGTCACCTCGGGCAGGCCGAGTTCCTCTCCCTGGTACAGGTAGGCCGAGCCGGGGAGCGCCAGGAGCATCAGTAGCGCCGCCTTGGCTCTGGTGTACCCGATGCCTGGGACGTTCTCCGGTCGCTCATAGCGGGTGACGTGCCGAACCGAGTCGTGGCTGGACAAGACCCAGGTCGGGGCGGCGCCCGTAGGCGCCACGGCCTTCATCGCGGCCGTCGCCACGTCACGGAACGCCGTGGCCGACCACGACGCGAGTTGCAGGTCGAACTGGAAGACCTGGTGCAGTTCGTCTGGGCGGAGGTAGCGGGCGAGGTCTTCGGGGCCGTCCGTCCACACCTCGCCTATGGCCATGCGGTCGCCGTCGTACTCGTCGAGGATGCGCCGCCATCGCCGGTAAACCTCGTGGACCTCCGGGCGGCTGTAGATGGGGCCGTCCAGGACGCGGCGGTCGTCGGGGCCGAGGTCGCGGAACGACTCGTCCTTGAACAGGCCGGCGGCCACGTCGATGCGGAAGCCGTCCACGCCGCGGTCCAACCAGAACCGCAGGACGTCCTCGAACTCGCGCTGCACCTCGGGGTTGCGCCAGTTGAAGTCGGGCTGCTCGCGCGCGTAGAGGTGCAGGTACCACTCGCCGTCGTCCACCCGCGTCCAGGCGGGGCCGCCGAACGCGGACGGCCAGTCGTTCGGCGGCGCCTCCTCGCCGGGACGTTCCCCTGGCTTCCCCGGCCGGAAGATGTAGCGGGAGCGCTCGGGCGACCCCGGCGGCGCGGCGAGCGCCTCCTGGAACCAGGGATGCCGGTCGGACGAGTGGTTCGGGACGATGTCGACGATCAGCCGCAGCCCGTGCGCGTGCACGTCCGCGACCAGGGCGTCGAAGTCGCGGAGGGTGCCGAAGCGGGGGTCGACGTCGCGGTAGTCGGCCACGTCGTAGCCGCCGTCCGCGAGCGGGGACGTGTAGAAGGGGGTGAGCCACAGCGCGTCCACGCCGAGGTCGCGCAGGTGGCCGAGCCGGGACCGGATCCCCTGGAGGTCGCCTTCACCGTCCCCGTCGGAGTCGGCGAAGCTGCGGACGTACACCTCGTACACGACGGCATGGCGCCACCACGGGATTCGCGTCATACGTGGCGATCTACCCGTTTACGACGGGGCGTTCACCAGACTCTGCGCCGCCATCGTGAAGTAGCCCCACAGCTGCCGCTCCAGCGGCTCGGGCAGCCCCAGCTCGTCCACGGCGACCCGCATGTGCCGCAGCCAGGCGTCCCGCTGGGCCTCGTCGATGACGAACGGCACGTGCCGCATCCGCAGCCGCGGATGGCCCCGCCGCTGGCTGTAGGTGTTCGGGCCGCCCCAGTACTGGATCAGGAACAGCCGCAGCCTCTCCTCGGCGGGGCCGAGGTCCTCCTCGGGGTAGAGGGCGCGGAGGTCGGGGTCTTCCGCTACACCCTGGTAGAAGCGGTGCACCAGCCGGTGGAAGGTCTCCTCGCCGCCGACCGCTTCATAGAACGTCACCTTTTCAGCCATAGCGATCTCCACCCTATGTGAGACGTGCGCACTTGGGCCCCCTCGTGCTCAGGGCGCGGGGGTCGCGACGGTCACACCCGCCTCGTCGAACGCGCGCTTGACCCGCTCGCGCAGTTCGCGGGCGACGTCGCCCTGCTTGCCGGGGGCCGTCTTCAGCACGACGCGGATGACGAGGGCGTCCCCGGCGAACGCCTGCACGCCCCACACCGACGGCTCCTCCAGGATGAGGTCGTTCCAGGGGGAGTCGGCCGCCATCGCGTCGGCGGTCCGCTGCAGGAGGTCCTTGACCCGCTCGGTGTCCTCGTGGATGTCGACGGGGATGTCCAGGACGGCGCGGCCCCAGTTCTGCGACTCGTTCCCGACCCTCTTGATCTCGCCGTTCGGGACGTACCAGACGACGCCGTCCACGTCCCGCATCCGGGTGACGCGCAGCGTGACGGCCTCGACCGTCCCCTTGGCGCTGCCGACGTCGATGTAGTCGCCGACGCCGTACTGGTCCTCCAGCAGCATGAACAGCCCGGCGAGGATGTCCTTGACGATGTTCTGCGCGCCGAAGCCGACCGCGACGCCGATGACGCTCGCGCTGGCCAGGATGGGGGCGAGGTTCAGGCCGAGCGAGCCGAGGATGCTGAACAGGGCGGTGCCCATGATGAGGACGGACGCGAACGAGCGCAGCACCGAGCCGAGCGTCTGGGCGCGCTGGGCCCGCCGCTTGGTGAGCAGGGCCGGGTTGCCCTCGAACACCGTTCGGGACCGTTCCCTGACCCGCTCCGACATCGTGCCCTCGGCCATCCGCAGCGTCACCTTGGTGATCGCCCGGTGCGTGACGGCCTTCACGATCAGCGCGACCACCAGGGTCAGGACGATCAGCAGAAGGGTGGTGAGCGGGCCGTCGAGCCAGGTCGCGTAGAACCGCGTGAAGTCGGTGTTGTGCGAGATGTTCCAGACGAGCCGGCAGGTGGTCGTCGGCGTCTGGTCGCGGCAGGCGGACTCGGCGGAACCGTCCTGTGCCCAGGGCAGGAACGGTTCGACGGCGAGCGACATTCGGCAGACCCTCCCCGGCCGTTCTGTGGTGCCTTGACACCTCGCCGTGGTCCCGCGGCGGGTACGAGCCTGATCGTAGGGGACTGATCCGATCGATTCGTACTACCGCGGACGTAGTGTCACGACGTGGCCGGGGAGGGGCTGATCGGCGAACGTGTCCCGCGAGGTCCGCGGCTGCCGCGCCTTTCCGGCCGCGGGCTCGCGGGACACGCTCGGTCTCAGGGGGCGCCCTGTGCGGGGCGTCCTGGTGGGGGCTTCCGGAACATGGTCAGCCGATCGTGGAGGGCTCGCGCCCGCTCCGCCGCGCCCCCTCGCTCACCTCGCAGTGCAGCGGCTGCAGGACGTGCGCCAGCTTGAGGGCGGCGCCGCCCACGTCGTCGACGCGGTGCATGCGCTCCCCCCAGGACCACCAGAAGTAGTGGTCCGCGGTCTCCGGCACAGGGGCGCAGGTGACGTCCTCCGCGAGGCTCGCGGCCTCGGGGTTCACCACCCGCAGGAAAGCGGGCCCCGACCGGGTCCGCACGACGCGGGCGACGAGCCCCCGCGTGTCGAGCTCCTGCTCCAGCTCTTCGAGGTAGCCGACGCGCCTGTCACTGACCACCTTCACACCCCCTTCGTAGGAGAGAACCGGCTCCGTGAGCCAGGACCGGCGATTGATCGACTCAGCGAATCCGTTCGGTCACTCGCGGCGAGAATTGCAACTCTCACCGTCGCGGGTCAAGTGACCCCGCGTCACCTCGGGAACCGAATTCGCACACCTCAGGGGAAGTCTCCACCCCCTTGGAGGAAGAATCTCTACCCGCGTAGGGCGGGACGCCTCCGAGGCCCCGCTTCTTCCGGTGAATCGCTTGGCCGCCCCAGTGACGGGCGTTACGCTGCGTGCGCGAGAGATTATCTCTCGTGGCCAACTAGTCGACCGGTCGCCGTGGCTGGGACGACCGCCCTCTCCCCCCGAGAGCAGGAGCGGCATCCCGTCGCGACGGGAGGAGGCCGGAACCGATGTCGGACCCCCCTCGGAAAGAAACGGACGTGGCACGCCGCATCCGCGCGCGCGCCCTCGCCCGGGGCCACTGCCCCGTCGAGATCGCGCAGGAGATCCATGAGGCGTGCGGGCCCCTGTTCGGCACCAGCCGGATCAAGGCGCACCGCCTCGCCCACGGCGTCGCGCTGTCCGACATTGTCGCGCAGGTGAAGGCGCTGTACGAGGTCGACGGCAAGCCGGCGCCCCGGCTCGGGGAGACGCTGCTGTCCGCCTACGAGAGCGGCTACAAGCGTCCCGGCCCCGAGTACCTGCACTACCTGTGCTCCGTCTACCGGGTGGAGCCCGACGCGCTCGACTACCAGAGCCCGTGCATCTGCGGCCGCGGCCACGCGACCCGGCCGGGCGGAGCGAGCGTCCCCCAACCCCGGGAGCCCGAGCGGCGCCCGGCGCAAGACCCCGGCGCGCTCGTCGGGGCGATCATTCCCAGGGCCGACGAACGGCCCTGGGCGACCGTGCACGACCTGCGGGGCCCGGACCGCGCCGAAGGCCCCCTGAGCATTGATGTGGGAGAGGAGGACATCGTGCTTCGTAGAACCCTTCTGCAACTGCTGGCCGGAGCGGGCGTGGCGCTCGACGGTCAGTTCCTGGGGGCCGTCGACAACCTGCGCCGCAAGATGGACGACACGCTCGTCGGCGCGACCGTTTCACCGACCATGCTCGACCAGTGGGAGGAGACGACCTACGGCTACGGCCAGCAGTACCAGGCGACCCCTTCGCTCCGGATGCTCTGCGACGTCCTGCTGGACTTCAGCGAGGTGCGCCGCATGTGCGACAAGCGCCAGCCGGTCGAACTCCAGGAGAGGCTGTGCCGCATCGCGGCCCAGCTCTCCGGCCTGTCCGGGCTCATCATGATCAACCTCGGCGACCACCGGCTGGCCCGCTCGTTCTTCCGCACCGCGCGCACCGCCGCCGACGAGACCGGCGACCGGCAGCTGCGCGCCTGGGTGACCGTCCGCGAGTCGCTGGTGCCGATGTACTACGGCGACCCCCGCGAGGCGCTCCACCTGGCCCGCAAGGCGCAGGACCTCGCCGGCCGCACCCCGAGCGTCGCCGCGGCCATGGCGCCCGCCGTGGAGGCGCGCGCCCTCGGCATGCTCGCCATGCGGGGACGCGGGGACGCCGCCCCGAGCGCCCGCCGCGCCCTCGTCCGCGGCCGCTCGGTGTTCGACCAGCTCTCCAAGACCGACACCAGCGACCTCGTCTACGGATTCACCGACCGCCAGATGGCCTTCTACGAGGGCGACACCTTCACCAGCCTCGGCGACCACAAGCACGGCGACGAGGTACTGAGCCACGCCCTCACCCTGTACTCGCCCACCGACCGCGTCGACCTCACCCTCGTGCGCCTCGACCGGGCCATGTGCAAGCTGCACGCCGGGCACCCGGACGCAGCGCTCAACGCCGGCCAGGAGGCGATCCTCGACCTCCCGGCCGACCACCGCTCCGACATCCTCGTGCACCGCGCCCGCCAGATAGGCGCCGCCGTGTCCGCCAAGCACGGCGACATGCCCGCCCTGAAGGACTTCTACGAGGCGCTCGCCGGCCCCTGGGTCAAGAGCCCCACGCAGGGCCGTCCCTCCGTCCCCCCGGCGGAACAGGTCTGAGCGGGCATGGCTGACAGCGCCTCCTGGCAGGAACACCCCGCCCGCACCCTCGTCCGCGTACAGGACGACCCCCCGGTGTGGAGCTTCGGAGAGCTGCGGCTGCGCCGCTACCGCACCGCCGACCACGGCATCGTGCTCGCCCTGCACCGCGCGGGCCTGGCCCAGGTCGGCCTGCGCCCCGGCGACGGCGTCTACTACGACCACGACTTCTTCCGGATGGAGGACATCTATCTCCGCAACGACGGCGAGTTCCTCGTCGGCGAACTCGACGGGCGCATCGTGGCGATGGGCGGCCTGCGGCGCGCCGACCTGGTCCCCGGCGGCCGCGCCCGCGCCTTCGGCGGCTACGCCCCCGGCAACCCCACCCTGGACGCGGTCGAGATGGTCCGCCTACGCGTCCTGCCCGCCGTCCAGCGCCGCGGCTACGGCGCCGCCGTGGTCCGCGCCCTGGAGGAACGTGCCAAAGAACTCGGCTACCGCATCCTCCGTGCCGACACCACCGAACTCCAAGCTCCCGCCCTGGCCCTCTACCGCACCTTCAACTGGACCGAAACCCGCCGCGAAAAAATAGGCGGAATAACAAACATCTACCTAGAAAAACCCCTCCGCTAACCGGCAACCAAAAGCGGCTATCACGTGCGCGAGGACCTCAGCCGACACCGCACCACGCAACGACCAGAACCGTCGCGATCGCGTCCGAAGGCAGGTCCGAGCTTGCGAGAACCCTGTTCGCGCAGCGAGCCGTTAGGCGAGTCGGGGCGGTGCGGTTCTATACCTGCGCGGGGACCTCAGCCGGCGCCGCAACCAGGCAACGACCAAAACCGTCGCGATCGCGTCCGAAGGCAGGTTTCGAGCTTGCGAGAAACCTGATCGCGCAGCGAGCCCCTAGGCGAGTCGAAGCGATGCAGCGATCGCACGCATTTTTTTCCTGGTTAGGGCCCCCAGGGCCCTAACCAGGAGAAAAAATGCAATAAGCACGACCCCCTCCTGGAGGCTTCCCAACCCCAGGAGGGGGCGGCATTCTCGCACGAGTGTCCCCGTGCGTGTTCTGGGGGAGCGTAGCGTCATCGCACGTCGTCGCCTAGAGGCGTGGGTCGGCGGCGCACGCGTCCCACCACCTTGCTCACCCTGTTATTAGATCACTCGTCAATTCGTCGCCGCGAGCCGACCCGGGGAGTTCGAGGCCGGTCTGCGCCGCCATGAAGGCGAGCGTGTCGGCCATCAGGTCGACCGAGCGGCTCACCGAGCGGGCGGCGTGGCCGACCTCGGCCTCGTTGCGGAGCAGGACCGGTGCCTCCGAGGCGGTCGCGTGCTGGAGCGCGGCGCACATCTTGCGGGCGTGCAGCGGGTCGACGCGGGTGTCGCTGCCGAACGTCGTGAACAGCACGGCGGGGTAGGCGGTCCCGGCGTGGACGTGGTGGTACGGGGAGTAGCCGATGAGCCAGCCGAACTCCTCGGGGTCGTCGGCCGTCCCGTACTCGTCGTTCCACGTCTGGCCGAGGCCGAACCGCTCGTACCGCGCCATGTCCAGCAGCGGCGCCGAGCACACCACGGCCCGGTACAGGTCGGGACGCTGGGTGAGCGCGGCGCCGACGAGCAGGCCGCCGTTGGAGCCGCCGGAGATCGCCAGCCGGGACGGGGTGGTCAGGCCGTCCGCGATGAGCTTCTCGGCGGCGGCGTGGAAGTCGTCGAACACGTTCTGCTTGCGGTCGCGCATCCCGGCGCGGTGCCACTCCTCGCCCTCCTCGGACCCGCCGCGCAGGTTCGCGACCGCGTAGACCCCGCCGGCCTCCACCCACGCCAGGATGCTCGCCGAGTACGCCGGCGTGAGGGAGATGTTGAAACCGCCGTACCCGTACAGGATCGCCGGGCGCGGCCCGGACAGGCCGGGGCGGGACGCGACGAGCATCCGCACCTCGGTTCCGTCCCGGGACGTGTAGGTGACCTGGCGCGTCTCGATCTCGGGGACCGAGACCGTGCCCGGCGCCGACGCCCACGGGGTCGTCTCGCCCGTCCGCGCGTCGTAGCGCATGACCGACGACGGCGTCACGTTGTCGGTGTAGCCGAACCACGCCTCGTGGCCGCCCTCGGGACGTTCCACGATCCCGCCGATGGAGCCGAGGCCGGGCGTCGGCACCGAGCCGATCCGCTCCCCGGTCTCCAGGTCGTGGACGGTGATCTCGCTGATCGCGTGCCTCGTCCACCCGGCGAGCAGCACGGGACGGTCCAGCGCGTCCAGGATCGCGAAGTCGGTGAGGACGGCCTCGGGATCCTGCGGGAGGAGGTCCCGCCACGTCTCGTAGGACGGGTCGGACGGGTCGGTCACGCACAGCCGCGACCGCGGCGCGTCCCGGTCGGTGAAGATGTAGGCGCGGCCGTCCCGTCCCACGTGCAGGCCGGTGCCGGCGTCCACGCCCTCCTGCACGACGCGCAGCTCGGGGTTTTCGAGCGGCGACGCGGACAGGTCGGCTATCCACAGGTCGTTGCGGGGTGCGGTGCCCTGCGAGGAGGAGACCGTGAGCCAGCGCCCGTCCCGGCTGACGCCCACCCCGTAGTAGTTGGTCTTGTCCATCCCCGCGCCGAAGATCAGCACGTCGTCGGTGTCGGGTTCGGTGCCGACCCGGTGCAGGTAGACGCGGCGGTGGTACTGCTCCTCGCCCGCCGGCACGTCCCGCGCGGGGAGCCGCCGGACGTAGTAGTACGCCTCGCCGCCGGGCAGCCACGCCACCGACGAGTACCGGGACCGGTCGATCGGCCCCTCCACCCGCTCGCCGGTCGCGACGTCCATGACGTAGAGCAGGGACTCCTCGTCCCCGCCGGTGGACACCTTGTACGCCAGCAGGCGGCCCTCCTTGTCGGGCTGCCAGCCGTCCAGCGTGGTCGTGCCGCCGGGGTCGAGGGCCATCGGGTCGAGGAGGACGCGTTCGGTGCCGTCCGGGTCGACGGTGTGCAGGACCGGGTGCTCCTGGTCGGCGGCGCGGCGCGTGAAGAAGCACCGCTCGCCCCGCCAGATGGGGGCGCCGACGCTGCCCGCGCCGAGCAGCTCCCCGAGCCGCCCGCGCAGCCGCTCCCGGCCCGGCAGGGCGTCGGCGACCTTGTGGAACAGCCTGTCCTGCGCGGCGAGCCACTCCCTGGTCGCCTCGCTGCCGGCGTCCTCCAGCCAGCGGTACGGGTCGGCGACCCGGTGACCGTGGATGTCCTCGATGATGTCCTGGCGCTGTGCGGGCGGGTACGGCGTCATGTCCTGAACTTTATTGGCCGTCCGGACCGCCCGTACCGCCCGGCGCCGTCGAGGCTGAACGCGTGTTCGCGTTCGATCCGGCGATCTCGGGGGGAAATATTGGGGTAGCGGTCGGCCTCCCTGAGACGCCACACTGATTTTGGTCGGTCCGCCTCTGGGGAGGTCCTCATGGCGAGAACGCAGGAGCCGGAGAACATACTCGGGCCTCGGTCGGAGGTGCGCGGAGGCGCGCCCGCCGAGGCGAAACCGCAGCACGGCCCGGCGGAGGACGTCTGATGCGCCAGGTCCTTCTCCTGAACGCGACGTACGAACCACTCACCACGCTCCCGCTCCGGCGGGCGGTCTGCCTCGTGCTCCGGGAGAAGGCGGAGATCGTCCACCACGACTCCTCCGGCGCGGTCCTGCACTCGGCCACGATGGCGATCGAGGTCCCCTCCGTCATCCGGCTCCGCCGCTACGTGCGCATCCCGTTCCGCACCCGCGTCCCCCTGACCCGCGCCGCGCTGATGCGCCGCGACAACTTCCGCTGCGTCTACTGCGGCCGCCGCGCGGAGACCATCGACCACGTCCATCCGCGCAGCCGCGGCGGCCAGCACGTCTGGGAGAACTGCGTCGCGTCCTGCATGACCTGCAACCACCGCAAGGCCGACCGCCTGCTGTCGGAGCTCGGCTGGACGCTCACCGTGACCCCCGCCGTCCCGCGCGGCGCGCACTGGCGCCTCATCGGCCTGGTCAACGACGGCGACCCCCAATGGGCCGCCTACGTGCGGGAACCGGCCGCCTAGCGGTTCGATTCTCGTTGACTTGCGGCATGTTGCCCCTTCGGGCTTGCTCATAAGGGCGACACGCCGCAAGTGAACGCAGCCGGTGGACCTCGGTGGGGGCGCGCTCGCGGGCGCCCGGCGGTGGGGACGGCCTATCCTGGTGCCGTGCCTCGCTATGACTATCGCTGCCGCGCCTGCGGGTCGACCTTCGAGGTCTCCCGCCCGATGATCAACGCGTCCGACCCGGCGCCGTGCCCGGACGGCCACGACGACACGGTCAAGCTGCTCTCGACGGTCGCCGTCACCGGCACGTCCCGCGGC
>NZ_SMKM01000106.1 GCF_004348665.1 Actinomadura sp. GC306 | reverse complement strand
GGGACGGGCAGGGCGACGAGGGGCTCGGGCTGCGGATCGTCACCGTCCAGATCAAGGAGGCCGTGGTCAGCTCGTCCCGGCTGTGGGAGAACCTGCAGAAGCCGTACCGGGCCGAGCAGGGGCAGATCGCCCGGCTGGCGGAGCTGGAGGCCCAGGAGGCGGTCACGCAGCGCGAGATGGCCGCCGCGCGGATCAAGGAGACGCAGCGGCTGGAGCACGAGCGCGAGCTGGCCGAGCTGCGCGCCCGCAACGAGTCGCAGCTGTTCGACACCGAGGCGGCCGAGCAGCTGCGCCGGACCAGGCGCGAGCACGACGACGCCCGCGAGGTCGCCGAGCTGGAGACCGAGACGACGCGGCACAACCTGCGGATGGAGCGCGAGCGGCACGCGGAGGAGGCCGAGACGGGGCGGCTGCGCATCGGGCTCGACCACGAGCTGGCCCGGCTGCGCGCGGAGGGCGAGCTGGCGCTGGCGGAGTCCCGGGCGCGGTCCGCGCACGAGCAGGCGCTGCTGGACCTGGAGCGCGAGGGCGCCCGTGCCGCGATCGAGAACGACCGGACGCCCGCGGCGGTGCAGACGCGGCTCATCGCCTCGCTGCCGGAGATCATGGCGCGGCTGCCGAAGCCGGACGAGCTGCGCACGGTCACCGTCAACGGCGCCGACCAGACGAGCGTCGCCGGGCTGATCACCCAGCTGACCGCCGTCATCGGCGCCCTCCGCGCCGCGGGTGCCGACTCAAGCTGACCCTTTACCGGTGAGTGCCGCATGACTCTGTGGCGGATGACATGGACACGGGTCGTTCCGGGGCGTTCACTCGGATCGTGGACGCACCCTTGGATCCCGCGCCGCCCCGCGCCGTCCCGGCCTGGTCGGGGCTGAACTGCTCCGTTCTCTTCTGCGACGTGGCCGGTTTCGGCGACCCGTCCCGCACGGACGGGGACCGCCGGGCCGTCCGCGAGGTCACCTACCGGGTCCTGCTGGACGCGCTGGAGGACTCCGGCATCCGGCTGGCGGACACCTACCGCGAGGACCGCGGGGACGGCGCGCTGGTCATCGTCTCGCCCGCCGTCCCGACCGCGTCCCTGGTCGACCCGCTCGCCGGCCGCCTGGGCGCCGCATTGCGCCGCCACAACGACATCGCGCGGCCCGCCGTCCGCGTCCAGCTCCGCGTCGCCCTGGACGTCGGCCCCGTCACCCCCGACGCCGAGGGGCTGAACGGCCAGGTCATCATCCGGGCGGCCCGCCTCATGGAGGCCCCGGCCCTGAAGTCGGCCCTGGCCGAGACGGGCGCCGACCTGGGGTTCATCGTCTCGCCGTTCGTCTACGAAGCCTTCGTGGCCCACCTGGACGGCCCCATCGACCCCGGCTCCTTCGAGCACGTGACCGTCCGGGTGAAGGAGACGACCACCTCGGCCTGGATGCACCTGGCCGGGACCACCGCCCGCCCGCGCCGTTCCCCGGCGCAGCCCTCGCCCGCCCAGGAGGCACCTCGGGCTTCCACCGTGTTCGCCGGTGAAGTGCAGGTCCGGGGAGACCTGGTCCTGGGCGACAAGACCGTCAACGAGCGATGATCCGCGGCGTGCCGGAGGTCAGGCCAGCAGCTCGCGCAGTTCGGTGACCGCCTCGCGGAGGCGGTCGGCGAAGACGTGCATGGCGTCCGCCACCGGCTGCGGCGTGCTGAGGTAGATGTTGAAGCGGTCCGGGAGCAGCACGTAGGCGACGCCGATGCACTGCTCGCTCGTCGACCCGAAGCCGAAGTACTGGATGTTGACCGACGGCGCCGAGCTGGTGCTCAGGTAGTCGTCCCGCATCACCACCCAGCCGGGCGACTCGAACAGGGCGAGCGGCTCGGTGACGCCCAGCTCGGCGCCGCGCCGCCGCTGGATCAGCTGCAGCTCCCAGAGGTGCTGCTCGGGGGCCTGGCCGCTCTGGCACTCCTTGGCGCGCCGGACGTGCGCCTCGGCGGCGGCGCGGAACGCGTCCCGGCGGGCCTCGGCGCCGGCGTCCGGGTCCTCCATGAGGTCCACGAACCGCAGGACCTCCGGGGTGACGACGCGCATCGCCTCGGTGCGGCCGTGCCGGTACTGGCGGGTCGCGATCGACTCGTAGGTGGCGCCGGTGACCCCCTTCGCGCGGCGGTGCGCGAGCTGGTACGCCATCTGGACGAACGCGTCCGGCGACATCTTCAGCGGCTTGATGTGGGCGGAGCCGAAGTCCTCGAACGACACCGCGGCCGTGGCGGTCGCCGCGCCGTAGGCGGCGAAGGCGGCCGCGGCCTCCTCGATGTCGGCGCGCAGGGCGTCGTCGAGGACGAACTCGATCGGCTCGATCGCCGGGAGCCCCTGCGACACGGCGCCCGACCGCCGCGAGATCAGCTCGGCCGGCGCCTCCAGCAGCGCGTCGACGAAGGCGAGGATCGTCGTGCCGTCCAGGCCGCAGTGCTCGACGTTGATGCCGGCCGTGCCGTCGCCGAAGACGACGAAGGACACCGCCTTGTCGAACCAGCGGTTGCCGCTGTCGCCGTGGAGCAGGTGGTCGCAGGCGTCGAGGGTGTTGCGGGGGACGAAGTTCTCCAGGCAGACGCAGAACAGCGCCGTCTCCACCTCGTCCAGCGCCGCCGCGTTGCGGGGGTCGAGGGCGATGAGCGCCGCGCGGCTCGCGGCCCACTCGGCGCGGGCCTTGGTGGTGAGGTGCCCGGCGGACGGCTCCGGCGCCGCCTCGGCCTTCATGATCGTCTCCAGGCCGGCCGCCAGCTCGTCCAGGGCGTGCGGGCGGCCGTCCGGGCCGAGGACGTCCATCCGGATCATGTTGCCGCGGAAGAACACCACGATGTGCCGGGCGGCCGACGGCCCCGGCCACTCCGCGGTGTACGGGGCGCGGACGGTGTCCTGCTCGGCGCCGGGGATGCGGGTGGTGGAGAACAGGAACTTGTGCTGCTCCATCGTCAGCGGACGTCCGCGCTGCACCGCCGGCGGGACCTCCTCGGCGTCCAGCCGCAGCTTGTAGTCGAGCGCGCCCGCGATGAGCCCGGCGGCCCGCTCCGCCTGCCCTTCGGTCGACTCCTTGAACAGGAAGAAGAAGTTGGCGTTCAGCGCGATGCGGTCGCGGCGGCCCAGGTAGCGGTAGGGCCAGAAGGTGTCGAGCCAGCTGTGCACGCCCTCCGCCGCGTCGTAGCGTTCGAGCGCGGCGTGCAGCGCGCGGCCGGGGCCGTCCGGGCGGGCGAACTCCGCCAGCGCCGCCTCGGTCCGCGCCCGCTCCTCCGCGGTCAGCAGCGGCCCGCACCACTCCATGAACTTCCCGCACGTCGCGTCGAGCGTCGGCAGCGGCACCCGGGGCAGGTGCTCCTCGTTGCCGAAGGTGCGGGTCGAGATCTCTTCGCTGGCGTTCACTTCGGTCCTCGTGTCGTCAGTGCTCAGGTGCAGGGCTTGGAGATGTAGAGCTGCGCGTAGAACCAGCCGCCGGCCTCCAGCCCGGCCGGGTCGGCGCCGGCGGCTTCGAGGCGGTCCAGGACGAGCGTCCGCTCCTCCGGGGTCGCGAACCGCCGCTGCCGGAACAGCCCGTCGTGCCGGACGGTCTCGTACCCCGCCGCGGCGAGGGTCTCGGCGATCGGGTCGAACGGGAACATCCGCAGGACGAAGTGCGCCATCCACGGCAGGCGGCCGTCCTGCGCCTCGACGACGCGGGAGATGGTGCGCTCGGTGACGTATCCGAGGCAGCCGGTGGAGATGACCAGGTCGGTCCCCGCGAGCTGCGCGCGCTGCTCCTCGGTCGGCTCGCCGCTTTCCAGATCGGCGTGGACGGCGCCGTCCAGGAATCCGGCCTCCAGCGCGTAGGAAAGGGCCTCCGCGGAGGCGTCGAGGCCGAGGAAACGCAGGTCGTCGGCGGGTTCATGGGAACGGATCAGCTCCCGGTCGCGGGCCAGCAGCGTCGCGCGGGTGTGCCGTTGGGCGTCGCGACCGCCGTAGCGATCGTACAGCTCGGCCATTGTGCGGCCGTATTTCACCAGGGCCGCGTTGATGCCGTAGGAGCAGCCGATGTCGAGAACGGTCGGGCGCGGCACGCCGAGCGCCCGCCGGTATTCCGCGATGATCCGGCGGAAATGCGGTTTCGCCAGTTCTGGAATGTTGTAGTCGAGTTTCCGGAGCGTGCCGAAATAGGCGCGCGGGTCGGGCGAGGTGTAGATGTGGTCGAGCGAGATCTTTCCGGTCGTGTCAACGCGCACGCGGTCTCCTAGTCCAGCAGCCGGTCCACCCGGACGGCGCGCCCCTCCGCCGCCAGATGTGCGGGCAGGACGCGGCCGAAGAGCTGCTTCGTGCGCGCGACGCTGCCGATGACCCCCGGGCGCTCGCTGTAGGCGAGGATCGCCGTGTGCCTGGCGGTGCTCCCGCCGACGGTGCTCACCCTGTGCAGCGAGTACCGCCCCTTGAAGAGCTGCAGGTCGCCGGGGCGCAGCGCCAGCCGGCGGATCAGGTCGGCGCCGCCGCCGGTGAGCACGCGGCGCACGTCCCCGAAGTTCTCCGCCTTCGCCGACCGGATGTTCGGGCAGTACTCGAAGACGCCGCCCTCCTCCGGCTCCCGGGTCAGCAGGCTGACGGTGAACTCGTTGGTGTCGAAGTGCCAGGGGTGCTCCATCCCGGGCTTCACGACGTTGAGGCACAGCCCCGACAGCGGATCGGCGAGTTCGTACACCCGCGGCAGCCCGAAGCAGGCCGCGACGAACCGCTGGAAGAGCTCGTTGGAATACAGCCGGTGGACGATGAAGTCCGCGGGGATGTGGTCGCGGGCGACGAACGCGTTGCCCCGCTCGATCGTGATCCGCCCCGGGTGGTCCTCCGGCAGCGGGGTGCCCACGTCGATGTTGTAGGCGTTCACCGTTTCGACGTCGTAATGGGCGCGCGGCGCGATCGTCGCGCATTCCGCGCTCAGCGCGTCCTGCAGCGCGGGCCGGATGAAGTCGGGAAGCACGCAGCATCCGGTTTCGGCCAGGGCCTCCCGGGTGCGGGAAACGGCGGCGTTCCAGCCGGGGCCGCCGGGGTCGGTCAGCGGATGGCGGCCGGTGTCGACGACCTCCGCGAAAGCCTCCGCCGCGTCCATGAAGATCCTTCCGCCTCGGCCGATCCCAGATGGGTTTAGCACAGTCCCCCGCGCCATTCACGGCCCCGCCTTTCCGGGGTGCTTTGGCGGCGACCGATAAGCCGGGCCCGTGACCTGTGCCTTTGAACGGTCCGGGACACGGCCGCCTGCCGCCCGTGGTGTGGTCCATATCACCCGGCCCGCGCGAGCCGCCCGGCTTTGCGTTCTCTCGACCCTCACCCGCCCGGTCCCGGGTAGGGGACGGGCGTGCAGACATTCCTGCCGTACGCGGACTTCGCGGACACCGCCCGCGTCCTCGACCGGCGCCGGCTCGGCAAGCAGCGGGTCGAGGCGATCCAGGTGCTGCGCGCCCTGACGGTGCCCGGGTACGGCTGGCGGCACCACCCGGCGGCGCTGATGTGGACGGGCTACGAGGAGGCCCTCGTCCGCTACGGCCTGGAGATATGCCGGCACTGGTGCGACCTCGGCCACGGCGACACGTGCGCCGCGACGCTGCTGACCGACCTCGAAGGGGCCACCGGCGTGCGGCGGCCCTGGGACCAGGAGGTCCTCGCCCGCGCCGGTGAGTTGCCGCCCTGGCTGGGCGACGCCGAGTTCCACCTGAGCCACCGGTCGGCGCTCGTCCGCAAGGACCCCGGCTTCTACGGCGCCCTCTTCCCCGGCACGCCGGACGATCTGCCCTACGTGTGGCCCGACTCCGACCGGCGGCCACATGGGAAGCGCTCAGCCGGGTAACGGATGGGCGGATCAGTGCGCACGAACGGACGGACGGCCTAGGACGGCGACCCGATGCTGAGAGAGCTGGTGGCGGCCAGCCACCTGATGTCCATGGAGCAGCTGCCGGGCGCGGTCGCCCGGCACGCCGCCGACTCCGGCCTGACCGACGTGGTGATCTACGTCGCGGACGTGCAGCAGACGGTGCTGCGCCTGCTGACCGGGCGCGGCCGCGACGCCGGGCAGGACCCGGGCGGCGAGGTCGCCGAGTTCAAGATCGAGGGCACGCTCCCCGGCCGCGTGTTCCAGACCATGCGGCCCGTGCAGGGCCAGGTGTCCGACGACGGGAGCAGCCAGTGGTGGCTGCCGATCCTCGACGGGGCCGAGCGGGTCGGCGTCCTGCGCGTCACCGTCGACCGGAACGGCGAGAAGGCCCTGGAGGACGCCGAGTACCTGGCCGGCCTCGTGGCCCTGCTCATCGTCAGCAAGGGCCCCTACAGCGACTCCTACTCGCGGCTGGTGCGGACGCGGCCCATGACGGTCTCGGCGGAGATCCAGTGGCGGCTGCTGCCGCCGATGACCTTCGCCAACGACCAGGTGGTGATCGGCGCGGCCCTGGAGCCCGCCTACCAGCTGGGCGGCGACACCTTCGACTACGCGCTGGCGGGCGACACCGTCCACCTCGGCGTCTTCGACGCGATGGGCCACGACACCGTCGCCGGGCTGGCGTCCGCGCTCGCGATCGGGGCGTGGCGCAGCAGCAGGCTCCGCGGGGCCGGCATCCTGGAGACGGGCCGGGCGATCGAGGAGGAGCTCGCCGGCGACGACGACTCGGGACGGTTCGTGACGGCCGTGCTCGCCGAGCTGGACCTGCGTTCGGGCATCCTGACCTGGGCCTCGTACGGGCATCCGGAACCGGCCCTGATCCGCGGCGGACGGTGGGTGGCCACCCTGGACTGCCGGCCCGGGGCCCCGCTCGGCACCGGCCTCGGCATCGCCCCCGAGCTGTGCAGCGAGCAGCTCGAACCCGGCGACCGCGTCCTGCTCTACACCGACGGGATCGTGGAGGCCCGCGACCCGCAGGGGCGCGAGTTCGGCCTCCACCGCTTCACCGACTTCATCATCCGCCGCGAGCAGGACGGGCTGCCCGTGCCCGAGACGCTGCGGCGGCTCATCCACAACATCCTCGACCACCACGCCGGCCACCTCGACGACGACGCCACCGTCCTGCTCGCGGAGTGGCACGGGCCCGTGGGCACCACCGAGGACGCGCTGAACGCGCTGCGCCAGACCTGATCCCCGCGGGCACGGCCGCCTCCGGGGTCAGCGGCCCGCGGCGACGCCGAGGGCGTCCAGCAGCGCCGGATAGGCCCTGTGCAGCTCACGCTCCCAGTACGGCCAGTCGTGCTGGCCGTCGAAGAAGTGTGTGGTCACGGGGATGCCGAGGTCACGCAGCCGCTTCGTGAACGACCGTGCGTGGTCGTAGGTCGCCGCCTCGACCGGGTCGGTGAACGGGAACCCGCCGAGCGGGCCGGCCTTGCCGTTGCCGCTGGCCACCCACAGCCGGACGCCGCGCAGCCGCTCGGCGAGGTCGGCGGGGTTGTGCGCGTGCCAGACCGCGGCCTGGTCGTCGGGGTGCCCCCACACGCGGCGCCAGTCGGTGCCGGGGCACGCGAGCGCCGGACCCCAGCCGGTCGAGTTCTTGCCCGGTTCGTGGTCGAGGAGCGTGTCGAGGTATCCGCTGAACGCCGCGGCGGCCTCGAACATGCCGGGGAAGCGCGCCGCGTACAGCATGGCGCCGAGACCGCCCATGGAATTCCCGGCGATCACCCGTTTCTGCCCGGCGTTGTAGTCGCGTTCGAGAATGCGGCGGAGTTCGGTCATGTGGAACGTCTCCCATTGCGGGGTTCCGCCGTTCCCGTAGTTCCACCAGTCGGAGTAGTTGCCGCAGCGTCCGCCGTTCGGCATGACGACGATGACGCCGGTTCGGGCGGTGAGTTCGGCGACGTCGGTGTCACGCGTCCAGGCGGTGTAGCCGTCGACTCCGCCGTGCAGGAGCCAGAGCGTCGGCCAGGTCCGGTCGGTGTCGCGCGTCCAGCCCGGCGGGAGGAGGAGCCGGACGTTCTCGGTGCGGCCCATGGCGGGGGAGTCGATGGTCAGGTCCACGGTGCGGGACGCGACGGCCGTCTCGGAGACGACCTCGGGGGCGGTGGCCGCCCGTGCGGTGGAACCGTCCACGGCCGGGGCGGGGACGAGCGGGGCGAGCAGTGCGAGGGCCGCCGTGCAGGCGGCGATGGTGCGGCGGTGCGGCAATGCGGAGCCTTTCAGGAAAGGCCGGGCAGGGTGGGCCGGCCTTTGAAAAGGGGGGTGCCGTCGTGCGGCTGATGTGCGGATCCGGAATCGTCCTCGATTCCGGCCGCCTTCGGGCGGGATGGGCCCGGTGATGATCGTGCTCCGGTAAGGCGGGATGGGGATATTTCGCTACTTACTCGGAGTAGGTTCCCGGGGCCCGCGCTCGCGAAGCTTCTTTGATAAAGCTTATAAAATGCATTACCGGCAGCCGGGACGCCGATGCGCCGGGCGCCCCTCGCGCGGGGCGCCCGGCGCATCGGCGTGAGCCGGGCGTGGATCTCAGGAGTTCGGCATCGGGTCGGGCGCGGGGCCGTTGACGTACCGGACGGCCTGCCGCACCAGCCAGCGGGCCGCCATGTAGAGGATGAGCACCACGCCCAGCAGCGGCAGGATCAGCAGGACGATCTGCAGCCCGGACGTGATCAGTTCGAGCGGGCTCGCCCCGTTCGACGCGGCGGTGGCCAGGCCGCGGATCATCATCCAGTCCTGGGCGACCAGCTTCGGGATCTGCGTCGTGATGAGGCCGAGCTGGAGCACCAGCAGCGGGACCACCGTCAGCACCCAGACCGTGACGAAGATCTGCGGCCAGCGCTTGAGCTCCTTGAGCCTCGGGTCGGCCGGGCGGCGCAGCAGCTTCCGGCGCAGGATCGGCCCGATGTACTTGAACAGGTCGGGGATGCCGATCAGGTCCGACATGATGTAGTAGCCGTCGAACCGGAGCGTCGGCAGCAGCTGCTGGATCATCTCGAAGTTGACGAACAGCACGGCGACGAGCAGCGGCTCGAAGCCCGTCCACAGGTACAGCCCGGTGAGCCCGAGGATGAAGATCCCGTTGAAGTACACGCCGGCGAGGTCGGCGCGCAGCCGCCCGCCGCGGCCGAGCCGGTACGACTCGGTGATGTCGGTGTAGAAGGCGGGCCACACGAGGTAGATGCCGCAGCCCATCACCCCCGGGCGGACGCCCCCGTACCGGCAGGCGGCGGCGTGCCCGAACTCGTGGAACACGCACGACAGCACGCCCAGCGCCATGATCAGCAGGATGCTCACCGGGACGAGCAGCGTCTGCTGCAGCGCGTCCGCGATGGACTGGCTGGTGAGCAGCCAGACCTCGCAGCCGATGATGGCGGCGACCGCGACGGCGACGATGACCGGCCGGAACAGCCAGCTGAACAGCCCGGCGATGAACCAGGTGACCCGCTCCGGGCACACCGCGACCTTGAACTTCAGCCCGAGGAAGGGGTTCGCCTTCACCAGGGGCGGCGCGGTGCCGTCGGTGTAGCCGGTGACGCCGAGCGGCGCGAGCTTGCGGTCGACGAGGTAGACGATCTGCTCGGCGGTGAGCCGGGCGCCGGCCTGCTCGCTGACGGCCGCGGCGACCGTCTCCAGCGCGGCGGGGACGTCCCGCGTCCCGGCGAGGTCGCGGTGCTCGTGCAGTGCCTTCGCGACGAGGAACAGCAGCGGCGGCAGCCGGACGAGCTGGCGGTTGGGCAGGCACACGAGCTGGGGCGGCTCCCGGTACCCGGAGTTCTTGAACTCCCCGACGAGCTCCGCGCCCTCGGCGAGCGTCGGGAAGGTGAGGGCCTTCGGGGCACCGGCCTCGTCGACGGCCTGGTCGGCGGAGGTGCTCATGGCCGGTGGTAGATGGAGACCGGGAAGCAGGTCAGCGTGGTCGTGGCCGGCTGGGCGAGCAGCCCGGTGCCGAGCAGGCCGGACGTCCCCGCCGAGTGCGTGTACTGGCAGGCGTACACGACGTCGGTGCCGCCTCCGCCGCCGCCTCCGGGGCCGGGACCGGCGGCCGACAGCAGCAGCCGGCCGGGCAGGACCTCCCCTGAGAGCCGGTCGAGGTCCGCGTAGGTGAGCTTCTGAGGGTTCGTCTGGCCCATCGGTTCGCTTTCAGGTCGTCCGGAAAAGAGGGCGGAAGGGCTGGCGATCGAGCACCAGCCCTTCCGTTGCGGGCGTGAACCCGCGGTTGTGACTCTTCGTTCGTCAGCCCGCGGCGACCGTGGTGCCGGCGCACGTCATCGACGAGCTGTTGGACGCGGCGATGGCGCCCGCGAGGCCCTGGTTGACGTTCACGACGCCCTGGCACTGCGGCGCCACGATGACGCCGCCGTTGTCGCCGCCGCCACCGGCGAGCAGGGTGGACAGGACGGCGCGCTCCGGCAGGACCTCGCCGGTCAGCTGGGCCAGCTCGGTGTAGGTGTAGGACTTCATGTGGTTCCTTTTCTTCCTTGTCACGCCCGGCTCTCAAGGTGGATACCGGATGTCCCTTTGCCCGCCTCCGTGCAGAAGCAGGTAGCTCTACGTATATCAGAGCTCACTGAAAGTAGCCAAACAGGGGCTCTCGGGTGGGGTGTCGCGGCTTCCACCGGTGGCCGGGGCCGCGGAGTGCGTGACATGGGATCCGCGTTGCGGTCGCCACTTCCCGGGCATGGAGGAAGGGCTGGCGGGAGAACACCAGCCCTTCCGTTGCGGGCGTGAACCCGCGGTTGTGACTCTTCGTTCGTCAGCCCGCGGCGACGGTGGTGCCGACGCACTGCATCGACGAGCTGTTGGACGGGGCGATCGCGCCCAGGAGGCCCTGGTTGACCGCCACGACGCCCTGGCACTGCGGCGCGACGATGACGCCACCGCCGCCGCCGTGGCCGCCGCCGGCGAGAAGGGTGGACAGGACGGCGCGCTCCGGCAGGACCTCGCCGGTCAGCTGGGCCAGCTCGGTGTAGGTGTAGGACTTCATGTGGTTCCTTTTCTTCCTTGTCACGCCCGGCTCTCAAGGTGGATACCGGATGTCCTTTGCCCGCCCCCGGTCAGAGGCGGGTTGCTCTACGTATATCAGACCTCACCAAGAGTAGCCAAGCGTGCCCTGACCAGTGATTTCTCCGTGCCGTTCAGCGGCCGCGCGGCGAACGCGCGCGACCGGGCCGCCTTATCCGCCGGTGCCATGGGCGAGAAGGGGGGTCGCCGAAGGGCGACGGTTCGGCGGCTGTGGACGGGTATGCGGCCCCCATGGAATTCGGATACACACTGCTCTGCGAGCAGACGCCGCCCAAGCAACTCGTCGCCGATCTGGTGGAGGCGGAGGAGGCGGGTTTCGACTACGCGGCCATCTCCGACCACTATTTCCCGTGGCTGGAGGACCAGGGCCACTCCGCCTACGTCTGGTCGGTGCTGGGCGCGCTGGCCCAGGCGACCAGCCACATTCCGCTGATGACCCAGGTGACCTGCCCGATCATGCGGTACCACCCGGCCGTGGTGGCGCAGAAGGCCGCCACGATGGGCGTCCTGTCGGACGGGCGGTTCACGCTCGGGCTGGGCGCGGGGGAGAACCTCAACGAGCACGTCGTCGGGCGCGGCTGGCCGTCGGCGGACGTGCGGCACGAGATGTTCGCGGAGGCCGTCGAGATCATCCGGGAGCTGTTCGGCGGCGGCTACGTGAACTACCGGGGCCGGCACTTCACCGTCGACTCCGCGAAGCTCTACGACCTGCCGGACCGGCCCGTCCCGATCGGGATCGCCGGGTACGGCCGGCGTGCCGGGGGCGTGGCCGCGCGACACGCCGATCTGCTCATCTCCGACCAGCCCATCAAGGAGGTCGTGGACCTGTTCCATGAGGAGGGCGGTGCGGGCAGGCCCGTCTACGGGCAGCTCCCGGTCTCCTACGGGCCCGACCTCGACGAGTGCAGGGAACGCGCGCACCGGATCTGGCGGTTCTCGGTCCCGTCGTGGAAGGTGATGGCCGAGCTTCCGGGCCCGGTGAACTTCGAGGCCGCGGCGCAGACCGTCCGTCCCGAGGACGTCGCGGAGGCCGTCCCGTGCGGCGACAACGTGGACGACTACGTGGCGGCCGTGCAGAAGTTCGCCGACGCGGGCTTCACCCACCTTGCGATCTGCCAGTCCGGGGCCGAGAACCAGAAGGACTTCCGCACGTGGGCGGAGGCCGACCTCCTGCCGGCGCTGCGCGAACGTTTCGGTTGATTAAAATTCGCGTCCGTGTCGTGGCCGCCGGTACGCGCCCCGCACCCGCGAGGTAAAAGGTCCGGCGAAATTCGTTCCGGCCGGGCGCAGGCCGTCGCGGGCTTGGCCACTCCCTGGGCTCGGTATGAACGCGGTGTGCGCTCGGCTCCCACGGTCCGGCCGGTCCGGCCGGTCAGGCCGGGTCTCCGGGACGGGAGCGCAGGGCGTCCAGGCGGCGGGCGAGCTCGTCGCGCTCGCGGGTCACCTCGGCGAGTTCGTGCTGGAGCTCGATGATGCGGCGGATCGCGGGCAGCGTCATGCCCTCGTCCATCATCGTGACGACCTGCTGGATACGGCCGATCTCGTGCCGGCTGTAGCGGCGCTGCCCGCCGGCCGAGCGCCGCGGTGAGACGACCTGCTGCTGGTCGATGCGGCGCAGGAACGCCTGCTGCACGTCGAGCATGTCGGCGACCTGGCCGACGGTGAACAGGGCCGCGTGCTCGTCGTCCATGGGCAGCTTCACGCGCTCTCCCTTCCTCTGCCTGCACGGAACGGGACCGCGGCCCGGGTCCCGGTGGAACGCGGGACCCGGGCCGCGGTGATCCGCCGCCGGTGCACCGGTCAGCTCTTGAGCGCCTTGCGGCCGCGGCCCGCCTGGACGGCGACCTTGCGGGGCCTGGCCTTCTCCAGCACCGGGATGCGGACGGCCAGGACGCCGTTGTCGTAGGCGGCCTCGATCGCGTCCGCGTCGAGGTGCTCGGCCAGGTAGACGCGGCGGGTGAAGGTGCCCATGGTCCGCTCGCGGATGAAGGGGCGCTCGTCCTCGCCGCTCTCCTCCGCGCGGTGCGCGGTGACCGACAGGACGCCGCGGTCGACGGTGATCTCGACGGACTCGGGGTCCACCCCGGGCAGGTCGAACCGCAGGACCACGTCGTCGGCGCGCCGGATGCCGTCCATCGGCATGCCCGCGCCGGTCCCGTTCCCGGCGACCTGGCGGAACGCGCGGTCGAACTGGCGCTCGAACTCCTGCACGAACGGGTCGATCGACGTCAGCAGCATGATGCCTCACCTCCGAAGATGTCCCGGACCGGGCCGGCCCGGGATACCGACTCGCTACAGAAGAAACTTGCAACTCAAATGATAGGTTCCTTCATCACGGATGTCAAGTTTCCTTCACACGTCAGCGCGCACCGCCGGTGGGCGGTGCGCGCTGACGTCGGCCGGAGCCGCGCTCGGACAACGGACCGGCGGGCGGTGGCCGCCCGCCGGCCCGGTCAGGTCAGGCGGCGCAGTACTGGGCCTGCTTGCCGATCGAGCGGTAGGGGCAGTCGGCGTAGTCCGTCAGCCGCAGCAGGGCCTCGCGGCTGCGCTGGACCTCCCGGTCGATGGCGGACGGCGGCGGGTAGAAGCTGCCCCCGCCCAGCTCGAACGTGTACGAGAAGATGCGGTACTGGCCCCACGTCCAGTCGATGGTCGTGCCGTCGGTGATGTACAGGTCGCTGGACTGCTCCGGGGTGAACCCGTTCGTCGAGGCCAGCTCCCGGCCGATCGTGCGGTGGGCCGCCTCGTCGTCGGAGGTCATCGTCCCCGGGACGGTGTTGTTGTAGGTGTAGCCGAACGGCCAGAGGACCAGTTCCGCCTCGGAGTGGATGTCCAGGAACATCTTGAGCTGCTGCTGGCCGCCCACGACCCGGCTGCGCACGAAGTCGGCGATCACCTTGGTCTCGGGGGCCGACTCGGCGCGGGTGCCGCGGTAGGTCTGGCTGGAGCCGCTGCCGGACGAGCCGCCGCAGCAGCCCCACCGGTAGGCGAAGTTGCGGTTCAGGTCGGTGCCCGTCGAGGTGGAGTTCGGCTGGCGGTTCTTGCGCCACATCCGGCCGGCGGAGGTGTCGCTGGTCATGTCGTAGACCTGGCCGTCCGGGTTGACCATGGGCATGACGTAGATCTCGCGCCCGTTCACCAGGTTCCTGATCCGGCTGTTGCTCGCGTATCCGCTGGTCAGCTGCCCGATGTAGTCGAGCGCCTGCTCGGCGGTGAGCCGCTCGCGCGCGTGGATGTTGGCGATGATGAGCACCTCGGGCTCGTTCTCGTCCACGGCCACGTTGTCGCTGATCTTCACGGCGACGATGTCGCGGCCCTGGTACGACCTGCCCACGACGAACTGCCGCGCGATCTGCGGGTAGGCGGCCACGACGGAGTCGACGTTCTGCCGCATCTCGGCGTAGGTGTGGTACGACGTCGCCGCCTTGGTCTCGACCGGGGCCGGGGCCGCCGCGGGCGCCTCCCGCACCGCGTGGCCGAGCCTCCGGATCGCCCGCACCTCCGCGGGGACGGCGGTGACCGAGAGCTCGCCCGTCCGGACGTCGTCGATCGCCGCCCCGGTCCGCGCGACCTCGGTGCGCTGCTGGGCGGTTGCGGGACCGGTCACCACGTACTGCGCGGCGGCGTCCGGGGCCGGGGCGGCCGCCGCCGCGGGGGCGAAGGTGAGGACCAGGGCGAGTGCCGACGGGATGGTGAGGAGGGAGCACAGTCTCCGTGCACTGTTCATACGGGCACCTGCATTCATGCCGCGCGCCCGGCGGCCACCTTGCGGGGTGCCTCGGATGGCCCACGGGCGCTGGGGGGTGCCGCCACGATGAACGCGAACGCGTCCCGTGACAATGGCCGCCCGGCCGCCCGCCCCGGACGGCGGAGAACACCCCCGGTTGCGTGAAATGCCAGGCCAGCGGTTTCCGGGGACGGATCGCCGCGGTTCCGATTCAGATCCATCAGTGCCGTTGTGAAATTTCAATGACCGATCGAACCGTGCTGTTCAGGCTGTAACAAGTTCTCATCCGCGTGGTTCCCGTGCTGGTGGCGCGGGGTTTCGGTCCGGTCCGCAAGGCGCGAAGAGGGTGACCGTCCTCGGCGGGCTCTCCCAGCTTGGGACATCGCGTTTTGGACGTCTTGTATCCCGATTTATGGCCAGTTCTCAGACGGAAATCTTTGAGGCCGTGTCTGGGTATTGACCGGGCCGTCACGTTTGCTTACCTTCTTAATAGAACGCGTTCTATTCGTTGGAGCCCGTGTCGATGCGGACACGGCGGCTCCGGCTCCCGTCCTCGAAACATGCCGCCCCGCCGTCCCAGTGGCCACGGGCGCGGTGGCGCATGGGCCGAGGGCTCCCACCCCGTTCCTTCGGGTGCAGGCGCGACGCCCACCGTTCGAAATGAGGACTGCCTTGTCCCGCACCACGAAGAAGCTGGCCGCGATCGCATCGACCACCGCTGCGGCCGCTCTCACCCTCGCCGTGACCGCCACCCCCGCCATGGCCTGGACGGCGGGTAACTTCACCGCCACGCTCAACGGCACGATGGTCATCAACGCCGGCATCCCCGCCGAGTGCACCGGCTCGACGCTCAGCGGCACCATCGACGCCAACGGCAACCTCACCATCACCTCCGCCTCGGTCAGCGGCTGCGGTGTCACGGTCACGCCCAACAACCTGCCGTGGACCGGCAGCCTCAGCAACGGCGTCGCGAAGCTCAACGGCTTCTCGATGAGCGCCATCGGCTGCACCTACGGCGGAAACCTGACCGGCAGCTTCAGCGGCAGCGACCTCCCGGTCACCGCCACGTTCGCCAACCAGAAGGTCAACAAGACCAGCGGCTGGCTGTGCCCGGGCTCCGCCACCGTCACCGCGGCGTACGACTTCGCCGCGGCCTGACCTTCCGACGGCCGGGCGGGCCCGACGTCAGCCCGCCCGGCCGCCGACCCGTGACCCCGGTTCCCACCCCGCCGGGGTCACGGCCCCGGCGGGCATCGGACGACCCGGCGCAACGGTCACCGTCCCCCCGTCCACCCGGTGCCCGAAGTCCCTGGCACGCGACCAGGCGACGATCCGGGCGCCGCAGCGTGCGGCGGCGTCGAGGATCGCGCCGCGCGCCGCCGCGTCACCGCTCTCGTGAACGGCGAACACCACCGGACCGAGGCTAAGCTGCTCATCCCGGTGGGCAGTCCCGCGCCGAGCAGTGTTTCGAGAAGGACCCGGACCGAGGAGGACTGGCAGGAGATCTCCGCCTTCTTCAACCCGAGCGACTGGAACTCCGCCAAGCCCTCGCACAGGAGCGGCAGGTCGGCGTTCGCCACCGCCGGGACGATGGAGTGGTAGAGGGCGGAGAACGCGGAGAGGCACTCCCGTCCGGGGGTGGGCGTGTGCTCGGCGAAGAAGTCGCGTTCGCGCGCCCCGGAGACGGTCGTCCCCGACGCGGGCAGCAGGAGCGCGAACGCCCAGTGCTCGGGGATCGGCAGCGCCACGGACAGCGGCGGGCTCTCGCGCGGCGCCCCGGCACTGCTCGGCCGCATGGCCTGCCCGGTGTTGGGCTGCCCGCAGTCGACGAGGAAACCGCCGCGCCAGAAGGCGTGCCAGCCGATGCCGGACGTCCCGCCGCGCCCGCTCAGCAGCGACATGCGCTCGGGTGTGAGCCGGAGCCCGTGGCAGGCGGCGGTGGCCGCGACGGCGCCGAGGCACAGCATCGTTCCGGTGCCCAGGCCGATGTGCCGGGGCGGCAGCCGCTCGACGGTGAGGGACGTGGCCGGCAGCCCGGCCTTCTCCAAGAGCCCGGTGAGGCGCCGCGCCTCGGCGGCGCCGAGGCAGCCGCCCGCGACGCCGTGCCGCCGCGCGGGCTCGGCATGCATGATCATGGCCGGCCCGTCCAGGGCGAAGCCGGCCCCTCCATAGACACGCCGACTGATCCCGGCGGTGTCGAGGAGCCCCAGGTGGAGCCGCGGGTACGCGGTGAGCGCGCGGCGCATGGCGCTAGTCCTCCGGTGGGTGCGACAACGCGGGATCGCTCCACACGGCCTCGAAGTGTTCGGCGAGGGCCGCGTACATGTGGCCGCCGCGGCGGCACAGCAGGGTCATCGTGTTGCGGCTCTGCCGCTTCGACAGGAACGGGCCCCAGAACGCCTCGTCGTCGATCACGCAGACGTTGATGCTCGGTATGCACGTGTAGAGCCTGATCTGGAAGTTCTCCGGCTGCTCCCGCCGCAGCCGCTCGGTGAAGCGGAGCATGGCCTCGACGTCGCTCCTGATGCTGCCGGTGTGGTTGCCCTCCTCGGCGTCGCGCTGGTCCGCGTACGAGCAGCCGGAGCCGGGCGCGTCGGGGTCGATGAGGAGTATCCGGACCTTCGCGGAACCCGCCCAGCTCGCGAACTGCGAACCGAAGTCCTCGCGCAGCGCCCGCAACCCGAAACCCATGATCGATATCTCGCGGCGCGCCCCCAGGAAGCGCGGCTCGTACTCGTTGCGGATCGGGACGGAGCGGTAGTGGAAGCCGTCCACGATCCCGAGCTTGGCGAGGTTCTGCAGGCTGCGCGCGGTGACCTCGTTCTGGCGCACCCAGAAGAAGACGACCCATCCGGCGAGTCCGGTGGCCATCAGCGACGTCGCGACGGCGAGGGCGACCGGGTGGTCGATGGCCATGAGCGACACGCCGACGAAGAACACGAGCGCGTGGACGAGGAGGTAGATCCAGCTGCTGGGGGTGAGCCTGGAGTGCATGGTTCCCTCGGGGGTCGGCCGCGTCACCGTGCTTTCTGTCGAGGGGCCCGCGCCTACTCGTTGTAGACGACCTGGCCGGGCCGGCGCCGCCGGTGGCTGCGGAGCGCGATCTCGACCGGCCGGAACAGCTTGTTCGGCAGCCGGTCGAGCGGATACCACTGCCAGGGCCCGGACTTGTGCGGTTCCCTGTTCACGGGCTCGCCGGTGGCCTCGACGAGGAACTCGAAGTCGATGTAGTGCCGGTCGTACTCGCGGATGTTGCTGACGCAGAACAGTTCCGCGCGGGTGAGCACGAGCCCGGATTCCTGTTCGAGTTCGCGTGCCACGGCCTCTTCCAGGCTTTCCCCGAACTCCAGCCCGCCGCCGCACCAGGCATAGCTGCCCGCGCCGTGGGAGCCTTTCCGCTCTCCCAGCATCACCCTGTTGTTCCGCAGCACCATCGCACCGACCCCGACGGTCGGCATGACGCGGTCGTACTCGTGATGGAGGCCACGGTCCTCTACGGCTCCTATGGCTCCGGCCCTGTGAGAAGGCATGTCTTCCTTTCAGTCGGCGCCGGCGCGCTGCCGTCGCATGTGGTCGTGCATCTCGGCCGCGGTCACGCGGTCACCGAAACCGGCCATCGACTTCTCTTCGACGAATCCGGTGCCGTAGGCGCGTATCCGCCGTCCAGCCCGGCTGACCAGCACCTTCGAGATGTCGTGGTCGCCGTGGCGGAGGTACCAGGTGCATGTCCCGGACAGCTTCGCCAGCGCGGCGAGCAGGTCGGGGAAGCCGCTCTCCCGGTACGGGTACCGGTCGGGGAGGCCGAGAAGCGCGGCCATGGTCCGCGCCTGGCTCACGATGATGTCCGCCCGCCTGAGCAGGGGTTCGATCGTGTCCAGGTCGAGGTATCGGTCCATGTCGTGGGGGACGAGATCGAGCCAGAAGACCGTTCCGTGCTCGTTCGCGATCTTCATGGCGGCCGTGACCGCCGTGCGCGACGGCTCCGCGAGCAGCAGGTAGCCGTCGGCGAAGACGGCGTCGCTGCCCGCGATCGTGCCGCGCGCCTCCTCGATGTCGGTCACGGACAAGTCCCGGATGGGCGTGCTGCCGTCCGCGGCGATGATCCTGCGCGCGTTCCGGTCCCGGAGGACGATGGTCCTGCCGTTGGCGGCGCCGGCCGAGGTCGGCAGGTGGCAGCTCGTCACCAGCCGGGACAGGTGGCGGACGATGTCGTCGGTGTAGTGGTCCCGGCCGATCCGGGAGATGACGTGCACGGTGCCGAATCAGCGCACGGCCTGCTTCGCGAAATTGATCGCGGTACCCGCCAGGACGGCATCGATGGGGGTGAACTCCAGGTGGTCCACATGCGTGTCCTCGAATGCCTGCTCGCGCAGCCGCGCCCGCACTTCGACCCGAACGTCCCCGATCACCGCGACGGAAAACGGCGCGGGCGGCCCCTCTGGAACCGTTCCAAAACACTCATGACCACTCATGTCAGACCTTGTCGTCGCCTGGATTTCCAGCCTCGGACGAGCAGGTCGTGGAATGGTAACGCGAGACCATGAAAGATCGTAATAGTCCGGCGGTTTATGGTGATGAGCCGCAATTGCCGGAGTTAGTAACCGAGCGCTTTCATCGCAGGTGGGGAAGCGGTTCGGCGCGGCCCCGGAGCACCGGCCGCGGAGTCCGGTTGTGGACACCGGGCGGTACGGGCCCGGGTGGTCACGGGCGGGGGAGGAACGAACCGAGCCCTTGGCCCTGCCGGGCCAAGGGCTTGGGACGTCGCGAGAAATGAAGTGCGGCCGGGTCCGTCGCCTGGCCGGGTGACGGCGGCCATGGGGGGCCGTGTACTACCGGGTCGGCGGTTCCGCAGGGGCCGTGTGTTGTGCGGGTGGTCAGCCGATGACGATGTCGCAGTCGGCCGTCGCTTGGTTCCAGTAATCCTCGAAGAGCTGGTCGATTGTGGCGTTGTAACCGCTGGAGCTGGTGCTGCGGTGCTTCCTCCCCGGAACCCACTCCCTGCCGGTCTGCAGCCCTATCTCGAACGGATACTCCAGGTCGGCGTGGAAATCGAGGTCGCACTTCCAGCGGTACCACCGACCGGCGATATTGCTGTTGTAGGCGCCTCCGCTGACCTCCCAGTTCCCGTTCTCGTAGACGGTGAACTGCACCGCACCGTCGACTCCGCGGCTGTCGTCCGACCCGAGGAAGAGGAGACCCAGCTCTCCGGACGGCCCGGTGGTCGGTATTTTGAAGGTGGGGTCGGCGTGTGCGGGAGGGGCCGCGATCAGGGTGGCGCCCAGTGCCGCGGCCATGGCGATCAGCAGTGTGCGAGGACGCCGGCGCCATATCGTCCTGGTCGGCTTGGTCTCGTCGGATCGCATCTCAGTGCCCTCCCAGGCGCGCGCTACAACAGAATTGCGGAATGCACGGCACCGCTGGCGTAACTAATCCTTTCTGCATCGAATAATCGACCATGCGGTTCGCGAGAGAGAAGTTATCCGCGCGCCCGTATGCAGGTCAAGAGGCAATTTGAGCCACCC
>NZ_SMKM01000105.1 GCF_004348665.1 Actinomadura sp. GC306 | reverse complement strand
GCCGGGGGGAAGGGGGCCGCGTGCCGAAGATCCAGGCGCCGACCGTGGCGGAGCACCGGGCCGCGCAGCGGGCCGCCCTGCTCGGCGCCGCCCGCTCCCTGCTGGCGGAGGAGTCCGAGCGGGCGCCCAGCATGGCGGAGGTCGCCCGCCGGGCCGGGCTCGCCCGCTCCAGCGTGTACGCCTACTTCAAGTCGCGGGACGATCTCCTCGACGCCCTCATCGTCGACACGTTCCCGCGCTGGTCCGCCTACGTCCGGGCGCGGATGGGACGGGCCAAGAGCCCGGGTGACCGGATCCTGGCCTACGTCTACGCCAACCTCCGCCTCGTCGCCCGCGGGGACCACGCGCTCGTCCGCGCCCTCGCCGCCTTCGGCCGCACCGACACGCTGGCCGAATCCAGCGGGCTGCTGCACAGGGAGCTCCAGGGGCCGCTCCGCGTGGCGCTGACCGAACACGGCGCCTCCGACCCCGACCGGACGGCCGAACTCGTCCAGTCGCTCGTCTACACCCTGAGCCGCATGATCGAGGAGGGCCTGTCCGAACGCGCCGCGCGGCGGCTCGCCCGCGAACTGCTCGCGCCGTACATACGGTCCACGCCACCGCAGCCGTAACCGGGCGATTCTTGGACGTTCTGTCAACCGGTGATAAATCGGCTGGTCAAACGTCCGATCGCTGGCCGGATACGGAATCCGGGGACCGTTTCGGCCGAGCGGCGCGGGGGAGCAGGAACGCGTTGCTCCCGATCCCCCCTCTGGAAGAGGCTCCCCCATGGCGATGCCTTCCTTGGACCGCCGCGCTTTCCTGGAGGCGGCCGGGCTCACCGGCGCGTTCGCCGCCGTCCCGGCCCTGCTCGCGCCGCCCGCCGCCGCCGACCCCGCCGATCCCCCCGGTACGGACGCCGTCGCCGAGGCGCTGGACCGTCTCTCGCTCGACACGATGAGCGGCCTGGCCGTCTTCGTGATGCCGGGCCCCGATCCGTACTCCCGCGCCCAGGGCACGCCCCGTGCCGAGCCCGGCGGTGTCGAGGCGCGGCTGCCCGGCTTCCTGGTCGACATGCTCAACCGCTTCGTGCCGTTCCCCGACCAGATCGCGGTGCCGCTGCTGCGGGCGCTGGCGCAGGGCGCGGGCGGACTGCGGCTCCCCCGGCCGCAGGACGAACCGGACGCCGGCGTCGCGCGGCTCGACCGCGGGCTTGGGCTCCTGCTGCGCAACGACGCCACGGTCCCGCTCGCCCCGGTCGTCGCGCTCCTGCTGAACCTGGAGGCGGTCCGGGTCGACCCGGGCACGCTCTGGGGTCCGTTCGCCTCGCCCTTCTCCCGGCTGTCCTACGAGGGCAAGGCGGAGGTGTTCCGGCTCCTCGAAGGCCCCGACGCCGATCTGGTCGCGCTGCTCGACCGGCATCTGCCGCAGCCGTACCACCGCTCGGTCTCCGGGCTGCTGCGGTTCCTGGCCAACGGCCTGCTGGTCCTGGCCGCGCTCGGCGGCTACAGCGAGTGGGGGGTGTTCGACCCGGAGACCAGGCGGCTGACGGGGCGTCCCGCGGGCTGGCGCGCGTCCGGCTACACGCCCTCGGCCGACGGATGGGACGAGTTCAAGGGCTACTACCAGGGCCGGACGGAGGTGCCGGGCTGATGCGCGACGTGATCGTCGTCGGCGCGGGAGGCGGCGGCCCCGTGGTCGCCAAGGAACTCGCCGCGCGCGGGCTCGACGTCCTCCTCCTGGAGGCAGGCCCGCACTACACCGATCCGCGCGGCGCGTGGACGCACTACGAGAACGACGCCAACAACCCTCTCACCGGGTTCCTCCGGTTCGGACCCGCCGACCGCGACCGTCCCGCGTGGCTGCGGGAGGAGCCGCAGAACTCGTTCGTGCTGCAGTCGTCCGGCGTGGGCGGGACCACCCAGCACTATTACGGCAACTCCCCGCGTGCCTACCGCGGAGCGTTCGCCGGATACGACGGCCCCGACCGCGACGCCTACGACACCGCGCACGCGTTCCCGTTCACCTACGAGGAACTCGTCCCCTACTACCGCTGGGTCGAGGCGACGCTGCCCGTGCAGACCGCCCCGGTCGGGACGAAGGAACAGATCTTCCTGCGCGGTGCCGAGCGGATGGGCATCCCGCTCCAGACGACCAAGGACACGACCGGCCCGGCCTACCGCCCGCAGGAGAACGCCATCCTGCAGCCCCATGGAACGGCCGGCCGCACGACCGATCCGGCTCTGCTGCACCATCCGCAGGCCCGGGGCTGCACGTTCTGCGGGTTCTGCCAGCAGGGGTGCATGGAGCCCATCAAGGCACCGCGCAACCTGTTCGCCAAACGCTCGACCGACAACAGCTACGTCCCGATGGCGCTCACCGCTCCGGCTTGGGCGGCGGAGGGCCGCGCGGTCACCCTGCTCCCGGACGCCTTCGCCGTCCGCGTCCACACGGCCCGCCGCGACGGGCGCACCGTCGCGACCGGGGTGACCTGGCGGACGGTGGCGACCGGCGAGCAGCACCGGGAGGACGCCCGCGTCGTCGTCCTGGCGGGCGGCACGACCGAGACGCCGCGGCTCTGGCTGAACAGCGACCTGCCGAACCCGAACGGCTGGGTGGGACGCGGCTACACCGACCATTTCCTGGACGTGGTGACCGGCCTGTTCGACGAGGAGACCGGGTCGTCCAAGGGGCCGAGTTCCAACATGCGGTGCGAGTACCCGGGGCACGGCGCCCTGGAGCAGATCGGTATCCCGCCGGCGACGCAGGCGTTCGCGTTCGCCATGTCCGGCAGCGGCGTCCGCGGCGCGTACACCAACGGGCGCGGCATGACCGGGCCCTGGGACGGCAGGACGGGCCGGATCCTCGGCGCCGAACTCAAGGACGCGATGGGCAACGGCATCGACCGCCTGGTGAACATCCTCGTGCTGACCGCCGACGACGTGGAGCCGGACAACCGGGTCGTGCTGTCGGGGCTGCCGGTGGCCGACGAGCACGGGGCGGTCGCGAAGGTCCGGCTCGACGGCCGCAGCCGGAGCCGCCGCACCCGGGAGAACCGCACGTTCCTGGCGCATCGGGCGGCGGAGCTGCTGCGCCGGGCGGGGGCGCGCACCGTCTACCGGATGGACTGGTCGCCGCTGCTGCTGCACGTCCACTCGACGATGCGGATGGGGCACCGGGCCGGCGACTCCGTCCTGGACGCCGACGCGCAGAGCCGGTGGGTCGGCGGCCTGTACGTCGCGGACAACTCGGCCCTCGCGAACAGCCTCGGCGGCCCCAACCCCACGCTCACCACCCAGGCGCTCGCGACCCGGACCGCCGAGAAGATCTTCTCCGCGCATTTCGGCGGCGAGCCGTGGGTGGGCCGCGAGGACCCGGTCCCGTCCACCGACCCCCGCGTCACCCGGGCGCTCGGCACGCGGTGACCGGCCGCCGGGCGCGGACCCGCCGTTGAGGCCGGGGCGGTGAGGCCGGGCGGGCATCCGGGTAGGTCTGCCCGGACGCCCGTCCGACCGAGGAGTCAGAGATGCAACCGATCATGAGCAAGTCCGAGGCCGCCGCCCTGGTCACCGCCGCGCGGATCAGGCGCGGCCTCACCTGGACCCGGATCGCCGAGGAGATCGACGCCCCGGTCGTATGGACGACCGCGGCCCTGCTCGGGCAGCATCCGCTGTCGCGGGAGCAGGCGCAAAGCGTCTGCACGCTGCTCGAACTGGACGAGGCGGTCGCCGAGGGCCTGATGCTGCAGCCGACCCGCGGCACCGATCCGGCGGTGATGAGCGACCCCACGATCTACCGGTTCGCGGAGGCGCTCTCGGTCTACGGGCCGGCGCTCAAGGAGCTGATCCACGAGGAGTTCGGCGACGGCATCATGAGCGCCATCAACTTCAAGGTCGACTTCGCCCGGCGCCCGGCCCCCGAGGGCGACCGGGTGGTCATCACGTTCGACGGCAAGTTCCTCGACTACAGATGGTGACCCGCGTCCGTGCCCGCCCGGGACGGGACGCGCCGGGCGGGCACGAACGCGGCATACCGTCGACCAGGAATTTCGCCTGAACCAATGCGGCATATCGCCCGTCTTACCCTTCGACTGACCAAGAAGCGAGGGGGTCCCCACCATGACGCAGAGTGCCAACCGCCGATCCATCGTGGCGCTTGCCGGGGCCGGGCTGGCGCTGACGCTCTCCGTCACCGGATGCAGCTTCGACTTCAGCGTGGGCGAGCCCGAGCCCACCGCCGCGGAGCCCGGCACCGGCCTGGAGCCCGAGGAGGCGGGGCCCCTGGAGGGCTCCTCCCCCGGTGGTGACGAGCCGGCCTCGTCCCCGAGGGCGGGCGGCTACGAGACGCCCGTCTGCCTGGCGGGGCAGCTGATCGCCGAGGTGCACGAGCAGCCGTCCGACTCCGCGGAGAAGGTGCTGGCGATCCTGACGCTGTCCAACCGGTCCACGGCGGACTGCGTCCTGCCCAAGGGCTGGGCGCCGATCGGCCAGGGCGGCGGCGGAGGCCCGTACTACGCGCCGGTGGAGGGTGCCCGCGACCCCCACCCGAACGCCGGCATGCGGATCACGCTGGGCCCGGGAGCGACGGCCTACGCGGGGCTGAAGTGGGCGACGAGCCCGCAGTGCCCGTCCGCCGGCGGCTGGGCCGTGTCGTGGCGGGGCAGCTGGCTGCCCGCCGAGGTGACCTGGCAGGCGGAGCAGCGCGACATCTGCCCCGGCAGCTTCACCCAGGGCACCCTGCAGCCGAGCCCGAACGCCGTCAACTACGGCTGATACTCAAGGCCGACCTCTCGTCAGGCTGAGGAGGCCGCGGTGGCGGGCGTCCCGAAGGTGCAGGGCATCCGCTTGTAGCCGTTGATGAAGCCAGACTGGAGCCGGTCCGGCTCCCCCGCCGCGATGTCGGGCAGGCGGGTGAAGAGCTCACGGAACATCAGGGTGATCTCCCGCCGCGCCAGGTTCGCGCCGAGGCAGAAGTGCGGGCCGGGACCACCGAAGCCGAGGTGCGGGTTGGGCGAACGCGTGATGTCGAACGTGTCGGGGTCGGTGAAGACCGACTCGTCCCGGTTGGCGGACCAGTAGAACAGCGTCACCCGCTCGCCCTTGCGGTAGGTATGGCCGTTCATCTCGTAGTCGCGGGTGACGTTGCGGCGCATGAAGATGACCGGGCTGCTGAAGCGGACGATCTCCTCCACGGCGCCCGCGATCCGGCCGTCGAAGTCGGCCAGCAGCAGTTCGCGCTGCTCTGGGTGCTCGGTGAACAGCTTCAGGCCGTGCGCGATGGCGTTGCGGGTCGTCTCGTTCCCCGCGACCACCAGCAGCAGGAAGAACGTGGCGAACTCGCGCGGGCTCAGCCGCTCGCCGTCGACGTTGGCGTTCACCAGCGCCGAGGTCAGGTCGTCGGTGGGGCTCTTCCTGCGCTCCCGGCCGAGCTGGGCCGCCAGGCGGTGCAGCCGCCAGCCCGCCGACGCCACCGTGCCCAGCATGCGGACGGTGTCGATCCGGCCGATCTCCGCCTTGCCGCTGCTGCTGTACTGCACGGTCGCGCCCACGTACTCGGGGTCGCTGTAGCCGACGATGATGTTGGTCAGGTCCACCACCCGGCGGTAGTGCCGGGCCGGGATGCCCAGCATGTCGCAGATGACCTCGACCGGGAGCCGCGCCGCGGCCCCGGACACGAAGTCGCTGCCGCTGCCGGCCTCGATCAGCTCGTCCACGATCCGGGCGGCGCGCCGCGCGATGTCGTCCTCGGCCTTGGCGAGCATCCGCGGGCTGAACGCCCGCGACACGATCCGGCGGATCTTCGCGTGCCGCGGATCGTCCATGTCGATCATCGAGTTGAAGTACTTGTCCATCCAGCGCGGCATGTCGGCCGGGCTGGTGGCGCTGGGCTCGCTGCTGAACACCTGCGGGTTGCGGCTGGCCTCCGTCACGTCCGCGTGGTGGACCAGTGCCCACGATCCCGGGCTCTGCGGCAGGAACGGGAGCTTGGGCAGGGTGGAGAACACCCGTGTCGGCTGGGCGCGCAGCACCGCGAACGCCCGCGCCCGCTCGTCCAGGGGGCGGGACCAGAAGCGCAGGTCGCCCAGGTCGATGTCCGCCGGCGTCATCTGCGGGGGGTTCTCCGTCGTCACCGGACCGCACGCTCCCGTCTCGTCCGAGCAAACTGGTGAAGCAGTACACCAGAAGTATCTGGTGATTACGGTCTCCAGATTCACCGGCGAAGTCAAGGGATGCGGCACAATCGGTGCCGTGCAGCCTGAGACGCCCCGCGCGCGCCCCTACCGCGGCGTGCCCGCCGAGCAGCGGCGTGCCCGCCGCCGCGCCGCGCTGCTGGCGGCCGGGCTGGAGCTGCTGGGCACCCGGGGATGGGCGGCCACGACCGTGCGGGGGGTGTGCGCCGAGGCCGGCCTCAACGACCGCTACTTCTACGAGAGCTTCCCGGACCGGGAGTCACTGATCCTGGCGGTCGTGGACGACCAGGTCGCCCAGGGCACCGCGGTGATCCTGACCGCCGCCGGCGAGGCGCCCCGGCACCCGCAGGCCCGCACCCGCGCCGTGGTGACCGCCGTGTTCGGCTTCCTGACCTCGGACCCGCGCCGCGCGCACATCCTCACCCACGCGTTCCCGTCGTCGCCCCTGCTCCAGCGGCGGCGGGTCGAGATCATCCGGAGCCTGGCCGGCATCTTCGCCGCCCAGACCCACGAGACCCTCGACGACGTCTCGCTCCCCCAGACCGATCTGGAGCTGACGGGGCTGACCCTCACGGCCGGCCTGTGGGAGCTGTTCACCAACTGGTTCCGCGGCGATCTCGACATCGGCCGCGACCACCTCGTCGACTACACCGTCGCCCTGATCATGAGCACCACCGAGCTGGCCGCGCCGCTCCACCACCGGCTGCGCTGACGGGCACGGCGCCGCCCCGGCGAAGCGCCCGGACGCGTCAGCGCGCCGTCGGGGCGAGGCAGGCGGTGAGGGTGTCGATCAAGGTGCTCCGGAGGAGGGTCACCTTGCAGGCGGGGCGAGGCAGGCGGTGAGGGTGTCGATCAAGGTGGTGCGGAGGAGGGTCACCTTGTAGGCGTTGCGCGGCGGCGGGCTGAAGCGGGCGGTCGCCAGGTCGGCCGCGGCGGCCAGGTTCTCCTCCGTGGCGGGCTTGCCGGCCAGGGCGTCGGCCACCTCCGGAAGGAGGAGGGGCGTGCGCGCCACTCCGCCGACGGCCACCGCGGCGGACGTGACGGTGTCGCCGTCGAGGGTGAGCCGGGCGGCGGCCTCGACCAGCGGCCACTCCGCCATCTCCCGGGATGTCGCGCGCCGGTAGGCGGCCCGCTCACCCGGTACGGGCGCGGGCATGACGACGGCCTGGAGGATCTCGCCCGCGTCCAGGAGGTGGTCGCGGGTGGGGTCGCCGCCGTCCCCGTACAGGTCGGCGACGCCCAGCGCGGAGCGGCCGTGGACGTCGGCCGTCGCGGCATAGGTGAGCAGGGCGACGGCGAGCGAGGACGGATGCGGGGCGATGCAGGGGCCCTGGTCGAGGACGGCCGAGTACAGGTCGTTGCCGTCGCGGGCGGGGCAGGTGTCGCCGCCCGTCTGGTGGCACGTGAAGCCCGGGTGGCGCAGGTACCAGCACCGGTTGCGCTGCAGCAGGTTGCCGCCGACGGTGGCGATGTTGCGGATCTGCGGGGTGGCGACGGCGGCGGCCGTCGCGGCGAGCGCGGGATAGGCGGCGGTCAGCCGGGCGTCGGCGAGCAGGTCGGCGATGGGGGTGAGGGCGCCGATGCGGGCCGAGCCGTCCGGCCGCCACTCGGTGCCGCGCAGCCCGGGGACGCCGAGCAGGTCGACCGGGGTGCCCGCCGCCCGGGTCATGACGTCGGTGCCGCCGGCGCGCAGCTCGCCGCCGGTGTCGCGGACGGCCTGCGCGGCGGCCTCGATGGTGCTGGTCACGCGCCGATCCCCTCCAGCAGCAGGTCGGGCCGGATGGGCAGGTCGTGCGGGCGGCGGCCGGTGGCGTGCCGGACGGCGTTGCCGATCATGTTGCCGGTCACGCGCCGATCCCCTTCAGCAGCAGGTCGGGCCGGATGGGCAGGTCGTGCGGGCGCCGGGCGGTGGCGTGCCGGACGGCGTTGCCGATAGAGGCGGCGACCGCCATCGTGCAGACCTCGCCGAGGCCGATGCCGCGGCCGGGCACGTGGTCCCAGCCCTCGGTGTGGAAGTGCACGTCGATCTCCGGGGTGTCGGCGATGCCGGGAATCCGGTAGTCCTCCAGGTTCGCGGTGAGGACGGTGCCGGTGGACGGGTCGTCGTGCCGCTGCTCGTACAGGGCGTAGCCGATGCCCTGGATGATCCCGCCCTCGCACTGGTTGCGGGCCAGCCGGGGCGCGTAGACGTGGCCGGAGGTCACCCCGCTCCAGACGCGGGTGGGCCTGATCCGCCCGAGCAGCGTGTCGACCTCGACCTCGGTGACGACGACCGCGCCCGAGAAGCCCCGACCGATGGCGAAGTGGTCCAGCGGGAACGGCGTGACGTATCCGCGGCGGTCCCGCGGGCGGCGGCCGACGACGCCGAGCCCCTCGGCCTCTTCGAGGGAGCGGCCGGCGAGGGCCTTGCGGAGGCGGTCCGCGGCGTCCTGCGCCGCCGGGGCGATGGACGGGGTGGTGCAGCTGCTGGCGGAGGTCGGCCCGTAGGCGTGGTCGCTGTGGCCGAGTTCGACGCGGACCTGGCCGGGCCGCAGGTCGAGCGCGGACCGCACGACCTCGGCGATCACCGTGCGGCTGCCGGTCCCGATGTCCTGGGTGGCGATGCGGGCGACGACGGCGCCCTGCTCGACGGTCAGCGAGACCTTGGTGCCGGGGTCGAGGAAGTACATGTAGTTGGCGGCCGCGACGCCCACGCCGCGGCGGACGCGGCCGTCGCCGGGATCGGTGCGCTCGCGCCACATCGGCAGCTCCGCGGCCCGGTCGTACAGCGCGTGCCGCTTGGCGTTGCCGTCCCAGCGGCGGCGCAGCTCGATCGGGTCCTCGCCGCGGCGCAGCGCCATCTCGTCCACGCTCTGCTCCAGCGCCCACAGCATCGGCGGCAGGCCGGGGCCGCGGAAGGGGATGCCGGGGGCGCGGTTGGTGACGTGGTCGTAGTCGCGGATCCGGCGGGGCGCGTTGCCGTAGAAGAACCGCGAGTGCCAGGCCGCGTTGGACCCGATGGAGACGCCGGAGTCGCCGTGGGCGTCCATCGTGAAGGCGGACAGCTTCCCGTCCGCGTCGGCGAGGAGGGCCAGCTCGATGCGCACCCCGGGGCGGGTGCCGCCGTCGACGAGCTCCTCCGGCCGGCTGAGCACGACCCGGACCGGCGCGCCGTGCAGGCGGGACAGCTCCACGGCGGCGACCACGTCGGACGTGACGTTCACCTTGGAGCCGAAACCGCCGCCGACGTGCTCGGCCACGATGTGGAGCTGCTCGGGACGGAGCTTCCACCGCTTGACCGCCTGCTCCGCGACGCGCGTCACGGCCTGCGTGGACAGGTGGAGATGTAGCTCCTCCCCCTCCCAGCGGGCCACGCAGCCGTGCGGCTCCATGCACGTGTGGGCCTGGACGCCGGTGGTGTAGGTGGCCTCCACAAGGGTCTGCGCGTCGTCGCCCCGGGCCTTCTCGATGCGCTTCGCGGCCGTGCCGCCGCGCCAGCTCATGCCGGCGGGCCCGCGCACGTTGCCGTTCCACTTCGCGGAGGAGAGCGGGCCCTCGCTGGCGCGCGGCGCCCACCCGCGCGACTCCTTGGTGGGGTAGACGGGGGTCTCGGCGTCCGATGCCAGGACGGCGGGCAGCTCGGTGTAGTCCACCTCGACCCGCGCGGCGGCGGCGAGGGCCTCGGCCCGGGTGGGCGCGGCGACCGCGGCCACCGGCTGGCCCACGTACCGGACGACGCGGTCGGGCGGCAGCATCTCGGCCAGCGGGCCGTCGAACCGGATCCCGCCCACCTTCGCGTGCGCGTGCGGCGACCGGACGATCACGCCTTCGAGCTGCCCGTCGAGGACGATGTCCGCGGTGTACTTCGCCGCACCCGTGATCTTGCTGAGCGCCTCCACGCGCGGCGGCGTCACCTCGCCCGCGTCGTGCTCGCCCCGGCATGCCGCGGCGACCGCCGCGTAGATGCCGGCGTACGCCCCGCAGCGGCACAGGTGGCCCGCCAGCGCCTCGGCGATCTGCTCGCGGGACGGCTCGGCCGTGCCGTGCTCGGCGCGCCAGCGGTCCGTGAACGCCGCCGCCTCCACCACGAAGCCCGGCGTGCAGTAGCCGCACTGCAGCGCGTCGTGGGCGGCGAAGGCCCGCTGCACCGGATGGTCACCGCCGAGTCCCTCGACGGTCGTGATCTCGCGGCCCGCCGCCGCGCCAGCGGGCAGCAGGCAGCTCGCCGCCGTGCGCCCGTCCAGCAGCACGGTGCAGGTGCCGCACACGCCCGTCCCGCAGGCGACCTTGGTCCCCGTCAGGCCGGCCCGCTCCCGCAGCACTTCCGCCACGGTCTCCGCGGGCTCGACGCCGACGTCCACGACTTTGCCGTTGAGGCCGAATTCCATGCGCGCTCCATGGGCGGGGCAGTGATCAGCGTCATCGTGGCACAGCGAGAAGGGTAAATCATTACTTTCGCCCGATCCGGAGGCTAAGATCATTCCCCGACGCTCCAACGCCCACGGCAGACGGGAACCACCGGTGTCGCAACAGCCCGGCGTGCCACAGGGGATCGACCCGAACACCCCGAACGTGGCCCGCATGTACGACTACGTCCTCGGCGGCAAGGACAACTACGCGGCCGACCGCGAACTCTCCGGCCACCTCATCGCCTCGATCCCGGACGGCGTCGAGGCGATACGCGCGAACCGCCGCTTCCTCGGCCGCGCCATCTCCTACGTCGCCGGGCAGGGCATCGACCAGTTCATCGACCTCGGCGCCGGCCTGCCGAACCAGGGCAACGTCCACGAGGTCGCGCAGAGCCTCCACCCGCACGCGCGCGTCGTCTACGTGGACATCGACCCGATCGTCATCGCGCACGCCCGCGCCCTGCTGGCCGCCGACGACCGCACCGCCGCGCTGCAGGCCGACATGCGCGAGCCCGAGACCGTCCTCGCCTCCGCCGAGGTGGCCCGCCTCATCGACTTCAGCCGCCCGGTCGGCGTCATCTTCAACGCCATGCTGCACTTCGTCACCGACGAGGAGGACCCCGCCGCCATCGTGGCCGCCTTCACCGACCGGATGGCCCCCGGCAGCCACCTCGTCATCTCGCACAGCACTCTCGACGACCGCCCGGCCGACCTGGTGGAGATCATCGAGACCGCCTACGAGAACGCCTCGGCGCCCATGGTCTTCCGCGACTACGACCGCATCCTGCGCATGTTCAACGGCCTGCGCCTCGTGGAACCGGGCCTGGTGAAGCTCAACCGGTGGCACGCCGACGCCGCGGAGGCCGCGCAGAGCGGCGGCGCCTGGCTCTACGGCGGCATAGCGGTCAAATAGCCCGCGGACGTCACGGGCCGCCAGCACGGGCCGCCAGCACGGGCCGCCAGCACGGGCCGGCGGCACCGGCTGGTATCAATGGCACGGTGACCGCCACCGACCGCCCGGGACCGCGGGGCCGCGGCTGGACCGGCCGCCTCCTGGCGGAGGGCAGCGACCCCGACCCGCGCTTCTCGCTCGCCAACGAGCGCACGTTCCTGGCCTGGATCCGGACGGCGCTGGCGCTGGTCGCGGCCGGGATCGGGCTGGCGCTCGTCGACGACCTTGTCGAGGCGCCGCTGCGGCACGTCCTGTCGATCGGGTCCGCCGCCATCGGGGCGCTCGTCGCGGCGCTCGCGTTCCACCGCTGGCTGCACACCGAGCGGGCGCTGCGCCGCGCCGAGACGCTGCCGCCGCCCGCGCTCGCCCCGCTGCTGGCCTACGGGCTCGCCGCGGCGGCCATCGTCCTGCTCGTCGCGGTCCTGCTCACCCGGTGAGCCCCCGCCGGCTCTGGGATCCGGGCGCGCAGCCGGAGCGGACGGCGCTCGCGTGGTCCCGCACCACCCTCGCCCTGATCGCCGCCGGGCTGCTGTGCGTGCAGCTCGCGCCGACCACGGCCGGCGCGGCGCTCGCGGCGGCCGTGGTCTGCGGCGCCGCGGCGCTGCAGCTGCGGCGCAGCCGGGCGAGCTTCCGGCACCGCCGCCGCAGGCTCCCCGAGGGCGCCGGCGCGGCCGACCCCGCCGCCGTGCTGACCACGACCCTGCTGGCCGTCCTCCTCGCCGCCGTGGCGATCCTCTTCGCCCTGGCCTGACCGGCGGAAACGGGCCCCACCCCGGCACGCATACGCGCGGGGACGGCGGGTACGAGGAGCCCGATCGGGGGGTCAACGATGGTCATGATCTACAAGGCCGGCCGGTGAGCGCGCGGTTGTGCCTGGTCACGGGCGCGAGCGGGTACATCGGCGGCCGGCTGGTGCCGGAGCTGCTGGACGCGGGGCACCGGGTGCGGTGCATGGCCCGGTCGGCGGGGCGGCTGCGGGACCATCCGTGGGCGGACCGGGTGGAGATCGTCGAGGCCGACGCCACCGATCCCGCCGGCACGCGCCGCGCCCTGGAGGGGGTGGACGTCGCCTACTACCTCATCCACGCGATCGGCAGCGCGGGCGGTTTCGCCGACACCGACCGGCGGGCGGCCCGCACCTTCGCGGACGCGGCGCGGGAGGCGGGCACCGGGCGGCTCGTCTACCTCGGCGGCATGGACCCCGAGGAGGAGCTGTCCCCGCACCTGCGGTCGCGCGCCGAGGTCGGCGAGATCCTGCTCGGCAGCGGGGTCCCCACGGCCTGGCTGCGCGCCGCGGTGATCATCGGCTCGGGGTCGGCGTCGTTCGAGATGCTGCGGTACCTCACCGAGCGGCTGCCGGTGATGGTCACGCCCCAGTGGGTGCACACGCAGATCCAGCCGATCGCGATCCGGGACGTCCTGTACTACCTGGTCGCCGCCGGGGACCTGCCCCCGGAGGTGAACCGCGGGTTCGACATCGGCGGCCCCGACGTCCTGACCTACGCCGAGATGATGCGTCGGTACGCGGCCGTGGCCGGGCTGCGGCGCCGGGTCATCGTCCCGGTGCCGGTGCTGAGCCCCTGGCTGTCGAGCCTGTGGGTGGGCGGCATCACGCCCGTCCCCGGTGCGCTCGCGCGCCCGCTCGTGGAGTCGCTGCGCAACGAGGTCGTCCGCCGCGAGCACGACATCGACGAGTACATTCCGCCGCCCGCCGCGCCGATCGGGTTCGACCTGTCCGTGGCGCTGGCGCTGCGGCGCGTCCGGGAGGCGGACGTCGCCACGCGGTGGTCGTCGGCCAGCACGCCGGGGGCGCCCAGCGACCCGCTGCCGACCGATCCGGACTGGGCGGGCGGCAGCCTCTACACCGACGAGCGCGCCTGCCCGACGCGCGCGACGCCCGAGCGGGTGTGGGCGGCGATCGAGGCGGTCGGCGGGGAGCGCGGCTGGTACTCCTTCCCGCTCGCCTGGCGGGTCCGCGGCGCGCTGGACCGGCTGGTGGGCGGGGTCGGGCTGCGGCGCGGCCGCCGCGACCCGCGCCGGCTGCGGGTCGGGGAGACCGTGGACTTCTGGCGCGTGGAGGAGATCGAGCCGGGGCGGCTGCTGCGGCTGCGGGCCGAGATGCGGCTGCCGGGCCTCGCCTGGCTCGAACTCGGCGTCCGCCGGGACGGCCCCCGGACGGAGGTCACGCAGCGGGCGCTGTTCCACCCGCGCGGCCTGGCGGGGCACGCCTACTGGTGGGCGTTCCGGCCCTTCCACGACCGGGTCTTCGGCGGGATGTGCTCGGGCATCGGCCGCGCGGCCGAGCAGGACGGTGCGCTGCCCGGGGCACGGGATGCCGAGCAGCGGGAGCGGCAGCGGACGCGCTGAGCTGACGAGGTGAGCCGACGCGGTGAGCCAACGCGGTGAACTGCGGGGTGAACTTACGCGGTGGAGCCAACGCGGTGAACCAACGCGGTAAGCCGACACGGTGAGCTGACATGGTGAGCCAACACGGTGAGCCGACACGGTGAACCGAGGCGGTGAGCCGACACGGTGACCGACTGGTCAGGCGGTGTCCTGCGCAGGTAGCCGTTCCTGCAGCGTCTTCTGGGCGTCCGCGAGCATGCCGATGGCGCGCGGGTGGTCGGTGAGCCGCTCGGCGAGCAGGTCCAGCACGGGCGGGAGGCTGTCCGCCGGGACGCCGCGGACCGCGAGGATGTCGGCCGTCCACCCGAGGAAGTCGGTGAACAGGCCCGGGTCGTCCAGGTAGAGGGCGGTGGCGAGGAAGTCGACGATGTGCGCGACGTCCTCGGTCGTGCGGCGCCGCTGCTCGTCGGTGTAACCGGCCATCGGGGCGTACCGCGACTCCAGCTCGCCGAGCACGTGCCGGATCAGCTTCGGCGCCTCCCGGGTGACGTGGGCGTACGCCTGGTCGGCGAGGTGCGGCAGGTCGTCGATGGCTCGGTGGGCGGGCGGCGGCTTGGGCAGCGGGCCCTGCGCCAGCCGGTCGGCCGCGGCGCGGGCGTCGGGGGCCCACGCGTCCGCGCCGAGCAGCCCGGCGTAGCGGCCGTCGTGCCCGAAGGCGGCGCCGCCGACCAGGACGGGGGTGCCGGTCGACTGGCAGGCGGTGATGGCCGCGTGCGCGGCCGGCAGCCGGGTCGCGATCGACGACGACAGCGCCACCACGGCCGGCCCGGTCAGGTGCAGGTGGGAGATCAGGTGCGGGGTCGGCACCTGCGCGCCGAGGTAGTCGACCCGCCAGCCGCGCAGCCGCAGCACCTCGGCCACGAGCCGGGCGGGCAGCGCGTGCCACTCGCCGTCGATGCAGGCCACCGCGATGCGGCCGGGATGCTCCGGCGCCCGCTCCCGCTGCCGCCGCCGGACGGCCGGGTGGTGGGCGACCGCGCCGAGCACGCGCTCGTTCACGGCGGTGGCGGTGTGCTCCTGCGCGACGCTGATGCGGTTCGCCGCCCATTCGCGCCCGACACGGGCCTGCAGGGGCGCGATGACGTCCAGCAGGAGCTCTTCGGGGTCCATCCCGGCGTCCAGCTCCGCCAGCACGATGTCGGTCGCGGTGTACTCGTCGCCGGTGCTGACGGCCTCCCAGAGACCGTCCGGCGTCTGCCCCGTGGTCATGCGCTGAGCCTTCCCCGTCCCCCGGTTTCATTCGGCCGGGGCCGCCCGGGAGCGGTGATCGCGATCACCGCCATGTCGTCGTGCCCGCCGGTCCCCACCCATTCGGCGGCGAGCATGTGCACCCGCTCGACCAGCGCCTCGGGCGGCATCCCGCCGCAGCCGGCGAGTTCGGCGCGCAGCCGCTCCTCGCCGAACTCCTCGTCGCCGAGCGGCCCGCCGGCGGCCTCGGTGATGCCGTCGGTGTACAGCAGGCACGCGTCCCCGGGGTCGAGGACCTCCTCCGCGGTCGTCGTGTCGATCTCCTCCAGGACGCCGATCAAGGAGCCGCGGGTGGCGGCGGTCTCGACCGTCCCGTCCACCCGGATGATCAGCGGGGCGGCGTGGCCCGCGCTGGTCAGCCGCAGCCGGACCTGCGCGCCCTGCCTGCGGGCCGAGGCCAGCACCAGCGTCACGAACCTGGTCGCCTCGCCGTACAGGAGCATCCCGTTGAGCAGTTCCAGGACGCGCCGGTGGTCGTCGGCCATCGGCAGCAGGGCCCGGAAGGTGTTGCGGATCTTGCCGGTCAGGACGGCGGCCTCCAGCCCCTTGCCGCACACGTCGCCCAGCACGACCAGCGACTCACCGTCGGGGGCGTCCACGCTGGCGGGATAGACGTCGTAGAAGTCGCCGCCGACGAGGTCGCCGTCCCCGGACGGGCGGTAGCGCGCCGCCAGTTCCACGCCGTCCAGCTCGTGGTCGCGGGGCGGCAGCAGCTCGCTCATCAGCGTCGCGGTGATCGCCGCCTGCTCGGCGTACAGCCGGGCGGCCGACAGCGCCGCGCCGGCCCGCCCCGCGAACAGGCGGGTGGTCAGCTCCTCCGACGCGGAGAACGCCTCGGGCCCGGAGCCGCGCAGCAGCACCAGCGCCCCCGCCGGCACGCCGTGCCCGGGAAGTGCGATCAGCAGGATCGAGGCGGGCGGCTCGGGCACGACGCCGGTGATCCAGCCGGGGGCGCCGCGCGGGTCGATCCAGCGGTGCGGAACCGGCGGGAAGCCCCGCAGGGCGTCGGCCAGGCCCTCGACCTCGGCCGGGTCGATCGGCAGCACCGTGTGCTCGACCCGCCCGCCGGGGCCGCACGTGGAGACGGGGTTGCCGCGCCCGGACCGGGGGACGATCACCACGGCCCCTTCGGCCAGGTGCCGGGCCGCCAGCCGCGCGGTCACGTCCATGCACCGCTCCAGGTTGAGCGATGCGAGCAGGTCGTCGGAAGCGTCGGCGAGCAGCGCCGTCCGCTCCCGCTCGGCGGCCAGCTCGGCGGCGAGCCGGTCGCGCTCGGCGGCCAGTACCGCGGTGGGATCCGCGGCGGGCCGGTCGAGCTCGGGCCGCCCCGCGTTCGGCGGGACGCATTCGCGTCGGTTCGCTTTCATCTCCTCTCAGCTTGCCAGCAAGGTGCCGGTCAATTGTCCACGCATGGGGCTAAACGGCGTTTTGGGGGTTAAGATCCAGTTTTCGGAGGAGCTGCGCGTTCAGCGCCACCACGATCGTGGACAGCGACATCAGGAGCGCACCGACCGACATCGGGAGCACGAAGCCGGCGAAGGCCAGGACGCCCGCCGCGAGCGGGACCGATATCAGGTTATAACCCGCGGCCCACCAGAGGTTCTGCTTCATCTTGCGGTAGCCGGCCTTCGACAGGTCGATGACCGACAGGACCGAGCGCGGGTCGTCGCCGGCCAGGATGACCCCGGCGGACGCGATCGCGACGTCGGTCCCCGCGCCGATCGCGATGCCCACGTCGGCCTGGGCCAGCGCGGGCGCGTCGTTGACGCCGTCGCCGACCATGGCCACGCGACGGCCCTCGTCCTGCAGCGCCCGCACGGTCGCGGCCTTGTCCTCGGGCCGGACGCCGGCGAAGACGCGGTCGATGCCCAGCTCGGCGCCGACCGACTCGGCGACCGCCCGCGCGTCCCCGGTGATCATGACCACCTCGATGCCCCGCCGGTGCAGCGCGGTGACGGCCTCCCGCGACTCGGGACGGATCTCGTCGGCCAGCTTCAGCGCGCCGATCACCCGGCCGTCCCGGAGGACGTGCAGGATGATCGCTCCGTCGGCCCGCCACCGCTCGGCAACCGGCAGTTCCTCCCTGCCCTCCTCGGCGAGGAGGTGGGGGCCGCCGACCCGGATCCGCCGGCCGGCGACGGTGGCGGTGACGCCGAGGGCCGGGGACGAACTGAAGTCGCCCGCCGGGGGGACGTCCAGGCCCCGCTCGGCGGCGGCGCGGACGATCGCCTTGGCGAGCGGGTGCTCGCTCGCGGTCTCGGCGGCGGCCGCCGCCGCGAGCACCTCCGCCTCGGTGAGCCCCTCCGCCGGTTCGACGGCGATGACGACGGGCTCGCCCCTGGTGAGGGTGCCGGTCTTGTCGAACAGCACGGCGTCCACGGTGCGCATGCTCTCCAGGGCCAGCCGGTCCTTGACCAGGACGCCGCCGCGGGCGGCGCGCTCGGTGGCGATCGACACCACCAGCGGGATGGCCAGGCCGAGCGCGTGCGGGCAGGCGATGACCAGGACGGTGATCGTGCGGGTCACCGCGTCGTCGGCGTAGCCGAGCAGCAGCCCCCAGACCAGGACGGTGATGACGGCGGCGCCCAGCGCGAACCAGAACAGCCACCCGGCGGCGGTGTCGGCCAGCCGCTGCGCCCGGGAGGAGGAGCCCTGCGCCTCCGCCACCAGGCGCCGGATGCCGGCCAGCGCGGTGTCCTCGCCGGTGGCGGTGATCTCGACGCGCAGTCCCGAGTCGGTCGCGACGGTCCCGGCCACGACGTCCTCCCCCGGGCCGCGGCGGACGGTGCGGGACTCGCCGGTGACCATCGACTCGTCCATCCCGGCCTCGCCGCCGACGATGCGCCCGTCCGCCGGCACGCTGCCGCCGGGCCGCACCAGCACCACGTCGCCGACCCGCAGGTCGTCGGGATGGACGGTGACCAGCTGCTCGCCCTCGTAGCGTTCGGCCTCGTCGGGCAGCAGCGCGGCCAGCGAGTCGAGGGCGGAGCTCGTCCGCGCGAGGGAGCGCATCTCGATCCAGTGCCCGAGCAGCATGATCACGATCAGCAGCGCGAGCTCCCACCAGAAGTCCAGGTGCTCGGCGACGACGCCCAGTGCCGCACCCCATGACGCGACGAAGGCGACGGTGATGGCCAGCGAGATCAGCAACATCATCCCGGGCGCGCGGGAGCGCACCTCGTCGACGGCGCCGGTCAGGAACGGACGGCCGCCCCAGACGTACATGACCGTGCCCAGGACCGGCGAGATCCAGGTGACCCAGCCCGCGTCCGGCAGTTCGTAGCCGACGATCGAGGCGAAGGCGCCGGAAAAGCCCACCACCGGCACGGCCAGGACGAGCATGACCCAGAACAGCCGCCGGAACTCCCCCACATGGTCACCGTGGCCCTCATGCCCGCCGTGCCCCTGATGCCCGCCGTGCCCCTGGTGCTCGGTCATGAAGGCGCCCCTCCGTCCACCCGCACTTCTGCGATCAGAACCACCGGCATACCCGGCAAGCCTGCCACAACCGGATTTCATGCACGGCGTGCCGCGCTGCCGCCCCCGGACGCCTTTCCACCTGCCGGTCCGCCGCCCGGTCACCCATAGGATCGACCGTGACGCCGCCCACCGGTCGCGGCTCGTGCTGCCGTTCACGAAGCCCGCCGTGGCGGAGGACCCCTTCTCTGGAGGAGCAGCGTGAGCAAGGCCCAGATACTCGCGTCACCGGACGAGGCGGTGCGCGCCGTCAAGGACGGCGACACCGTCCTGGTCGGCGGCTTCGGCTTCGCCGGCATGCCGTTCGACCTCATCGACGCCCTGATCCGGCACGGCGCGGGCGACCTCACCATCGTGTCCAACAACGCCGGCAACGGTGAGGTGGGCCTGGCCGCCCTGCTGAAGGCCGGCCGGGTCCGCAAGGTCGTGTGCTCCTTCCCCCGCCAGGTCGACTCCTACGTCTTCGACGACCTCTACCGGCGCGGGGAGATCGAGCTGGACGTCGTCCCGCAGGGCAACCTCGCCGAGCGGATGCGGGCCGCCGGCGCGGGCATTGGAGCGTTCTACTGCCCGACGGGCGTCGGCACGCCGCTCGCCGAGGGCAAGGAGACCCGCACGATCGACGGGCGCGACTACGTCCTCGAATACCCCATCCGCGGGGACGTCGCCCTGATCACCGCGTACACCGCCGACACGATGGGCAACCTCGTGTACCGCAAGACGGCCCGGAACTTCGGCCCGGTGATGGCCGCCGCCGCCGCGATGACGATCGTCCAGGTCTCCTCGATCGTGGACGCGGGGCAGCTCGACCCGGAGGCCGTCGTCACGCCGGGCATCTACGTCGACCGCATCGTCCAGGTAGAGCCACGCCACTACACCGTGCAGGGAGCCCGCTGATGCCGCTCGACCGTGACCAGCTCGCCGCCCGCGTCGCGCAGGACATCGCGCCGGGCAGCTTCGTCAACCTCGGCATCGGCCAGCCCACCAAGGTCGCCGACCACCTCCCCGCCGAGCTCGGGGTCGTCCTGCACACCGAGAACGGCATGCTCGGCATGGGCCCCGCGGCGACGGGCGACGACGTCGACCCCGACCTCACCAACGCCGGGAAGGTGCCCGTCACCGAGCTGCCGGGGGCCGCGTACTTCCACCACGCCGACTCCTTCGCGATGATGCGCGGCGGCCACCTCGACGTGTGCGTCATGGGCGCCTTCCAGGTGTCGGCGGGCGGCGACCTCGCCAACTGGGACACCGGCGCGCCCGGCTCGATCCCCGCCGTCGGCGGCGCGATGGACCTGGCGATCGGCGCCAAGCAGGTCTACGTGATGATGTCGCTGTTCGCGCGGGACGGCGCCCCGAAACTCGTGCCCGCCTGCACGTACCCGCTGACCGGGGTCGGCTGCGTCAGCCGCGTGTACACCGACCAGGCCGTCTTCGAGATCACCCCCGAGGGTGTCCGCCTGCTGGAGTCGTTCGACATCTCCGCCGACGACCTGCGCGCAAAACTGGACGTCCCGCTCCTAACAGCCTGACCACCAGGCCGCTCAGGCGGCCTGAGCGAGGTCGCCCTCAATGGCGCCCACCACGCGGTCGAGGGCGCCGACACCGAC
>NZ_SMKM01000104.1 GCF_004348665.1 Actinomadura sp. GC306 | reverse complement strand
ATGTCCACCTGGCGGCCGGCCGCGACGGTCAGGTGGACGACGGCTCCGGGCCGGTGCGCGCCCTGCGGGCCGCCGTGTCGAGCCTGCTCTCGCTGCCCGCCCGGCCCGACGCCGTCGTCCTCACCGGCGACCTCGCCGACGGCGGCCGGCACGCCGAGTACGCCCGGCTGCACGCGCTGCTGTCGCCGCTGCCGATGCCCGTCTACCCGATGCCCGGCAACCACGACGACCGCGGAGAGCTTCGCAAGGTCTTCAACGACCATCCCGCGGTGGCCGCGGGCGGGGCCGACCCGGACGAGCCCGTCCAGTACGCGGTGGACGTGGCGGGCGTGCGGCTCGTCTGCTGCGACACCATCGTCGACGGCCACCCCCACGGGCACATGAGCACGGAGCGCCTCGCCTGGCTCGACGCGACCCTCGCCGCCGCCCCCGGCACGCCGACGGTCGTGGCCACCCACCACCCGCCGTTCCCCATCGGGATCCGGTTCATCGACGAGATGCGGTTCATCGACCCCGCCGGGTTCGCGGACGTCCTCACCAGGCACCGGCAGGTGGTGCGGGTGATCTCCGGGCACGTGCACCGCGGCTCGGTCGGCTCGCTCGCGGGGACCGTCAGCACCACGTGCCCCAGCACCTACCGGCAGCTCTTCCTCGACCTGACGCAGCCGGGCCGGGCCGCCGTCACCGGAGAACCGGCGGGCTTCGCCATCCACCTCGTCGAGGACGACGGCACCGCCACGACCCACTTCGTCCCGACCGGGAACTACCGGCCCCTGATGGACGTGGAGTGACCCCCGGCGCCGCCCGGTCCGTCAGTCGTTCCGGCGGCCGCCGCCGAACAGCGTGCCGACCAGGAGCATCGCGCCCCAGGGGCCCGCGACCCAGATCCACCACGGGTAGACCCAGCCGCTCGTCACCGCGATGATCAGCCAGATCGTGATGTTGATCGCACTGACCGACGCCCACGCCGCCCACATCGCCCGGTGCTGCGACACCTCCGGCACCCGCGACGCACCGGCCGCCAGGTCGGTGCTCTTCAGCTGCGACGCGGGGACGGGAAGCTGGTAGAGGTCCTCCTCGGGCAGGTCGGCGGTGACCTCCTGCAACTGCCCGATGGTCTTGGCCTCGTACACGGCCTCAAGCCGCTCGTGCAGCTCGTCCATCGTGATCCGGCCCTCGCCGCAGTGCTCGCGCAGGCTCGCCGCCACCCGGTCACGGTCGGCGTCCGAGGCCCGGATGTCAGGGTTCGGCGCCATCGTTCCTCCGCTCAGCCAGAAGCTCCACTCAGCCAGAAGCTCCGCTTCCCATTATGGAGGGACGAATCCGGTGCGGGCCTCCCGAGCGGAGGTCGGTTCCCGCCGGGCGCCGGCTACTTCCCGGAAGCCGTGGCGTACGCCTCGACGCCGAGCCTGCCGAACCACTCCCGGCCCTCGTCGATCGCCGTCAGCACGCGGGGCCCCTCGGGCGTGACCGCGAACGTGTGCTCGAAGTGCGCCGACGAGCGCCCGTCGAGCGTGACGACCGTCCAGCCGTCGTCCAGCTCCACGGTGTCCTTCGTGCCGAGGTTCACCATCGGCTCGACCGCGAAGCACATCCCCGGCTCCAGCACGGGCCCGTGGCCCGGCGCGCCGTGGTTCGGGATGAGCGGGTCCATGTGCATCTCGGTGCCGATGCCGTGCCCGCCGTAGCCCTCGACGATGCCGTAGGCGCCCTCAGAGCGAATGTGAGCCTCGATCGCGTGCGACATGTCCGTGAGCCTGGCCCCGGCGCGTCCGGCCGCGAGACCGTGCCACAGGGACGCCTCGGTCACCTCCAGCAGCCGCCGGAGCTCCGCGGTGATCTCTCCCACCGGGACGGTGATCGCCGCGTCGCCGTGCCAGCCCTCGACGATCGCGCCGCAGTCGATGGAGATGACGTCGCCGTCCCGCAGCACCTTCCCGCCGTTCGGGATGCCGTGCACGATCTCCTCGTTGATCGACGCGCAGATCGTGCCGGTGAAGCCGTGGTAGCCCTTGAACGACGGCACGCCGCCGTTGTCGCGGATGTGCCGCTCGGCGATCCGGTCCAGGTCCAGGGTGGTGATCCCCGGCCGGACCGCCGCCCGCAGGACCTCAAGGGTCCGGCCGACCAGCAGCCCGGCCGCGCGCATCAGCTCCAGCTGCTCCGCGGTCTTCACCTGGATCGCGGGCCTGCGCCGCTTGAACATCGTCCCGCCCTCACTTCTCCGGCGGGCCCGGCTCCACCGGAACCGGGACCCCGCCCTCGCTCACTTACCCGGCGGGGGTCACTTCTCCAGCGGGCGCAGGGCGGTCAGCGCGCGCTTGGTGACCTCCTCGACCGGGCCGGTCGCGTCGATGCCGACCAGGATGTTCTCGTCGGCGTAGAACTGCACCAGCGGGGCCGTGTCCTGCTTGTAGACCTCCAGCCGGTGCATGACGACCTCTTCCTTGTCGTCGTCGCGCTGGAACAGGTGACCGCCGCAGTCGTCGCAGATGTCGTCCTGCTTGTCGTCGAAGTCGACGTGCCAGATGCGCCCGCAGCGGTCGCAGGTGCGCCGGCCCGACAGCCGCCGAACGACCTCGTCCTCGTCGACGACCAGCTCCAGCACGATGTCGAGCCGGGCGTCCCACTCGGCGAGGATCTTCTTCAGCGTCTCGGCCTGGGGCACGTTGCGCGGGAAGCCGTCCAGCAGGAACCCGTCCCGGGCGTCGTCCTCGGCGAGGCGGTCGCGGACCATCGCGATCGTCACCTCGTCGGGGACCAGGTCGCCGCGGTCCATGTACTGCTTGGCCTGCCGTCCGAGCTCGGTGCCGCCGCTGACGTTGGCGCGGAAGATGTCACCTGTCGAGATCTTCGGGATGGACAGATGAGATGCGATGTACTGGGCCTGCGTCCCCTTGCCCGCACCCGGGGGGCCCACCAGGACGATACGCACTACCGCAGGAAACCCTCGTAGTTGCGCTGCTGCAGCTGACTTTCGATCTGCTTCACGGTATCCAGTCCGACGCCGACGATGATGAGGATGCTCGCGCCACCGAAGGGGAACTCCTGGGTCGCGTTCAGGAGTGCGAACGCCACCATCGGAATCAAGGACACGAGCCCCAGGTACACGGCACCGGGTGTGGTGATCCTGGTCAGCACGAAGTCGAGGTATTCGGCGGTCGGCCGGCCAGGGCGGATACCTGGGATGAAACCACCATACTTCTTCATGTTGTCGGCGACTTCAGTGGGGTTGAAGGTGATCGCCACGTAGAAGTAGGTGAAGAAGATGATCAGCGCGAAGTAGGCCGCCATGTGCCAGGCGTTGTCCTGCTGGAGGTACGGCTGGACCTTCTGCAGCCACTTGGTGTCCGGCCACAGCTGCGTCGCCAGGACGGGCAGGTAGATCAGCGACGACGCGAAGATGATCGGGATGATGCCGGCCTGGTTGACCTTCAGCGGGATGTAGGTCGAGGTGCCGCCGTACATCCGCCGCCCGACCATCCGCTTGGCGTACTGGACGGGGATGCGCCGCTGCGCCTGCTCGACGAACACGACACCGGCCATGATCGCCAGGCCGACGACGAGCACCACCGCGAAGATGAAGCCGCCCTTGGCCTTGAAGATGCCCCAGAACTGGGCGGGGAAGACGGCCACGACCTGCGTGAAGATCAGCAGCGACATGCCGTTGCCGACCCCGCGGTCGGTGATCAGCTCGCCCAGCCACATGATCACGGTCGTGCCGGCCACCATGACGACCACCATCATGATGATGGGGAACATGGTCGTCTCGTAGAGGATGTCGTTGGCGCCGGAGACTCCCTGGAACAGCTGGCCGGTGCTCGCCATCGCGACGATGCCGGTCGCCTGCAGGATCGCCAGCCCCACCGTCAGGTAACGGGTGTACTGGGTGATCTTCGTCGTGCCGGACTGCCCCTCTTTCTTGAGGGCCTCCAGCCGGGGGATCACGACCGTGAGCAACTGGAGAATGATGCTCGCCGTGATGTAGGGCATGATGCCCAGGGCGAAGACCGACAGCTGCAGCAGCGCGCCGCCGCTGAACAGGTCGACAAGGCCGTAGAGCTGGTTGCTCTCCTTGGCCGCATCGGCGGTCTCTTTCAGCACGCTGACGTTCACGTTCGGCGTCGGGACGATCGACCCGAGCCGGAACACCAGGATGATGAACAACGTGAAGAGCAGCTTTTTACGCAGGTCAGGCGTACGGAAAGCCCGAGCGAACGCGGTCAGCACCATTCCTCCTGCGTGACTGGCGAGTTCATGGCCGCCGAGGGCCGGTTACAGGTCCATGAGTCCTGGCGGAGGATACCGGCTGAGAAACCCGGAGTGTGGAATCTCACGCGGAGCACCTCCGCCCGTGTGACTCTAACAGCAGATGACACCGGGGCCGTCCCGCCCGCTGTGAGGACCTCACGGCCCCCGGCGCAAGGCGAACACGGCCCCGGCATCGAAGGTGTCTCTTTCTACAGCTCGTCGGCGGTTCCACCGGCGGCCGCGATCTTTTCCTTCGCGGATCCGGAAAAGGCGTGCGCCTTCACCTGGACCGCGACGGAGATGTCGCCCGAGCCGAGGACCTTGACCGGCCGACCGCGGCGCACCGCGCCCTTCGCCGCCAGGTCCTCCGCCGTGACCTCGCCGCCCTCGGGGTAGAGCTCGGCGAGCCGGTCCAGGTTCACGACCTGGAACTCGACCCGGTTCGGGTTCTTGAAGCCCTTGAGCTTCGGCACCCGGCGGATCAGCGGCATCTGGCCGCCCTCGAAACCGACGGGCACGGTGCTGCGGGCCTTGGTGCCCTTGGTGCCGCGGCCCGCGGTCTTGCCCTTGGACGCCTCGCCGCGGCCCTTGCGGGTCTTGGCACGGTTGGCGCCGGGAGCCGGCCGCAGGTCGTGCACCTTCAGCGGCGCACCGCCCTCGGTGCCGGTCCCCGCGGCGTCGTCCTTCTTGCCGAGATCAGCCGCCATGTCAGTCGACCTCCTCGACGGTGACCAGGTGCGCCACCGTCCGGATCATGCCGAGCACCTCGGGGCGGTCCTCGCGGACCACGCTCTGCCCGATCTTCTTCAGGCCGAGGGTGCGCAGCGTGTCACGCTGGTTCTGCTTCTCGCTGATCACCGACTTGGTCTGGGTGATCTTCAGGTTGCTCATGAGCTCGCGACCTCCGGCCTCGGCTCGCTGCCCGCGGCGCGGGCCCGCAGCATGGCCGCGGGGGCGACGTCCTCGATCGGCAGGCCGCGCTTGGCCGCGATCTCCTCGGGGCGCTTCAGCGCCTTGAGGCCCGCGATCGTGGCGTGCACGATGTTGATCGCGTTGTCGCTGCCCAGCGACTTGCTCAGCACGTCCTGGATGCCGGCGGCCTCCAGGACGGCGCGGACCGGGCCACCCGCGATCACACCGGTACCGGGGCTCGCCGGACGCAGCAGGACCTCGCCCGCCGCGTCCCGCGCCTGCACCAGGTGCGGGATGGTGCCCTGGATCCGCGGCACCTTGAAGAAGTGCTTCTTGGCCTCCTCGACGCCCTTGGCGATCGCCGCGGGCACCTCCTTGGCCTTGCCGTAGCCGACGCCGACGGTGCCGTTGCCGTCACCGACGATCACCAGGGCGGTGAAGCTGAAGCGCCGCCCGCCCTTGACGACCTTGGCGACACGGTTGATCGCCACGACCTTCTCGATGTACGACTGGCCCTTGTCGGCGCCACCGCGGCGGTCGTCGCGGCGATCGCGACGGTCGCCACCCTGACCGCCACCACGCCTCTGCGCTGCCATCAGTGGTTCCTCTCGTTTGCCTTGTCCCGGGCGGCCATCAGACTTGCAGGCCCCCTTCGCGCGCACCCTCCGCGACGGCGGCGATGCGGCCGTGGTACTTGTTGCCGCCGCGGTCGAAGACGACCGCGGAGACGCCGGCGTCCTGGGCCCGGCGGGCGATCAGCTCGCCGACCTTGCGGGACTTGGCCGTCTTGTCGCCGGAGTCGGCGCGCAGGTCCACCTCCATCGTCGACGCGCTGGCCAGCGTGTGGCCCTTGTCGTCGTCGATGACCTGGACGAACACGTGCTTGTTGGAGCGGGTCACGACCAGGCGAGGCCGCGCGGCACTGCCGAGGACCTTCTTGCGGACCCGCAGGTGCCGGCGCCTGCGCGAGAGCGCTCGCCGCGTCGTGGCCTTGCCGGCGAGGGTCTTCGTGCCTGCCATGCCTACTTACCAGCCTTTCCGACCTTGCGGCGGATGTACTCACCCTCGTACCGCACGCCCTTGCCCTTGTACGGGTCGGGCTTGCGCAGCTTGCGGATGTTGGCGGCGACCTCGCCGACCTTCTGCTTGTCGATGCCCTCGACGACCAGCTGGGTCGGCCGCTCCACCGTGAAGGAGATGCCCTCCGGCGGCTCGACGAGGATCGGGTGGCTGTACCCGAGCGAGAACTCGAGGTTCTTGCCCTTGGCCGCCACGCGGTAGCCGACGCCCTGGATGACCAGCGTCTTCTTGTAGCCGTCGGTGACCCCGACGACCATGTTGTTGATCAGCGTGCGGGTGAGCCCGTGCAGGCCCCGCACCTTGTTGAGGTCGTTCGGGCGGCTCACGCTCAGCGTGCCGTCCTCGAGCTTCACCTCGATGGGCTCGGCGACGGTGTGCGACAGCGTGCCCTTCGGCCCCTTGACGGTGACCTCGCGGCCGTCGATGCTCACCTCGACACCGCTGGGAACGGTGATGGGGTTACGTCCGATTCGAGACATTGCAGAACCCTCCCCTCACCACACGTAGGCGAGGACTTCGCCGCCCACGCCGCGCTTGCCCGCCTGCCGGTCGGTCATCAGTCCGGAGGACGTCGAGATGATCGCGACGCCCAGTCCGCCGAGGACCCGGGGCAGGTTGTCCTTCTTCGCGTACACGCGCAGACCCGGCTTCGAGACGCGCTTGATGCCGGCGATCGAACGCTCGCGGGTCGGACCGAACTTGAGCTCGATCACGAGCTTCTTGCCGACCTCGGCGTCCTCCACGGTCCAGCCCGTGATGTAGCCCTCCTGCTGGAGGATCTCGGCGATGTGCGCCTTGATCTTCGAGTACGGCATGGCCACTGAGTCGTGGTACGCCGAATTCGCGTTCCGCAGACGCGTCAGCATGTCTGCGATCGGGTCGGTCATCGTCATGGCCTGCTGGCCCTCCTCGCCGCGGTTTCCTCGGGATGATGCGGCCCGTGGACCTTCGGCGCGGTCATGGGCACCCTCGCGGATGCCCGATCGGTTATTACTGGCCGGAGCCCGCCCCCGGGACGCGGCCCGGGGAAGCGGTCACCAGCTGGACTTCGTGATGCCGGGCAGCTCGCCGCGGTGGGCCATCTCCCGGAAGCACACGCGGCACAGGCCGAACTTCCGGTAGACGGAGCGCGGGCGCCCGCAGCGCGAGCACCGCGTGTAGCCGCGCACACCGAACTTCGGCTTGCGCGCCGCCTTGGCGATCAGCGACTTCTTCGCCATTTGCTCAGTTCTCCTTGAAGGGGAAGCCCAGGAGCTTGAGCAGCGCCCGGCCCTCGTCGTCGGTCTTCGCGGTCGTCACGACCGTGATGTCCATGCCCCGCTGCCGGTCGACCTTGTCCGGGTCGACCTCGTGGAACATGACCTGCTCGGTCAGTCCGAAGGTGTAGTTGCCGTTGCCGTCGAACTGCTTCGGCGACAGGCCGCGGAAGTCGCGGATGCGGGGCAGCGCCGTCGACAGGAGCCGGTCCAGGAACTCCCACATCCGGTCGCCGCGCAGCGTGGCGTGCGCGCCGATCGGCATGCCCTCGCGCAGCTTGAACTGCGCGATGGACTTCTTGGCCCGGTTGACGGCCGGCTTCTGGCCGGTGATCAGCGTCAGGTCGCGGATCGCGCCGTCGATCAGCTTGGCGTCCCGCGCCGCGTCGCCGACGCCCATGTTGACCACGATCTTGGTCAGCGTGGGGATCTGCATGACGTTGGCGTAGCCGAACTGCTCGCGCATCTGGCCCGCGATCTCCTCGCGGTAGCGGAGCTTGAGCCGCGGCTTGGGGACGGGACGCTCGGTGGCGGTGTCGGTCATGGGTCCTAGATCTCCTTACCGCTACGGCGCGAGATCCGAACCTTCGTGCCGTCCTCGTTGATGCGGTATCCGACCCGTACCGGCTTGCCGTCCTCGACGATGGCGACGTTGCTGACGTGCAGCGGCGCCTCCATCGTGACGCGGCCGCTGTCCCGTCCGGCACGCTGCTGGTCGGCCTTGATGTTCTTGGTGATGAGGTTGACGCCCTCGACGACCACGCGCTCCCGGCTCGGGTAGACGCGCAGGACCTTGCCCGTCGCGCCCTTGTCCTTGCCGGCGAGGACGATGACCTCGTCGCCCTTGCGGATCTTCATCAGAGCACCTCCGGCGCGAGCGAGATGATGCGCATGAACTTCTTCTCGCGCAGTTCACGACCCACCGGGCCGAAGATTCGGGTGCCGCGGGGGTCCCCGCCGTCCTTGATGAGCACGGCGGCGTTCTCGTCGAAGCGGATGTAGGAGCCGTCGGGGCGCCGGCGCTCCTTGCGGGTGCGCACGACGACGGCCTTGACGATGTCACCCTTCTTCACGCCGGCGGCGGGAAGGGCGTCCTTCACCGTCGCGACGATGATGTCGCCGACTCCCGCGTAGCGCCTACCCGAGCCGCCGAGAACGCGGATGCAGAGGATCTCCTTCGCACCCGTGTTGTCGGCGACCTTGAGTCGCGACTCCTGCTGGATCACGTTGACTCCTGTTCGTCACACCGGTTCTGATCGCCCGCCCGGGGCGGGCGATCAGCCTGGTGGAACCAGTAATTACTTGGCCTTCTCGAGGATCTCGACCACGCGCCACCGCTTGGTGGCCGACAGCGGCCGGGTCTCCATGAGACGGACGCGGTCGCCGACGCCACACTCGTTGGCCTCGTCGTGCGCCTTGTAGTTCTTCGTGCGGCGGATCACCTTGTGGTACCTGCGGTGGGTCACGCGGTCCTCGACGGACACGACCACGGTCTTGTCCATCTTGTCGCTGACCACGAGGCCCTCAAGGACCTTGCGGCTCGGCCGCTTCTCGGTCTGCTCCGTCGCCTGCTCGGTCGTCTGCTCGGTCATTCGTTGTCCTCCGCGGCGTCCTCGACCGTGACGATGCCGAGCTCGCGCTCCCGCATCACGGTGTAGATGCGGGCGATCTCGCGCTTCACGGTGCGCAGCCGCCCGTGGCTCTCAAGCTGGCCGGTGGCGGCCTGGAAGCGGAGGTTGAACAGCTCCTCCTTGGCCTCCTTGAGCTTGGTGACCAGGACGTCCTCGGTCTCGGTCCGCAGGTCGTCGGCCGTCAGTCCCTTGGCCATCAGCCCTCACCCACTTCCCGCTTGACGATCTTGCACTTCATGGGGAGCTTGTGGATCGCACGCATCAGGGCGGCGCGGGCGACCTCTTCGTTGGGGTACGACAGCTCGAACATCACGCGTCCGGGCTTGACGTTGGCCACCCACCACTCGACCGAGCCCTTGCCGGAACCCATGCGGGTCTCGGCGGGCTTCTTGGTCAGCGGCCGGTCCGGGAAGATGTTGATCCAGACCTTGCCACCGCGCTTGATGTGGCGGGTCATCGCGATACGCGCGGCCTCGATCTGCCGGTTGGTCACGTACGCGCCCTCGATGGCCTGGATGCCGTACTCACCGAACGTCACCCGGGTGCCGCCCTTGGCCATGCCGCGCCGCTTCGGGTGGTGCTGCTTGCGGTGCTTGACCTTGCGAGGGATCAGCATGGGTTACTCAGCTCCCCTCACCCTGCGGAGCAGTCTCGGCCGTCTGCGCCGGCTGCTCGGAACTCTGCTGCTGCTGCTTCGGCGCGCCACCGCGCTCGCCGCCGCCACCGCCGCCGGCGCGCTCGCCGCCGCGGCCGCCACGGCCACCGCGGCCGCCGCCGCCACGGCGGTCACCGCGACGCTCACGGCCGCCGCCGCCACCGGCCGCGCGCTGCTGCGCGGCCTGCTGCTCGCGCTCGGCGCGGGTCGCCGCGGCCTCGCCCTTGTAGATCCACACCTTGACGCCGATGCGGCCGAACGTCGTCCGGGCCTCGTAGAAGCCGTAGTCGATGTCGGCGCGCAGCGTGTGCAGCGGGACCTGGCCCTCGCGGTAGAACTCCGACCGCGACATCTCGGCGCCGCCGAGGCGGCCGCCGCACTGCACCTTGATGCCCTTGGCGCCGGACTTCATCGCCGACTGGATCGCCTTGCGCATGGCGCGGCGGAACGCGACCCGGCTGGACAGCTGCTCGGCCACGCCCTGCGCGACGAGCTGCGCGTCGATCTCGGGGTTCTTCACCTCGAGGATGTTCAGCCGGACCTGCTTGCCGGTCAGCTTCTCCAGGTCGCCGCGGAGGCGCTCGGCCTCCGCGCCGCGGCGGCCGATGACGATGCCCGGCCGGGCGGTGTGGATGTTGACCTCGACACGGTCACGGGTCCGCTCGATCTCCACCTTGGAGATGCCCGCCCGGTCCATGCCCTTCTGCAGCATGCGCCGGATCTGGACGTCTTCCTTGACGTAGTCCTTGTAGAGCTTGTCGGCGAACCACACGGACTTGTGGTCGGTGGTGATGCCGAGCCGGAACCCGTGCGGGTTGATCTTCTGACCCACTACCGGGCCCTCCTCGTCTTCTTACCGCCGCCGGCCGCCGACGCGGCTTCATCGCGCGACTCCACGACCACGGTGATGTGGCTCGTGCGCTTGTTGATGCGGTAGGCCCGGCCCTGGGCGCGCGGCCGGAAGCGCTTGAGCGTCGGCCCCTCGTCCACCCACGCACGGCTCACGACGAGCGTGTCCGAGTCGAGCTTGAAGTTGTGCTCGGCGTTGGCGATGGCACTCGCCAGCACCTTGCCCACCGGCTCACTCGCGGCCTGGGGGGCGAACCGCAGCACCGCCTGTGCCTCCGCGGCTGGCAGGCCGCGGATGAGGTCCACCACGCGGCGGGCCTTCATGGGCGTGACGCGGACGAACCGCGCCTGGGCCCTGGCTTCCATCGCTGTTCCCTCTCTCCGTACGATCTACTGCTCAGCCGCGCCTGCTGCGGCGGTCTTCCTTCACATGGCTGCGGAACGTGCGCGTCGGCGCGAACTCGCCGAGCTTGTGCCCCACCATCGCGTCGGTGATGAACACCGGGACGTGCTTGCGGCCGTCGTGCACGGCGATCGTGTGACCGATCATGTCCGGCACGATCATGGAGCGCCGCGACCACGTCTTGATGACGTTCTTGGTGCCCTTCTCGTTCTGGACCTCCACCTTCTTCATGAGGTGGTCGTCCACGAACGGGCCCTTCTTAAGGCTACGTGGCATGACGAGCGACTCCTACCGCTTCTTCTTGCTGCGACGACGGACGATCAGCCGGTCGCTCGACTTGTTCGCCTGTCGAGTGCGGCCTTCCTTCTTACCGGCCGGGTTCACCGGGTGCCGACCACCGGAGGTCTTGCCCTCACCACCACCGTGCGGGTGGTCGATCGGGTTCATGGCCACGCCGCGGACGGTCGGGCGCTTGCCCTTCCACCGCATGCGGCCGGCCTTGCCCCAGCTGATGTTCGACTGCTCGGCGTTGCCGACCTCGCCGACCGTCGCGCGGCAGCGCACGTCCACCATCCGCATCTCGCCGGACGGCATGCGCAGCGTGGCGTACTTGCCCTCCTTGGCCAGCAGCTGGACGCCGGCGCCCGCACTGCGGGCGATCTTGGCGCCGCCGCCGGGCCGCAGCTCGATGGCGTGCAGGACGGTACCGGTCGGGATGTTGCGCAGCGGCAGGCAGTTGCCCGGCTTGATGTCCGCGCCCGGCCCGTTCTCGACGCGGTCGCCCTGCTTCAGGCCGCGGGGGGCGAGGATGTAGCGCTTCTCGCCGTCCACGTAGTGCAGCAGCGCGATGCGCGCGGTGCGGTTCGGGTCGTACTCGATGTGCGCGACCTTCGCCGGGACGCCGTCCTTGTCGTGGCGACGGAAGTCGATCACGCGGTAGGCGCGCTTGTGCCCGCCGCCCTGGTGCCGGGTCGTGATGCGGCCGTGGTTGTTGCGGCCGCCCTTCTTGGGGAGCGGACGCAGCAGCGACTTCTCCGGCTCGTCGCGCGTGATCTCGACGAAGTCGGCCACGCTGGAGCCGCGACGACCCGGAGTCGTCGGCTTGTAGTTACGGATGCCCATCTTATTCGTTCATCCCTTGTCTGTTCTCCGGGGCGCCGGCCGTCAGGCCGTGCCGCCGAAGATGTCGATCCGCTCGCCCTCGGCAAGGCTGACGATGGCGCGCTTGGTGTCCTTGCGCTTGCCGTAGCCGAACCGCGTGCGCTTGCGCTTGCCCGGCCGGTTGAGCGTGTTCACGCTGGTCACCTTGACCCCGAACACCGCCTCGACGGCCTGCTTGATCTGCGTCTTGTTGGCGTCCGGGCGGACGATGAACGTGTACTTGTTCTCGTCCAGCAGCCCGTAGCTCTTCTCCGAGACGACCGGCGCGATGATGACGTCGCGGGGGTCGGCGATCTTGTTCACGGCAGACCCTCCTTACTTCTTCGCCGCGCGCGAGATGAACTCGTCGTACGCCGCCTTCGTGAAGACGACGTCGTCGTTCACCAGCACGTCGTAGGTGTTGAGCTGGTCGGAGACGAGCACGTGCACGCTCGGCTCGTTGCGCAGGCTCTTCCAGGTCAGCTCGTCCTCGCGGTCCAGGACCACGAGCACGCGCTTGGCCTCGGTGCCCGCTCCGTGCGCTTCGGAAAGCACTGTGCGCAGGGCCCTGAGCGCCGTCTTCGTCTTGGGGGCGTCGCCCTCGATGAGGTTGTCGACCACGTGGACCCGGCCGTACCGGGCGCGGTCCGACAGTGCGCCGCGCAGCGCGGCGGCCTTCATCTTCTTGGGCGTCTTCTGGCTGTAGTCACGCGGCTGGGGACCGTGCACGATGCCGCCGCCGGCGAACTGCGGCGCGCGGATCGAGCCCTGCCGGGCGCGGCCGGTGCCCTTCTGCCGGTACGGCTTGCGGCCGCCGCCGCGGACGTCGCCGCGGCTCTTGGTCGCGTGCGTGCCCTGCCGGGCCGCGGCCAGCTGCGCCACCACGACCTGGTGGATCAGCGGCACGCTGGTCTTCGCGTCGAAGACCTCGGCGGGCAGGTCGATGTCGAGCTTGGAGGTCACTTGCCCGTCCCCTTCACTGCGTCGCGGACCAGCACAACGCCGCCGTTGGGACCGGGAACCGCGCCCTTGATCAGCAGCAGGTTCTTCTCCGCGTCGACGGCGTGGACGGTCAGGTTCTGCACGGTGGTGCGGGCGTTGCCGTGCCGTCCCGCCATGCGGAGGCCCTTGAAGACGCGACCGGGGGTCGCGCAGCCGCCGATCGAGCCCGGCGAGCGGTGCTTGCGCTGGGTGCCGTGCGAGGCGCCGAGGCCGTGGAAGCCGTGGCGCTTCATGACACCCGCGGTGCCCTTGCCCTTGCTCGTACCGGTGACGTCGATCTTCTGGCCGGCCTCGAAGACGCTGGCGGTGATCTCCTGGCCGAGTTCGTACTCGGTGGTGTCGTCGGCCCGCAGTTCGACGAGGTAGCGGCGCGGCGTGACGCCGGCCTTCTCGAAGTGACCCGTGCGCGGCTTGTTCACCTTGCGCGGGTCGATCTGCCCGAACCCGAGCTGGACGGCGGTGTAGCCGTCCTTCTCCTGGTCGCGGATCTGGGTGACGACACACGGCCCGGCCTGGACGACGGTCACCGGAACGATCCGGCCCTCATCGTCGAAGACCTGGGTCATGCCGAGCTTCTCGCCCAGGACGCCCTTCCTCTGCTTACTCATCTCTCGGTGCGTCCCTTAGAGCTTGATCTCGATGTCGACGCCGGCGGGAAGGTCGAGCCGCATGAGCGAGTCGACCGTCTTCGGCGTCGGGTCGATGATGTCGATCAACCGCTTGTGCGTGCGCATCTCGAAGTGCTCGCGGCTGTCCTTGTACTTGTGCGGCGAGCGGATGACGCAGTACACGTTCTTCTCGGTCGGCAGCGGCACCGGGCCCGCGACCTTGGCGCCCGTCCGCGTCACCGTCTCAACGATCTTCTTCGCGGAGGTGTCGATGACCTCGTGGTCGTAGGCCTTGAGCCGGATGCGGATCTTCTGTCCCGCCATGGTGGCCTCGGTGTCCTTTGCTGTAGTGCCGCTGTTTTCTTCGGGTGATCGTGGTGCGGCGGCCCGGCTTCGGGTTTCCCCGGCGGCCGGGCCGCCGCGACTACGAGCGTGTTACTTGATGATCTTCGTGACGCGACCCGAGCCGACGGTCCGGCCACCCTCGCGGATGGCGAACTTCAGGCCCTCCTCCATGGCGACCGGCTGGATCAGCTCGACCTTCATCTCGGTGTTGTCGCTCGGCATGACCATCTCGGTGCCCTCGGGGAGGGTCACGACGCCGGTCACGTCCGTGGTCCGGAAGTAGAACTGCGGACGGTAGTTGTTGAAGAACGGCGTGTGCCGCCCGCCCTCGTCCTTGGACAGGATGTAGACCTGCGCCTCGAACTCGGTGTGCGGGGTGGTCGTGCCCGGCTTGATGACGCACTGGCCGCGCTCGACGTCCTCGCGCTTGATGCCGCGCAGGAGCAGGCCGACGTTGTCGCCCGCCTGGCCCTGGTCGAGCAGCTTGCGGAACATCTCGACGCCGGTGACCGTGGTGGTCGTCGACTTCTCCTTGATGCCGATGATGTCGACGGTCTCGTTGACGTTCACGACACCGCGCTCGACGCGGCCGGTGACGACCGTGCCGCGGCCGGTGATCGAGAAGACGTCCTCGATCGGCATCAGGAACGGCTTGTCGATGTCGCGCACCGGCTCCGGCACGTTCTCGTCGACGGCCGTCATCAGCTCGACGATCTTCTCGGACCACGCCTCGTCGCCCTGCAGCGCCTGGTAGGCGGACACCCGCACGACCGGGACGTCGTCACCCGGGAACTCGTACTCGGTGAGCAGCTCGCGGACCTCGAGCTCGACGAGCTCCAGGATCTCCTCGTCGTCCACCATGTCGCACTTGTTCAGCGCGACGACGATGTAGGGGACGCCGACCTGGCGGGCCAGGAGCACGTGCTCCTTGGTCTGCGGCATCGGGCCGTCGGTCGCGGCGACCACCAGGATGGCGCCGTCCATCTGCGCCGCACCGGTGATCATGTTCTTGATGTAGTCGGCGTGCCCCGGGCAGTCGACGTGCGCGTAGTGGCGGGCCTCGGTCTGGTACTCGACGTGCGAGATCGAGATCGTGATGCCGCGCTCGCGCTCCTCCGGCGCCTTGTCGATGTCCTCGAACGGCGTGAAGGGGTTGAGGTCCGGGTACTTGTCGTGGAGCACCTTGGTGATCGCCGCGGTAAGCGTGGTCTTACCGTGGTCGATGTGTCCAATGGTGCCGATGTTCACGTGCGGCTTCGTCCGCTCGAACTTGGCCTTCGCCACTGGTTGCTCCTTGTTGCGATCCTCGGCCGTTAGACGACCGCTTCGATGTAGGTCCTGGTGATCTGTGGGCAGGCCCGGGTCTTACTCGCCCCGCGCCTTGGCGATGATCTCCTGCGCGACGTTCGAGGGAACCTCCGCGTAGGAGTCGAACTGCATGGTGAAGACAGCCCGGCCCTGGGTCTTGCTGCGCAGATCACCCACGTAGCCGAACATCTCGGACAGGGGCACGAGCGCCTTGATGACGCGCATGCCGTGCCGCTCGTCCATGGACTGGACCTGACCGCGGCGGCTGTTGAGGTCGCCGATCACGTCGCCCATGTTGTCCTCGGGCGTGGTGACCTCGACCGCCATCATCGGCTCCAGCAGCGTGGGGGACGCCTTGCGGGCGGCCTCCTTGAACGCCATGGAACCGGCGACCTTGAACGCCATCTCCGAGGAGTCGACCTCGTGGTAGGCGCCGTCCTGCAGGGTGACCTTGACGCCCACCATCGGGTAGCCGGCGAGGACACCGAACTCGGCGGCCTCCTGGCAGCCCGCGTCGACCGACGGGATGTACTCCCGCGGGATGCGGCCGCCGGTGACCTTGTTCACGAACTCGTAGCCGTCCGACCCGCCGCCGAGCGGCTCCAGGTCGATGATCACGCGGCCGAACTGGCCGGAGCCGCCCGTCTGCTTCTTGTGGGTGTACTCGACCTTCTCGACCTTCCGCGAGATGGTCTCGCGGTAGGCGACCTGCGGCTTGCCGACGTTGGCGTCGACCTTGAACTCGCGCTTCATCCGGTCGACGAGGATCTCCAGGTGGAGCTCGCCCATGCCGGAGATCACGGTCTGGCCGGTGTCCTCGTCGGTGCGGACCGTGAAGGACGGGTCCTCCTCGGCCAGCCGCTGGATCGCGGTGCCCAGCTTCTGCTGGTCGGCCTTGGTCTTCGGCTCGATCGCGACGTGGATGACCGGAGCCGGAAAGTTCATCGACTCCAGCACGATCGGGTGCTTGTCATCGCACAGCGTCTCGCCGGTGGTGGTCTGCTTGAGGCCCATCACCGCGACGATGTCGCCGGCGCCCGCGCGCTCGATCTCGGTGCGCTTGTTGGCGTGCATCCGGTAGATCTTGCCGATGCGCTCCTTGCGCTCCTTGACGGAGTTCATCACGTTCGCGCCGGACTCCATCACGCCCGAGTACACGCGCACGAAGGTGAGCTTGCCGAGGTGCGGGTCGCTCATGATCTTGAACGCGAGCGCGGAGAACGGCTCCTCCTCGCTCGGCTTGCGCGTGAGCGCCTGCTCCTCGTCGCGGACGGCGTGGCCCTCGATGGCCTCGATGTCCAGCGGCGAGGGGAGGTAGCGGACGATCGCGTCCAGGAGCGGCTGCACGCCCTTGTTCTTGAAGGCCGTGCCGAGCAGCACCGGGGTGAGCTTGGCGGCGACCGTCGCGCGGCGGATGCCGGCGTGGAGCTGCTCCACGGTGGGCTCCTCACCCTCCAGGTACAGCTCCATGATGTCGTCGTCGTTCTCGGCGAGCGTCTCGACCAGCTTGTCGTGGTACTCCCGCGCCGTGTCGGCGTGCGTGTCGGGGATGTCGACGACGTCGTACATCTCGCCGAGCTTGGCCTCTTCGTTCCAGACGAGGGCCTTCATCGTCACGAGGTCGATGACGCCCTTGAAGTCGGCCTCGGCGCCGATCGGCAGCTGCAGCGGCAGCGGGGTCGCGTTGAGCCGGTTCTCGATCATGTCGACGCAGCGGTGGAACTCGGCGCCGACACGGTCCATCTTGTTGACGAAGCACATGCGCGGCACGCCGTAGCGGTCGGCCTGGCGCCACACCGTCTCGGACTGGGGCTCCACACCGGCGACGCCGTCGAACACCGCGACGGCACCGTCGAGCACCCGCAGGTTGCGCTCCACCTCGACGGTGAAGTCGACGTGCCCCGGGGTGTCGATGATGTTGATCGTGTGGTCGTCGTCGTTCACGGACCAGTGGCAGGTGGTGGCGGCGGAGGTGATGGTGATCCCCCGCTCCTGCTCCTGCTCCATCCAGTCCATGGTGGCCGCGCCGTCGTGGGTCTCGCCGATCTTGTAGCTCATCCCCGTGTAGAACAGGATGCGCTCGGTCGTCGTCGTCTTGCCCGCGTCGATATGGGCCATGATCCCGATGTTGCGGACCTTGGCCAGGTCTACACCGGTTTTGGTAGCCACTGGGTCCTCGCGTCGTCTCGTCGTTGCAGTTCCGCCGGGGTTACCAGCGGTAGTGGGCGAAGGCCTTGTTGGACTCCGCCATCTTGTGCGTGTCCTCGCGCTTCTTGACAGACGCGCCAAGACCGTTGCTGGCGTCGAGCAGCTCGTTCATCAGCCGCTCGGTCATGGTCTTCTCACGGCGCTGCCGGGCGTACACCACCAGCCACCGCAGGGCGAGCGTGGTGCTGCGGGCCGGCCGCACCTCGACGGGAACCTGGTAGGTCGCACCGCCGACGCGGCGGCTGCGGACCTCCAGGGTGGGCTTGACGTTGTCGAGCGCGCGCTTGAGCGTGACGACCGGGTCGTTGCCGGTCTTCTCGCGGGCGCCCTCCAGGGCGTCGTACACGATGCTCTGCGCGATCGAACGCTTGCCGTCCAGGAGAATCTTGTTGATGAGCGCGGTGACCAGCGGGGAGTTGTACACCGGGTCAGCGATCAGCTGGCGCTTGCCAGCGGGGCCCTTGCGCGGCATCAGCTCTTCTCCTTCTTCGCGCCGTACTTGCTGCGCGCCTGCTTGCGGTTCCGAACGCCCTGGGTGTCGAGCGAACCGCGGATGATCTTGTAGCGAACACCCGGGAGGTCCTTCACACGTCCGCCGCGCACGAGCACGATCGAGTGCTCCTGGAGGTTGTGCCCGACTCCGGGGATGTAGGCCGTGACCTCGATCCCGCTGGTCAGCCGGACACGGGCGACCTTGCGCAGCGCGGAGTTCGGCTTCTTGGGCGTCGTGGTGTAGACGCGCGTGCAGACGCCCCGCCGCTGGGGGCTCTCCTTCAGCGCGGGCGTCTTGTTCTTGGTCACCTTGTCCGTCCGGCCCTTTCGGACCAGCTGCTGGATCGTGGGCACCGCGTCTCCGTCTTCCTCGTACCGAGCCGGTAAGTCTTCATCGCTGCAATCACCACCTCAGGCGAGGCTGTGACCTGCCGGTTTCCCGACCTCTCCGACCCACGCGGTCGGGCGTGTCGCCACCCCACGGAAGTACAACCGCGCGAAACCGACACAGACCGCCCGGCCCAAAAGGGGCCGAACTAAGCCGGGGAGTCGAGTCCCTTCCGTCCGGCGACCCGGCGGCCGAAAGACCGCCACGCCCACCGACGACGAAAAAGACCCATTGGATGCGGCGCTGGGGCTGGGCTACTGGGCCTCGCCGACGCACACGCATAGCCACCCGCGCACAGCGGGCACAAGTGAAGAGGTTACCGACCGGCGGGCCAAAGTGCAAAATCAGGAACGCACTACAGGCAGGCCGTCTCCGGCGCAACCCCGCGAGGCACGGAACGCCTGCCTCGCCGGGGATTCCAACGCCCGGACGCCCGCGGATGTTCCCGCCGGTGAAACGGGAAGACCCGTCGGCATTGTGTCCTACGTCCCCGCAGTTGGGGAAGACATGGACCGGCTTTTACACCGGTCCAGACCGTCGTTCCGGCCCTTAAAGGACGAAGGTCACGATCACGACCACGAGGATGACCACCACGGCGACGACCCCGCCGATGAGCAGGAGCATGTTCTTGCTGCCCTTGCCCTTGGCCTCCTCACCCGTCCCGTAGCCGGGCTGCTGGCCGTACTGCCCCTGCTGACCATACTGCGCCGGCTGGCCGGGCTGTCCGTAGGGCTGCTGCTGACCGTACTGCTGGTGGCCGGCCTGCTGCTCACCGGGCTGGCCGTACTGCTGGCCGTACCCCTGCTGCTGTGCCTGCTGGCCGTAGGGCTGCTGCCCGTACTGCTGCTGCTGTTGCTGTTGCTCGCCCGGCTGGCCGGGGTGCCCGCCGTACTGCTGCTGCCCGTACTGCTGGCCGGGCTGCTGCTGGCCGGGCTGCTGCTGACCCGGCTGCTGCTGGGGCTGCTGCCCCCACTGCTGCTGGCCGATGTCCATCCGGGTGTGCTCGGCCCCGACCTGCTGGTCTGCCCCGCCCGGCGACTCGGCGCGGCCCTGGGACGGGTCGAACACCTCGGTCGCCCGCGAGTCCTCGACGCCGCCGCCGGCCTCGGCCGGGGGACGGTACAGGTCCTCGACGGGGTTGCCGGTCGGCTGCGAGCCCGCGCCGTACCCGGACTCGGGCGGCGGCACCATCATCGTCCGCTCGCTGTCGACCTGAGCGGGCTGACCGGCCTGACCAGGCTGGCCGGACTGGCCGGACTGCGCCGACTCGGGCGACCAGGGCTCGGGCGTGGCCGGCGGCGTCGGCGCCTGCCACGGCTCGGCCGGGGCCTCCTGCTTGCGCTCGGGGCCGGTGGCGACCGGGATGTCGGTGCCGGGCGACCAGTGCAGCGTCGCCTGGTCGTCCACGGCGGGCCGCTGCCGCTCCCCCTCCGGCGCGGCGGCGCCGGGGCCGGGGACGATGAGCGTGCGGTCCTCGGACTGGTCGGGCTGCTGCGGCGCCTGCTCGGCGGGCGCGCCGTACTGGGGCTGCCCGTACTGCGGCTGCTGCTCCTGGGGCGCGCCGTGCATCGGCTGCTGCGGGTACCCGGGCTGCTGCCCGTACGGCGGCGGCTGCTGGCCGTACTGGGGCTGCTCGGGCTGCCGGCCGTAACCGGGCTGGGGCTGCCCGTACTGGGGCTGCTCGCCCGGCGGGACGTACTGGTCGTGCGGGGGCGGGTAGCCGCCGGGGG
>NZ_SMKM01000103.1 GCF_004348665.1 Actinomadura sp. GC306 | reverse complement strand
GCGGAGGCGGGGCCCTGGTCCCCCTGCTGATCTTCGGCATGGTCGGCATCCTGGCCCTGGTGGGCCTCGGCGCCTTCGTCATCCTGGAAAGCGGCGACGACGACGAGCCCCGCCGGACGACCACGCTGCCCACCTACACGCCGCCCTCGTACACGCCCGAGCCGCGGCCCACGGCGTCCAGCGGGAGCACGGGCTCCGACCCGGCCTCCATCCTCTCCCCCACCATCCGCACCGCCAAGGGCAACACCTTCACCCAGGTGGGCACCCGGACCGAGTCCTGCACCACCCGCGCCAACGAGAAGCTCCGCACGACCCTGCGCACCCACCCCTGCGTGGGCACGATGCACTCCGCGGTCTACGCCGACCCCTCCAGGAAGATCATCACCGCGGTCTCGATCGCGAAGTTCGCCAGCCCGTCCGCGGCGAGCGCCGTCAGCCGCACCACCACCGACCAGGGCTGGCCGAAGCTGCTGACCCCGTCCAAGGCGAGCGGCCTCCGCCAACCCAGGCCCGACCCGGCCTACTGGACCCGCTCCTGGACACAGGGCTCCAACGTCATCTACGCCCAGTCCTACTGGGCGACCGGCGCCCACGCCGGCGACCGCACCGGCACCGTCTTCGCCACCGCCGGCGAACTCGGAGTAGAAATAACCAACGTCCTAATCTGGACCGACTAACCCTCCCGGGACGGCGGAGCCGACACGGGTCCGCCGTCCGTGAGCCCGCGCCTCAGCGGCCCTGAGGGACGTCCCCGAGCGACCGCGCGAACGCCTCGTAGGCGATCCGGCCGACCGCCGTCTGGGTGGCCTCACCGAGCCGCGACAGGTCCACCGCGGAACCCATCGCGATGTGCCGGTCATAGGGGACGTGCACGACCGGCGTCCCCCACGCGGCGAGCATCTGCGTCGCGCGCGAGAGGTCGGCGCCGACCTGCGGGGCGTGCGACACCATCGCGATCACCGTCCGGGCCAGCAGGCCGCGCTGCGCCCCCTGGGAGAACCACTCCAGCGCGCCCCGGGCACTGAGCGCCCCGTCCACCGTGCCCGGGGTGACCAGCACCACGCTGTGGGACTGCCCGAGGATGCCGCGGTGGAGGTCGGTGAGGATCCCGGCGCTGCAGTCGGTCACCGCGGTGGAGATGTAGCGGCTCACCGAGCTGAACGCCGCCTGGAACGTGTCGAAGTCGAACTCGCCGGTGATCCGGCCGCCGCGCGTCGCGGCGAGCACCCACAGCCCCTCGCGCGTCTGCTGCAGGTACTGCGCGGCCTCCTCGAACGTCCGGGGCTGCTTCGCCGCCAGATCGAACAGCGACAGCTCGGAGCGGACCCCGAGGCGCAGCGGCAGCGACCCCAGCTCCGCGTCGGCGTCGATCGCCAGCACCCGGTCGGGCCGGTGCCGCGCCAGCTCGGTCGCCAGCAACGCGGCAACGGTCGTCTTGCCCGCGCCGCCGCGGACGCTGACCACCGTGATCTGCCGGAAACCGCCGACGGGCCGCCGCAGGTAATCCGCGATCTCCGCGCGCGTCCGGAGCTCGCCGGACGCACCGACCGCCTTGCGGACTCCGCGACCCACCCTGCGCACCAGCGCGTCACCGTGCTGATTCTTGCGGACGAACTCGTCCGCCATCGGGACCGCCTCCGCACCGTGCGGCTGCGGCGGCGGAGCCGGGACGGGCGCCGCGGGCGTGTGCCCGGCGGACGCGGCGTCGTCCTCGCGTACGTCGTTCTCCCCGCCCGCCCCCGGCGCCTGCGGAAGGCCGGGGGCCTGCGGCGCGGAGCCGCCCACCGGCGAGATCGCCGCCTCCCAGCTGAAGTTCTCGTTGACGAGCGGCACCCCCGTCTCGGCAGGCTGCTCCCCCGGATCCACCTGCGGCTGCACCGGGTCGGGTTGCTGCTGCGGGTCGGGTTGCTGCTGCGGCACCGGTTGCGGATGCGGCTCCGGACTCGGCGCCTCCGGTGCGTGCGGCGCCGGCGCCGCCGCGTTGCCGGCGGCCTGTGCCGGTTGGGGCTCGTTCGGCTGCGGGACCTCGGGGAACGGATCGTACGACTGGGGTTCCTGCTCCGCCTCCGCGGCGGCCGGCTGCGGCGGGTCCGGGAAGGGATCGTAGGCCCTGGGCTGCTCCGCCTCGGCAGGAGCCGCTTGCGGCTGCTCCGGCTGCGGCGGGTCCGGGAAGGGATCGTAGGCCCTGGGCGGCTGCGTCTCGGCGGGAGCCGGCTGCGGCACCGCCGGCGCGGGAGCGTCGGCGGAAGGCTCCTGTACGGCCGGTGGCGGCAACGGCCGCCGCGCGACGTGCTCGGCCGTACCGGCCTTCCGTCCCGCATCGGCGACGACGGCCGCCGTCGACCCGCATGCCGTGAGGCCACGCTGGGAAACGCCGAGATCACGCAACACGGAGTGCTGCCAGTTGGGGTCCGGCACTCGCCCTCCTTCCACCCTGCGCCAGCCTACGACCTCCCGGCCCCGCCGGGGACGCCCGCGTCAGCCGCCCTGCGCCGCCTGCGCCGCGCACTCCTGGGAGTCCTTGTTGACCTTCGCGGGGTCCATGCCGTCGACGTTCCGCGGTGCGATGGCGGGCGAGTCCGGGCTCGGCTCGGGCATGTCGTAGCCCTTCTTGCGCATGCACTCGATGACCTTCGCGATCGACCGCTGCTGCGCCGGGGTGAGGTTGCTCCCCCCGTCGCCACCACCACCGTCGCCGGCGCCACCACCGTTGCCGTTACCGCCGCCACCGCCGTTGCCGGTGATGGTGCCACCCGAGGGGTTCACCGAAGTGTCGACGGCAGCGGACGGCGACCCCTCCGCGCCCGCGTCGTCCTTCGAGTCGGACCCGCAGGCGCTCATACCGAGCGTCAGCACGATGGCGGCGGGGATGACCAGGAGCCTCTTCATGACCACTCTCTTTCTCTGCTTGATCGCATACCTGCGGGACGGCCGTCCGCCCGCACGGCGCTGGGCGAGAAGGCAGCCGCTGAAGAAGCAGGCGACTAGTTCGGGTGCCGGGGTCCCCCGGGTCCTTGCGGAGGCACGTACGGCTGGCCCCCCTGCGGCCCCCCGGGCGGGGGTCCGCCCCAACCCGGCGGCGTGCCCGGCTGCCCTCCCTGCGGGGGCACCGGCTGCCCGCCCCATCCCGGCGGCGGGCCGGACGCCCCTCCGCCCGGCGGACCGGCACCCGGCCCCGTCCGGGCGTTCCGCTTACCGCCGCGCCGGATGAAGAAGAACAGCGCGCCTCCGCCGACCACCAGAATGACGGCCCCGGCGATCAAAATGATCAGGAGGTTGCGGTCGGCCTCTTCGGCGCGCTTGGTGGCATCGGACTTGGGCACCTTGGTCGCGGACGGCTTCGCGTTCGCCTGCGGGTTCTCGGCCAGCCAGCGGTCGTAGGCGGCGAAAACGGGGTTCGGCGCGTTCTTCGACACGTTGGCCGTGAGGGCGGCCGCCGGAATGATGACCCCGGTCCCGGTCATATTGTCCTTACCGGGAGGACCGGCGTCCTTCGTGGTGTTGATGATCCGCTGGACGACCTCGCGAGCCGGCATGTCCGGATGCTTCGACCGCACCAGCGCGGCCACCGCGGACGTCAAAGCCGCAGCCTGACTCGTTCCGGCCCGTCGATCTATGACCTGCCCGTCCGCGCGAAGAGTGTTGACCAGCAGACCGGGAGCGGCCACGGCGACATAGGACTGACGCTGCGTCCTCTCCCAGGCGACCTTCTGGTTGTCGACCGCGCCCACCGCGAGAACACCGCTGCAGTTCGCCGGCTCTTCCGGCCGGTTGTCGGTATCACCGCTGTTGCCCGCGGCGGCGACGACCACGGCATCACGTTGCAGCGCATAAGCGACCGCCTGCTGGGTCTCGGGCCTGCAAGGCCCACTGAACCCCTGGGAAATGTTGATCACTTTCGCACCGTGATCAGCCGCATATCGAATCGCCTTATCCCATGCGGCGAGGCCGGCCTTGATCGGCATGATCTTGGATTCCGGAGCGACCCCTACGAAGCCCGAGCCCGTTCCCCGGCTGGCGATGAGGGCGGCCATGCCCGTGCCGTGGGAATCCTCCGCGCTAGAAGTAGGACCGATCTGACCGTTTCCGGAGCCGGTTCCCGCGTCTATTCCGGGGGCCATGGCTCCTCGGAAGTCGGGGAGTTGCCCATTGACACCATCATCGATCACCGCGACGGTGACACCGGCCCCTTTGCTGACCGGCCAGACCTTCTGCTGGACCTCCCAGGCCGTGAACCACCACTGGTCCGGCCGGGGCCCAGGCGCCCCGTTGACGGGCGCCGCCGTGGTCAGGACCAGAGCGGAGGTCGCTCCCATTGCCGCGAGCCATCGTGTCATCCGTCGCACAACGCAACCTCACTACACGGAACACGGCGTGAGCAGTTCGAAGAATTCGATCCGCTCACGCCGTCTCCTGCATCGTCTCGTGATCGAGCCTGGGGTCAGCCAATCACGGGAGGGGCGGTCTCATCATCATTTCCGCCCCATACGTCCTCGTCTTCCATGAGCCAGGTGGTGCGCTCGTGCTCGTCCTCGCCACCACCGCCGCGACCGCCGCCCATGGGAGCGCCGCCGCCCATCATGCCACGGCCACCGGCGCCGCCCTTGTTCGCGCCCGCACCCGCGCCGGTACCCGCACCAACACCGGTGCCCCGGCCCGCGCCGGGCATTCCGCCGGCCAGGCCACCGGCACCGGCACCGGCACCGAGTCCGCCGGCACCGGGAACGCTGCCTCCACCGGCACCTCCACCGGGGATACCGCCGCCACCGCCGCCGATGCCGCCGCGACCGAACGGGTCCATGCCGCCGCCACCGGCGCCGGGGGGGCCACCGGGCAGGCCGGCGAGGTCGCTCTCGGAGGGACCGCCGGGAATGCTCCCGCCGCCACCCGGAATGCTGCCTGCACCGGGGCCGCCGGGAATGCCTCCACCACCGCCGGGGATGCTGCCGCCGCCACCGGGAATGCTCCCGCCGCCACCCGGAATGCTGCCTGCACCGGGGCCGCCGGGAATGCTCCCACCGCCGCCGGGAATCTCCCCGGCACCGGGAATGCTGCCGCCCCCGCCACCGCCACCTGGATTCCTGATGCTGCCGCCGCCAGGGAACCGGTTCTCAGGAGGCAGGCCGCCCCCACGGTCAGTCGACGGCAGGTTGGTGGAGATCCGCTCGGGCATGTCGCCGTTGGCCTGCACGGTGCGCTCGCCGAGGCGCTTCATGTGCTCCTGCGCGGCCTTCTCCTCAGCGCTGTCGATGGCGCCCAGGGCCTCACCGATCTTCTTTCCGCCGAGGGCGATCAACCCACCGGCCGGACCCGCGACCACGGTGCCTGCCGCGACGACGCCGGCGTCGTCATAGGAGATGTTGCCAATAAAGCCCTTGCCGGGACGGTTCTTCACATACCAGTCAAGCTTCGTGCCGTGCTCCGTCAGCGCCTTCCCGGTCGTGTCCGAAGCCTGCCGCAGCCCTTCGGCGCTCGTCTCCAGCCGGCCGAGCTGCTTGATCGTGGCCTCGGCGTCCTCGCCCTTCCAGACGCCGGCGAGCGCGGACTTCTGGGCACGGAGGATACCGACCGCATGCTGGAACTTCTGCGCGGCGCTTGCGTAGTAGCCGCCCGCGTCAATGACCCTCTGCGGATTGGTCGCATCGAGGATGTCGTTCATCTGGTCGATGCCGCCGTCCCAGTCGGTGGGACTGTTCTGATGCGAACGAATCGGCTCGTCGTGCTGCGTGTAACCCATGAGTTATCGATCCCGCCTACTCGCGCCGGCTAGTACGCGCTGGTGTTACTGGTCGTGGGAGTAGCACCGCTTCCGTTCGCCAACGTCCGGTTGGCCGCGGCGGCGTTCTGCTGCTCCTTTTCGTCGTGGTTTCCGACGATGCGCTCGAGCGCCTGGATGATGCCGTCGTAGCTTTGCAGGAAGGAGTCGTACTGCGTCTTGATCTGGGTGTACGCGGTGGTGGTCGACGCGACCAGCCCCTGCACCGCGGGGTACTGCCCCAGATCGGCGTTCGTGATGTTGCCGTGCACCGAGATGTCGTTGCGCGTTCCCTTGCCGCTTTCGAACTCGGCCAGGTTGTCCTTCAACTTCTTGAGGATCTTCCTGACCTCGTCGCGATCGATCTCGCTCTTCTGGTCACCCATGTCAGCCTCCGGCGGGCCGGAAGCGCCCGCTCCCCGTATCGACTTCCGTGCTAGAAGTTCCGCTGCCTACCGTCACCACCGGCCGGCCGTCCGTCGTTCCGGGCGGCCGGCCGGTGACGGGTCGTCAACCGCCGATGATTCCGACGTTCGTCTTGACCGTGCTCTGCCCCGTCTCCTGCGAGGACTGGATGACCGCGCCGAGCTGCTGCACGATGCGGGCGATGTCGGCGGCCGAGGCCTCCCACTGGCGCTTGGCGTCGAAGTACGCCTCGCGCGCGCCGTCCTCCCACTGGGCGAGCTTGCCCTCGACGCTGCGCGCGAGGTCGTCGAGCTCGGAGTTCATCTGGTTGTACTTCTGCTGGAAGGCCGCGTATGCCTGCTGCATCGCGCCGAAGTCCATCGAGCTGTAGCTCATAGTTCCTCCGTATCGTCCTGGAATCCGTGGTGGTCGATCAGCCGTTGAGCAGCCCGGCGACGCGGTTGACCGCCTCGGTCTGCTGCTGCTCGCTGCCCTCGTAGTTGATCTTCACCTGGACGAGCTTCTCGTGGAGGCCGTTCAGCACCTCGAGGACCTTGCCCAGCTCGCCGTTGAACTCGTTGTAGACGCGGGTGAAGGCACTGCCGGCCTCACCGATCCAGCGGCCGGACAGCTGCGCCTGCTCCTGGCCGAGGTCGCCCTGGATCTTGCGCAGATCCTGCGCGGCCTCCTCGACCCGCTGGGCCGCCTGGGCCATTTCTGCTCTGTCGACCGAAGACTTCTGGCTCATCCGTCATCCTTCCCGACTAGGTACTTCTCGTGTTCGACGCGGCGCGAGCCCCCGTTGGTTCACCGCCGACCCAGTCGACTTTGAACACCAGCGTCAGGCACGACGCACATCCTCGTAAAGCCTTGTTACGGTGCACACCGGGAGATCATCAGAGATTGGACTTACGGCGGACCAGATAGCACAAAGTGGTGCCGCCGAAGTGTCAGGCGGGTGAACTCGCGGGCCGTCAGGCCCACATCTGGGCGTTGGCCACCTCGGCGGCCTCGTAGTTCTGCTGGGCGGTGCCCACCGCCTCGCTGAACTCCCTCACCGTGTCCGCCTGCTCCCGCGCCACCTTGTCCCACTTCGCTTTGGCTTCGAAGTAGGCGTCACGCGCGTCGTCCTCCCACCTGCCCAGGCCGCTCTGGAGGTTGGCCTCCAGAGTGTCCAGCAGCTGGACCATCTCCCGGTGCTTGGCCTGGAAGATCGCCTGGGCATGTTGCATCGTGGCGTAGTCGGTGCTGAATGCGTGACTCACTGCAACCCCTCCGAGATGACCGTAACGCCCGGTGATCTTACCAAGAATTTGCGGTAGGGTGGGAGACTTGTTCCTTTCTGCTGATCATCCGCCTGCACTACTCGGCTGAATGGGTTCAAGTGCCTTCTGCGGGTCCAGGACCGGTCCCTTCGGCACCAGGTTCAGCAGGTTGGCGGGCACCGGGACGGCGTCGTTCTTATCGGCCGAGATGGTGTATCCGAGCGCCTGGGCGGTCTCCGCCGACTTCAGCGCGTATCTGCGTCCGTCATCGGCCACTAGCGCGTAGGTGTTGATCGCCTCGGTCGATCCGGACGCCGGCAGCACACCCGCCAGGACCGCACTCCCCGGCGGCAGCACCACGTTGTCGACACCGGAGCCGGAGGCCCGGCCGGGCCTCGGCAGGTCGGCGCCGCCTCCAATGGTGAGCTTGGCCTCCACCGCCTTCTCCCCTGCGTCGGGGTAGACGACGCAGAGGGACTCCTTCGCGTCATACGGCCGCACCTTGATGTGCGACTGCGGCAGCCGCTCGTCGACGACGCGCTCGTTCGAGCGGTGGGTGGTCACCGCGGCGCCGTCGAGGGGGGTGTCCTTGGGGAGCTTGTACGACGCGGAGTTCTGGATGAGCGCCGCCTGGAGCGCGCTGATCGGCGCGTACCCGTCCGCCATCAGGACGTAGGGCTGGTCACCGGCTCCGACGCCCTTGACGACGAAGACCTGACCGATCTTGCCGGCGGCGTCCGGGAACCGCGGCCGCTCGCCCGCGCCCGGGATGTTCGGCGGAGCGAAGTCGGGCCCGGCGGGCAGCGCGTTCACAAAGCCGGGCGAGACCGTCGCGGGCGCCGGGGCGCTGAGCACGGTGAGGCCGGCCGGGGCCAGGCGCATCCGCTGGTTCTTCCAGATCAGCCAGTTGTCGTTCGCCCCGGTGCTGACGACCACGCCGGTCGCCGGGTCCAGCGGTTCCCCGCCGACGTCCCGTCCTCCGACCAGCGAGACCACCGACTGCCCCGGACCGCCCTGCCGGTTCTGCCGCACGCAGACCGACCAGGGGCCGCCGACGAGCCGCTTCGCCTCGGGTACGGAATCCGGCGCCCCGGGGATTCCGATCATCGGCCCGCGGGGGAACTTGGAGAGCGACTTGGCCGAGACGGACTTCTGCTCGGCGCTTCCGCCGGCCAGCGAAGCGGCGAGCCTGGCCGAGGTGTAGTTGGCCACCGGGCACAGCACGTCCTTCTGCGCACCCTGTGGCGTGCACCACACGAAATGGGCACCGGTCTCCTTCTCGATGAGGACGATGCCCTTCTTGTCCAGGCCGCTGCTCCCGCCGCCGAAGAGCAGGCCGATGATGCCGAACACGGCCGCGACCAGCACCGCGATCATGATTCCGGCGAACGTCCCGACGTTGAGCTTGCGCAACGGCTGCTCTGGATAGTCGGGTTCGGCGAGGATCAGCGCCTGGGACGCCCGGTGGGTCATCAGGCGATGCGCCTGCAGCAGATCCCTCTTGGTCTGCATCGAGCCTTCCCCTCGTCAGCTCACCACAGTGCGCACGTACTCGAAGACCCCCGCGACGCCGAGCGCGAGCGGAATCAGCGCCACCACGAGGAGGATCTCCAGGATGTCTCCGGCGCGTCCCCAGAAAGGGGTCAGCCGGTTGCCGGGCAGCCACATGCCCACCCCGGTGGCGATACCGGAGACGATCAGTGTGGGCAGCAGCACGCCGGTGAGCAGCAGCGGCTGCGAGTCGGAGCCGAGCGCGGTGGCGATCGCGAGCGCTCCCAGCCCGGTGACGCCGGGGAGGAGCAGCCAGAGCTTCTGCGCCCTGGCCCGGAAGATCCGCGCCCGGAGCAGCAGGGCGAAGGACAGGGCGACGCACATGACGGGACTCACCCAGCCGCCGTCGAAGGCCAGCGGCACCACGGCGCCGAAGGCGACCAGGCCGATCACCGAGACGCCCCCGGTCACGTACCGGTCGGCGACCGCCGTGCGGCTCAGCAGCGCCTGGCCGTCGACCATCAGCGTGTCCCGCCGCAGGTCCTCGGCGCTCCCGGGCACGGGCGGCAGCTGCACCCGCGCCATCTTGAACGCGACGCCCGGCAGCAGCGGGGTCAGCGCGAGCGCGATCGTCACCGTGATCGCGGCGATCCCGGCGGCGTCCATGTCGAACAGGAGCGGGATCGCGCAGTTCACCGTCCCGAGCAGCGCGGCGATCGCGACGCCGTAGAAGACCGGCAGCCCGTCGGCGATGGCGAACCCGGCCAGCGTCGCCGCCAGCACGACCGCGCCGAATCCGGCCACCAGGTGCAGCGCGCCGAGGTCGCCCAGCGCGTCGTCACCGGCCGGGGCCAGCAGCCCCGCGAGGAACGCGTAGGGCAGCGCCGCGTAGCCGAGCGCCGCCCCCGCCCCGGCGTCGCCGAGCGCCCGCGACAGGGCGATGGCCGCGCCCAGCAGGAGCAGCCCGACCACGCCGGCCACGATCGCCGGGGCGACCCAGGACGGACCCGTCATCAGCAGGATCAGCGCACCGACGACCAGCCCCGCCACGCCCCATCCGAGGGCGAACCTGCGGGTGGAGTCCTGCCGCCAGCGGCCGGGCCGCTCGCTGACCCCGGTCGCCACGACATCGGGGACGTCGTCGAACACCATGTCGGGGATCTGCGCCATCCGCGGACGCAGGTAGATCAGGTCGCCGTCGCGGATTCCCGCCTGTGCCGGGGTGCTGGCGGGGTCGAACGGGGCCTCGTCGAGCTTCTGCAGTACCCAGCCGCCATGTGCCAGGCCGGCGTCGGCGAGGTTCTGGCCGGCGTAGCGCAGCATCGTGGGGTAGAGCTCGGCAAAGGTCGCGTCGGCGGGTAGTGCGATATCGACCCGCCGGCTCGGCCCGACGACCGTGACCCGGCAAAGGTCAGCTCCTGGGAGCGCACTCACGACTTCCTCGCAAATCTTCCGGTGTGCGGACGGGGGCGAAGCAGGCGAAGCACTTGAATGGTGCCATGCCCGCCGCCTCTGCCGCCGGGGGAATCCTCGTGCCTCATTGCGATGTGGCGGTGATCTGAATGGCGCTAACCCTAATGTCTGATTGGGCCGGGCGTGTACTGGGCCGACCGCCAATGGAGGTTGATGCGGCTCGCACGCGCCATCCGATACCTCTACGATTCGTACGGTCGAGTAACGGCACGACCACCTGAGACGGCACGCGGTCGGACGACCGCGGGCCGGCGGCGCGCCCCGCCGCCGCGACGGGCGCGATGGAAGGGACGGCTAGCGTGAGCACGGACATCGTCCGGCGCAAGGAGCGGCGCGACCCCCCGCCGATGCCGCGAGGAGAGATCCTCCTGGAGTCGCCGCCGGAGTTGCCCGAGTTGATCCCGCAGGGCTTCCACGCGGTGCTGACCTACCTGCCGATGCTGGCCGGATCCGGCGCCATGGTGCTCATGATGACGGGCCGGGGCGGCGGGACCCTGCAGTACGTGGCGGGCGGCATGTTCGCCGTGTCCATGTTCGGCATGATGCTCGGCCAGGTCGGTCGCGGCAGCGGCGAGCGCAAGGTCAAGCTGAACAACGAGCGGCGCGACTACCTGCGCTATCTCGGGCAGGTCCGCAGGAAGGTCCGCAAGGCGGCCAAGCAGCAGCGCGAGGCCCTGGAGTGGGCGAGTCCCGACCCCGCATCGCTGTGGTCGCTGGCGATGAGCGCCCGGTTGTGGGAGCGCCGCCCGTCCGACGACGACTTCCTCCAGGTCAGGCTCGCCAGCGGCGCGCAGAAACTCGCCGTGCAGCTGATCGCGCCGGAGACGAAGCCCATCGAGGACCTCGAGCCCATGACGGCGGGTGCGCTGCGCCGGTTCATGCGCACCCATGCGAACGTGCCGAACCTGCCCATCTCGGTTTCCCTGCGGTCGTTCTCGCGGATCGTCCCCACCGGTGATCCCGAGGCCGTGTACGGAATGGTCCGCGCGGTGATCGCGCAGATCGCCACCTTCCACTCCCCCGACGACGTGCGCATCACGGTGTGCGCGTCCCGGGAGCGGATGCCCTGGTGGCAGTGGATCAAGTGGCTGCCGCACAACCTGCACCCCACCGAACACGACGCGGCGGGCCCCGTGCGGCTCATGGCCGAGAGCATGACCACGCTGGAGGCGATGTTCGGCCAGGACGTCAAGGACCGCCCCCGCTTCCAGCCTGGCCTCTCCCAGGACGACCTCCCGTACCACATCGTGATCATGGACGGCGGCCAGGCGTCCTACGACTCGCAGCTCGCCGCCGACGGTGTCGAGGGCGTCTGCGTCATCGACCTCACCGGTTCCGTGGCGCCGACGCCGGAAGCGACCATGCTGCGGCTCGGCGTCGCCAAGGCGCAGGTGTCCCGCCTCTCCAAGGACCGCACCGGCAAGGACGTCGCCGCCCGCATCGGGAATCCCGACTCGATCACCCTCCAGCAGGCCGAGTCGCTGGCCCGCCAGCTCGCCCCGCTGCGCGCCAGCGCCGTGTCCGGCCCGATGGAGGACGCGCTGTCCGGCGCCACCACGGTCACGTCGCTGCTGGGCATCGAGAACCCGTTCCGCGTCGACCCCAACGTCACGTGGCGGCCGCGGGCGCCGCGCAACCGGCTGCGGGTCCCCATCGGCGTCGACACCGAGGGACGTCCCGTCCACCTGGACATCAAGGAGTCCGCGCAGGGCGGCATGGGCCCGCACGGCCTGTGCATCGGGGCGACCGGCTCCGGTAAGTCCGAGGCGCTCCGCACGCTGGTGCTCGGTCTCGCGATGACGCATTCGTCCGAGGTGCTCAACTTCGTCCTCGTCGACTTCAAGGGCGGTGCGACGTTCCTGGGGATGGAGAACCTCCGGCACGTCTCCGCCATCATCACCAACCTGGAGGACGAGCTCCCCCTGGTCGACCGCATGTACGACGCGCTGCACGGCGAGATGGTCCGCCGGCAGGAGTACCTGCGGGCGCAGGGGAACTACGCCTCGCTCCGCGACTACGAGAAGGCACGCGAGCAGGGCGCCGACCTCCAGCCGATGCCGACGCTGTTCCTCGTCCTGGACGAGTTCTCCGAGCTGCTGTCGGCCAAGCCCGAGTTCGCGGACCTGTTCGTCATGATCGGGCGGCTGGGACGGTCGCTGGGCGTGCACATCCTGCTCGCCTCGCAGCGCCTGGAGGAGGGCAAGCTCCGCGGCCTGGACACCCACCTGTCGTACCGGATCGGCCTGCGGACGTTCTCCGCGCAGGAGTCGCGGGTCGTGCTCGGCGTCCCGGACGCCTACGAGCTGCCGTCCGCGCCCGGTCACGGGTACATGAAGTTCGGCACCGAGTCCATGACCCGGTTCCGCGCCGCGTACGTGTCCGGGCCCGCCACCGAGGACCTCCAGCCCAAGGAGAAGGCGGGGCCGCAGGTCGTCCGGCAGATCGTGCCGTACATCCCCGACTACATCCGCCCGCACGTCGTCGAGAACCGGCAGGAGCAGCAGCAGGGCGGCGAGGAGGAGTCGCAGGACTCGCTGTTCGACGTGGTGGTCAGGCAACTGGAGAACCACGGCCCGCCGGCGCACGCCATCTGGCTGCCGCCGCTGGACGCGCCGCCCACGCTCGACGACCTGCTGCCGACGCTCGCGATCGTGCCCGGCCTCGGCCTGACGACGCAGCACGAGGGGTGGCGGAACCGGCTGCACGCGGTCGTCGGCGTCGTCGACAAGCCGTTCGAGCAGCGCCGCGATCCGATGTACGTGGACCTGTCCGGCGCGGCGGGCAACGCGGGCATCGCCGGCTCACCGCAGACCGGCAAGTCCACGATGCTGCGGACGCTGATCGCGTCGCTCGCGCTGACGCACACGCCGCAGCAGGTGCAGTTCTACTGCCTGGACTTCGGTGGCGGCACCCTCGCCGCGCTGTCGGAGCTCCCGCACGTCGGCGGTGTCGCCAACCGGCTCGACGGCGACCGCGTCCGCCGCACGGTCGCCGAGGTCACCTCCCTGCTGGAGCAGCGGGAACGCGAGTTCGCCGAGCGCGGCATCGACTCCATGCCCACCTACCGGCGGATGCGCGCCTCCGGAGAGCTCACCGGGGACGGCTACGGCGACGTGTTCCTCGTCGTGGACGGCTGGATGACGCTCCGCCAGGACTTCGAGAACCTCGAACCCGTCATCACCGACCTGGTCGCGCGCGGGCTGGGCTACGGCATCCACGTGGTCGCGACGGTCAACAAGTGGTCGGAGTTCCGGATGAACGTCCGCGACCTCTTCGGCACCAAGCTGGAACTGAAGCTCGGCGACCCGTACGAGTCCGAGATCGATCGGAAGCTCGCCGGGAACGTCCCCGAGGGCAAGCCCGGCCGCGGCCTCACTCGCGAAGGCCACCACTGCCTGACGGCGCTGCCGCGCCTGGACGGCGAGACCGACGACACGACGCTGGCGGAGGGCGTCAAGAAGCTCGTCGCCGTGGTCGCCGGCAACTGGGAAGGGCCGGCGGCGCCGAAGGTCCGGATGCTGCCCGCCGTCCTGTCGGTCGGCTCGATGCCGAGCGCCGCCGAGAGCGGCTCGCGGATCCCGATCGGCATCGACGAGGACACCCTGTCGCCGGTCTTCCTGGACTTCGCGTCCGAGTCCCACTTCCTCGTCATCGGCGACACCGAGTGCGGCAAGTCGAACCTGCTGCGCCTCATCACCGGCGGGATCATCGAGCGGTACACGCCCCAGCAGGCCCGGATGATCTTCATTGACTACCGGCGGGCGCTGCTGGACGCGGCCGACACCGAGCACCGGATCGGCTACGCCGCCTCTTCGGCGGCCGCGCAGAGCCTGGTCAAGGACATCGTCGGCGCACTCCAGGCCCGGCTCCCGCCCGCCGACCTCACCCCCGAGCAGCTGCGCGACCGGTCGTGGTGGACCGGCGCGGACCTCTACCTGGTCATCGACGACTACGACCTGGTCGCCACGTCCGCCAACCCGGTCGCCCAGCTGGCCGAACTGCTCCCGCAGGCCCGCGACATCGGACTCCACGTGATCGTGTCCCGCGCCTTCGGCGGCGCCGGGCGCGCGATGTACGACCCGATCCTCCAGCGCATCAAGGAAATGGGGTCGCCCGGCCTGCTGATGTCCGGCAACAAGGACGAGGGAGTCGTGCTGGGCAACATCAAGGGACACTCACTGCCGCCGGGCCGCGGGTACTTCATCAACCGCCGCCACGGCACCCGCCTCATCCAGACCGCACACCAGGAGTAGGGACATATGGCCGACTTCAGCCTCGGTGAAGGCGTCGAGCGCTACAGGCGCGACATGGAAGCGCAGATGGGCGAGTTCACCAAGATCCAGGAGTCCATCCAGGCCGCCGTCGGCAGCGGCGAAGCGGCCGATGGCCGCGTCGTCGCCGAGTACAAGGCCCAGGGCGGCCTGACCAAGCTCGACTTGGACCCCCGCGCCATGCGCATGCCGGCCGCGGACCTCAGCGAGGCGATCCGCGAGGCGGTCAACGCGGCGGCGCAGGACTTCCAGACGAAGGTCCGCGAGGCGAGCGCGGCCGCCTTCCCGATGCCCGAGGACCCGCAGAAGCCGGGGGACCCGGCCGCCGCCCTCGCCTCCCTGGACAAGATCGCTAATGGCTTCGCCGGGCAGATGAAGGAACTGGCCCGGGAGCTCGGCATCCAGCAGCAGCGCGCCAAGGAGGCCATGGAGAACTACAAGGGGCCCGGTTTCCCGGGCCCCCGCTGACCGTCCCGGCCTTTCGGTTCCGGGACGCCTCCGTCCCGGAACCGAAAGGCCTGCCTTGTTCGGTACGAATCCGTTTTTCGGCTCAGATGACCCATCTGAAGAGTGCCAAGACGATGACCAAGGCGACACCGACCGGCCAGAACAACTTGAACAGGTGTTCGAGCTGATCCCGCTGGACACCTGCCCGGAACACCACCGGGGCGGCACGCGTGCGCATGGGCCGCCTGTACTGGATCATGAAGTCCCGTTGGAACTCGTTGTAGTCGGTGTGGACGTCCGTGTAGCCCGGGTAGACGTTCGGGACCGTTTCGGTGGCCTCGCCCTCGTTGATGGGGAGATGGAACTCGAAGGCCATGGCCAGGTAGGAGCCGATGATGATGGCCCGCCAGGCCCCGGTGACTCGGCCGTCGATATGAAGGTCGCCGTTGCGCCGTTCCGCCAACTGGACGCCGTCCATGGTCATCCAGCGGAGGGTGCGGGCGTCCCGGCCGTCCGGAAGTATCGGGCGGTCCATATTGGGCGGCTGCTCGAAGACCAGGTCCCCGAGCGGCCGGGCTTCCGGGTCGTGCAGGCGGGCGCCAGGGGCCAGGAACCAGCCCTGGTCGGTCGTCCCCAACACCCGGCCGCCGCCGTGGAACGTGGAGTGGCTGTCGCATTCCAGCCTGGCGAGCACCCTGCCGTCGGTGCCGACGAAGGCCGTCTGTGGCGCGATGGGGTTGAGCGTCTGATGTTCGGCACGGTCGTAGTACATGAGCGCCGTGCCGTCGGGCGCCGTCACGGCGAACGTCAGCCGGGGCGTCCGGACCCGGTCCGGGGTGATCCAGTGGCCCCGGGGCGAACGGACGCGCGCCACCTCGACGAGCCGGGCGAGAGTCGCTCCTGTGCCGACGTCCTGGACCTCGTAAAGGTTCGCCGGGTTCAGGCGCAGCGAGGTGCTCTCGAAAAGACCCGCGGCCATCACTTGTCCCAGGGTGGCGTCTCGTCCTGCTGCTTGACGAACGACCCCTCACGGTTGAAGACCGGGCTGTTCACGTTGTACTTGTCCGAATAGTTGCCGTCGTTGTTCCATGCGCCTTCATACTCGGCCTTGCTGCCGCTGCCGTTGTGACCGACGCCGGTCTTGAACCCGCCGCCGAGGTCCTCGTTCTCGTCCCAGGTGACCTTGCCGCCGAGCGTGCCGTTGAAGTTGCCGGTAGGGTCGGACACCTTCTGGTTGACGCCGAACTCGCCACCGGCCCAGCCTTCGTCGTTCTTCTTCACATTGCCGGCGACCTCGGTCTCACCGGCGGGAGTGTTGACCTTGGCCCCGCCGCCGTAGGTCCACGTCTCGTCGATGCTCCGGTCGGCGTCCAAGTCGATCTCGCTGATGGGGAAGCCCCTGCCGCCCGCCGACCCGCCGCCCGGCAGACCACGGTTGATCGTGTTGCCGTCGGACCGGTTGACCCAGGAAAGCCCGGCGTTCGCTGCGTTCTGCAGCAGATTGGCTGCTGAGCCGGCGGAGCCGTTCACCAGGGCCTCCTTGAACGCGCCCCCGGCGTCGACGCCGTTGCCCTCCTGGCTGAGGGCGGTCAGCCCGGCACCGCCGAACATCGCCGCCGCGGCGATCGCGCTGGCGGCGGCGAGGATGCCGGTCGCGACGTGGGTGATCGTCAAGCCCGTGCCGGCGGCCGCGACGATCCCAGCGTAGGAGGGGGCACCCACGACGCTCGCCAGCGCGGCCACCGCCAGGACGAAGAGCACGTCGATGTAGACCGCCATTCCCATGGCGAACACGGCGTAGGCGAGCAGCGCGTACGCAAGTACCGTCAGCGCGATCGAAACGGCCTGGAGGTAGGTCTTCAGGGCCTCGGCCATCTCGCAGAACTGTTCGACCTTGTTCTCGTAATCTTGGCGGTCCTTCATGTTCCACGCCAGCTGGGGGATACCGGCGGCGAGGCTTCGCAGGTCGTTGGCGGCCTGCTCGAGTTCCTGGGCGGATTTCATCCATTCGCCAGCGGCCTTCTCCAGGCTCTGCGGCTTGCCCTTGGACAGCCGGAACTCGAACGAGATGACGAGCGCGGGGGGCAGGATCACCGCGGCACTGACCATGGCTATCGCCACGTCCATGAGGGGTTCGGCGACGGCGGTGGCGGACCCGCCCGTCGCCGCGGCGATGATCGCACCGCCCGCCGCGGCGCCGCCGCCCGCGAGACCTGAATTGCGCGGGCCCGACCCGACGGGCGTACCTCCGGCGGGCGAAGAGTTGTTTCCGGCAGGCGAAGAGTTGCTTCCAGCGGGCGTAGAGGCCGGCGAAGAGTTGCTTCCAGCGGGCGAAGAAGTACTCCCCGCAGGTGAGAAAGTGCTCCCCGCGGGCGAAGGAGTGCTTCCAGCAGGTGAGGGAGTACTCCCCGCAGGTGAGGAAGTGCTTCCAGCGGGCGAGGGGGTGCTTCCGGATGGCGAAGAGGTGGAGGTGCCGCCGGGAGGAGTCATGTCATCCGCTCTCTTGTTTCGTCGCCGTTCTCAGAACCGTCTCAGGACGTCCTCAAACCGTGTTCGCCTGCTCGACCTTGGCGTACGTCTTCGCCGTGGCGTCGATGGTCTTCGCGTAACTCTGGGCAGTGTTCATCAGGAGTTTGATGTCCTCGAAGGCGAACTGGACCGCGATCGGGTAGGCGACGGAGGCATTGGTGCAGGTGATGCTGAAGTCGCCGCCCTCCATGTTGCCGACGCCATCGCCGTTGAGCGTGTTCCCCGCGGTGGTGAGACGGGGGACGACGATGCTGGCGATGTCCTTACCGTGGGCGGCGATCCGTTCCGGATCGGCCGATTTCGGGGGGGTCACATCTACCTCGCTTACCGGCTCTAGGTCATGAGCTAGTGATCAGGGTTCGCTTATACTAGGACACTTCGGGTCGGCCTGAGTGGTCTCGGCCTAATGGCGGCCAGGTGAGGTCTACGGCACGCCATGCGCTGATCATCAGGAGCACCACGCCTCGGAGATCTCAGCATAGTCCGGCGGGTGCCACCGGGTCGTGCGGCGGATGTCCGTCCTTTAAGGTCTTCTGCTGTGGCGGATGCGACATCGGAGCGGAGGCTTGCGGCATGAGACGGACAGTGATCGCCGTGCTCACCGGCTTCCTCGTGCCCCTCTGCACGGCACCGGCCGCCCAAGGGGCCCCGACACATGCGGCGCCCGCCGCGGCACCGGCCTATGCGGCGCCCTGCCAGCCGCCCGCGGGTGCCCTGACCGCGCAGCAGCTCGGCCAGAGCGGGCAGCCGTGGGCCCAGCAGATCCTCAACATCGGGGCGGCACATGAGCGGGCCACCGGCCGCGGCGTCAAGGTCGCGGTGGTGGACAGCGGCGTGACCGCGAAGAACCCGCAACTGAGCGGGCAGGTGCTCAGGGGCGTCGATCTGACCAAGACCGGCCCGGCGGACTGCCTAGGGCACGGCACCTGGGTCGCCGGCATCATCGCCGCCAAGAAGGGGAACAGCCCGTTCTACGGCGTCGCCCCCGACGCGAAGATCATCCCGATCAAATTCGCGGCGCAGGCGCAGGGGGTCGACAGCGGTCTCGCCGCCAAGGGCATCGACGCGGCGGTCGAGCTGGGCGCCGACATCATCAACGTTTCGACCCAGTCGATCGGCGACGACCCGCGCCTGCGGAAGGCCGTGGCGGACGCGCTCGCCAAGGGCGTCGTCATCGTCGCGGCGGCCGGCAACATCAACCCGGAAGAGGGCCAGACCCCGGCGCTGATGTATCCCAGCGCCTATCCGGGGGTGATCTCGGTGGGCGCCGTCGACCAGCAGGGCGGTGTCACCGCGTTCTCCAACGCCGCGACCCCCGTCTCGGTCATGGCACCCGGGCAGGACATCGTGACCACGGCACCGGACGGCAGCTACGCGGTAGCCGAGAAGGGCACGAGCTTCGCCACCCCCTTCGTCGCCGGGCTCGCCGCCTTGATCAAGGAGGTTTATCCGAACCTCACGCCCGCGCAGGTCAAGCAGCGGATCGAGGGCACCGCGGAGGGCAGCAAGGGCATCGGCAGCGGCAACGGCATGATCAACCCGTTCGAGGCCCTCACCGCGGTGAACATTCCGGTCGCCGGGGGCGGGGGTGCCGCCGGGCCGCCCGTGAAGATCGCCATGGCCGACCGGCCGGACTCCACGACCCGTGCCGTGGCGCTGGGCGTCGCCGGCGGTTCCCTGGGCATCGCCGCCCTGGTGGTGGCCTGCGGCGTCCTGATCCCGCTCGGCCGGCGCCGCGGCTGGCGCCCCGGCTACGTGCGGATGACCACCGACACCTCGGACGGGTCTTCCGCGACATAACCGATCTACCGCACGCGTACCGCGGGTCGAGGGTCTCTGCCGGTGCACTGGCATGGAGCGGCTCCTCCCCCTTCAGCAGACGTGGCGGGCGGCGCTCGGGATGGGCGGCGGGCGGTGCCCTTGGTCATGTTGCTCGTCTTGGTCGTTGTGGTGGCGGTCGGGTTCGCAGAGAAACCGAAGCAGCCGGTTGAGGCGGAGTTGGACCTCGGGCTGTGGATGTGGCCGTCCAGGACGCCAGGTCGGGGTGGTGCGGGAAAGGTTCGTGGGACGGCGGGAGCGGTTCCTCATCGTCCGGACGCGGGTGGTGAAGAACGGCAAGGAGACCGAGCCCCTCGGCGGTCTGGGCCCGAGTGTCATCGCGCCATTCTTGCGCTTGTAGGGAGTACCGATTGCGCCGCCCGCTCCGATATGCCCCCTTGTCGGCGTAGCAGGCGATCGCCCTGATGGCCAGAGCGTCGATGATGTCGTGCTCGCGGGCGGCGATCAGATCGTGGATGGTGCCCGGTGACGTCGGCGCGGGTTTCGCTTGCGGGTGACGACCGGGGTTAGTGGCCGGGGTGCCAGTTTCGGTCGACGGGGACGACGGGCGGCGCCGACCATCGCGGCTACGGCCGGGGCGGTGAGGTGACCGGTGTGGCGTTGTTGGAGAAGCCGGACAGGGTGCCGGCCTCGTCGAGCGCGCCAACGGAGATCACGCCGGGGCAGCTGGCGGGGTACGCCTTCTTCGGCTGGTCGGTGAGGGTGTCGGCGACGGGGACGATCACTGCGTCCCGCTGCTGTACGTACCGGACGGCCGGCCGCGGATCGGGCAGGTCCGGTGACTGGGACGGCGATGTTGATCCCTATGGCGCCGAAGTCCACGGCCTTATCGACGGGTGGGACGGGGTGCCTGTGGACTGGCTGATTTTCGGTGGGGCCGGTTGGGGGT
>NZ_SMKM01000102.1 GCF_004348665.1 Actinomadura sp. GC306 | reverse complement strand
TCCCCGGCCCGCCGCCGGCCTACGCGCATCCGATCGCCGTGCCCGCCGCACGGCGGCGGCCGTGGCCGCTCCGGGCCCTGCTGGTGGCGCTCCCGCTGCTCAGCTTCGGAACCGTGACGTGGGCCCCCTTCGCCTACTTCGCGGCGCGGCGCCGCAGCCCCTTCCTCGCGGTCGCGTCGGCCGCCTACCTCGTCCTGACGCTCGTGTTCTTCGTGGGCGCCAACGAGTCCCACCCGGTGAACATGACCTGGTGGGACCTGCTGATGTTCGTCACGCTCATGGGCACGACGCTCGGCGGCGCCATCCACCTCGCGGTCCTCACCGGGGAGCCGCGGGAGCCCGCGCTGACCGACGAGGCGGCGGTCTTCGGCGTCCCGCTGATCGAACGCAGGGTCCGCCGCGACCAGGCCCGCTCCCTGGTGACGCACTACCCGGCGATCGCGCGGGTGCTCCGCATCGGACGTCCCGACCTGCCCCGCAGGTTCGACGACGGGGGGCTGATCGACGTCAACTCGGCGCCCGAGGGGCTGCTCGCCTCACTGCCCGGCCTGGATTCGTACCACGCGAAGCTGCTCGTGCTGGCCCGGACTGCGCAGGGGTCCTTCGCGTCCGTGGACGACCTCGTCCGCCGGGAGGTCCTGCCCTCGTGGGCGGTGCACGGGCTGCACGACGTCCTGGTCGCCGTCCCTCCCGGCCCGGAAGGCGGCACCGACGGCGAGCTGGAGGGCGACACGGACGTCACGACGGCGAAGCCCACAGCCGCTTACGGGATGCCGCCCGAACCGCCCCGCTGAGCCCCCAAAGCGAAGGACCCCCGGCCGCGTGGCCGGGGGTCCCTGTCGCACGTTGACCGCTACTCGGCGGCGACCGGCTCCTTCTCGGGGGCGCTGCCCTCGCCCTTGACGGAGCGGATCAGGAGCTGCGAGACGTCCACGACCTCCAGGGTCTCCTTGGCGTCGCCCGAGTTCTTCTTCTCGTTGATCGCGTCGCCCAGCATGACCAGGCAGAACGGGCACGCGGTGGAGACGGTGTCGGGATTGGTCTCCAGCGCCTCGTCCACGCGCTCGGTGTTGATGCGCTTGCCGATGCGCTCTTCCATCCACATCCGCGCGCCGCCGGCGCCGCAGCAGAAGCCGCGGTCCTTGTGGCGGTGCATCTCCTGCGTCTTGACGCCGGGGACGGTCGCCATGATGTCGCGCGGCTGCTTGTAGACCTTGTTGTGCCGGCCCAGGAAGCAGGGGTCGTGGTAGGTGATGCTCTCCTCGATCGGCGTGACCGGGGTGAGCTTGCCCTCCTCGACCAGGTGCGCGAGGAGCTGGGTGTGGTGGACGACCTCGTAGTTCCCGCCGATCTGCGGGTACTCGTTGGCCAGGGTGTTGAAGCAGTGCGGGCAGGTCGCGACGATCTTCTTGGCGCCCGCGTCGTTCAGCGTCTCGACGTTCTGCTGGCCGAGCATCTGGAAGACGAACTCCATGCCGAGGCGGCGGGCCGGGTCACCGGAGCACGCCTCCATGGGGCCGAGGACGGCGAACTTGACGCCCGCAATGTGCAGCAGTTCCGCGACGGCCTTCGTGGTCTTCTTCGCGCGGTCCTCCAGGGCGCCGGCGCAGCCGACCCAGAACAGGTACTCGGTGTCCTCGGAGAGCTTGTCGTCGACGACCTCGACCTCGAAGTCCAGCTCCTCGATCCATTCGAGGCGCTTCATCTCGGACATGCCCCACGGGTTGCCCTTGTTCTCCAGGTTCTTCAGCATGACGCCGGCCTCGGACGGGAACGAGGACTCGATCATGACCTGGAAGCGGCGCATGTCCAGGATGTGGTCGATGTGCTCGATGTCGACCGGGCACTGCTCGACGCACGCGCCGCAGTTGGTGCACGACCACAGGACGTCCGGGTGGATGACGCCGTCGTCGCCGACGAGCGCCTTGCCGACCTCCATGGCGAGCTTCTGCTCGTCGGTGAACTTCTCGCGCTCCTCCTCGGAGGCGACCATGTAGGGCGCCTTGGCGAGGGCGTGGTCGCGCAGGTCGAGGACGAGCATCTTCGGCGACAGCGGCTTGCCGGTGTTCCAGGCGGGGCACTGCGACTGGCAGCGACCGCACTCGGTGCAGGTCGCCATGTCGAGGAAGCCCTTCCAGGTGAAGTCCTCGATCTTGCCGCGGCCGAAGACGTCCTCGTCGGGGTCGGCCTCCTCGAAGTCGAGCGGCTTGCCGTCCGACATCATCGGCTGCGCGGCGCCGAGGCCGTCCGGGCGGCGCTTGAACATGACGTTCAGCGGCGCCAGGAAGATGTGCAAGTGCTTGGAGTGGACGACGAAGACCAGGAAGACGAGCGCGACGCCGATGTGCAGCAGCAGCCCGACCGACTCCAGGATTTCGAGGGTGTTGTCGTCCATCCCCTCGAAGAGCCTGCCGGTCAGGTGCGAGAAGTACGCCGCCTCGCTGTAGCCGAAGTTGCCGCGGGCGGCCTCCACGCCGCGGAAGAAGAACATCGTCCAGATCACGTTGAAGATCATGAAGAGCGTGATCCAGGCGCCGGACAGGTGCGAGCCCTTGAACCGGGACCGGCGGCCGATCCGCTTCGGCGAGTTCTTCACGCGGATGGCGGTGAAGGTGATCAGGCCGGCGAGGCAGGCGAGGGCGATGGTGTCCTGCACGAAGCCGATGGGCCCCCAGGTCTGCAGGAACGGGATGTGCGCCTCAAGCCCGAACAGCAGCTGGACGGCCGCTTCCCCGTAGACGGTCGCCAGGAGGAAGAACGCCCACATGACGGCGAAGTGCGCCGCACCGGCGATGGTCCACTTCAGCAGCTTGCGCTGCCCGAAGACCTCGACCGCCTGGCCCTCGACCGCGCCCTTGGGGTCGCGCTTGACCTGCAGCGTCCGCTCGGGATCGGGCTGCCCGCTCTTGGCGATCTTGTAGAGGAACAGCACCCGCCGACCGGCGAGCGCCAGAGCGACCGCCGTTCCGGCGAGCCCAATGACCAACGTGATCCAGAACACTGTTCCGTCCTCCTGGGGTACGGGCGATGGCAGTCAGCGTAGGGCTCGCGACAGACTGCGCTTCATCCGGGGCCCGAATACTACTCGGTAGTAGTTTATGCGTCACATTCGCAGGTCAGCTCACAGTACGGCGATGCCGGGACCATTCGCGCACCCTCCCGCGTTGCGTCACGTCCCCATACCTTATGGATTCCGCATATCGATGGGCACCGGGCGATGAGTACCGAACGGACCACGAGTCCGTATTCGCGGGCGGGATCGGCCCGCCCGTCCGCCACCGGACCGTACGACGAGAGGTGCCCAGCATGACCGCGAAGCCCGACCTCACACCCGCCGCCCGGCGGATGTCCGAGCTGCTCGCGGGCGTCCGCGACGACCGGCTCGCCGCGCCGACCCCGTGCCCGGACATGCCGCTCGGCGCGCTCATCGACCACATCGCCGGGCTGAGCCTGGCGTTCACGTGGGCCGCCGCGAAGCGGTTCCCGGACGGGCCGTCGCAGCCGCCGTCCGCCGACGCGGCGAACCTCCCGCCGGACTGGCGCGCCCGCGTCCCCGAGCGGCTCGACGCGCTCGCCGCCGCCTGGCGCGCCCCCGAAGCCTGGGAGGGGACCACCCAGGCGGGCGGCATCGACATGTCCGGCGAGGAGGCCGGGCACGTCGCGATGAACGAACTCGTCGTGCACGGCTGGGACCTCGCCCGCGCCACCGGCCGGCCCTACGACGCGGGCAAGGACGAGATCGAGACCTGCCTCGCGTTCGTCGGGCCGGCCGTCGAGCAGAGCGGCGGCCAGGGCATCGAGGGCCTCTTCGGCCCGGCCGTGGAGATTTCCGGCGCCGCCCCGGCCCTGGACCAGCTCATGGCCAAGACCGGGCGCGACCCGTCCTGGACGGCGTCCTAGACCTTCTCGAACACCGCCGCCAGGCCCTGGCCACCGCCGATGCACATCGTTTCGAGGCCGTAGCGGGCGTCGCGGCGCTGCATCTCGCGGGCGAGGGTGGCGAGGATGCGGGCGCCGGTGGCGCCGACCGGGTGGCCGAGGGAGATGCCGGAGCCGTGGACGTTGACCCGGTCCCAGTCGGCGTCCTTGAGGTCCCACTCGCGGGCGACGGCGAGGGCCTGCGCGGCGAACGCCTCGTTCAGCTCGATGAGGTCGACGTCGGCGAGGGTGATCCCCGCCCGGTCCAGGGCCTTGGCGGTGGCCGGGACGGGGCCGATGCCCATCGTGCGGGGCGGGACGCCGGCGCGGGCCCACGAGACGAGCCGCACCAGCGGGCGGAGGCCCAGCTCGGCGGCGCGCTCGGGGGTGGTGACGATGCACGCGGCGGCGGCGTCGTTCTGGCCGCTGGCGTTGCCCGCGGTGACCGTGGCCTGGTCGTCGGACTTCCCGAGGACGGGCCGGAGCTTCGCCAGCCCTTCGACGGTCGTGTCGGGGCGCGGGTGCTCGTCGGTGTCCACGACGGTGTCGCCCTTACGCGACCGGATGGTCACCGGGACGATCTCCTCGTCGAAAACCCCCGACTGCTGCGCGGCGACGGCGCGCTGGTGGGAGCGCACGGCCAGCTCGTCCTGCTCCTCGCGTCCGATGCCGTACTCGCGGCGCAGGTTCTCGGCGGTCTCCAGCATCCCGCCGGGGACGGGATATCCGGCGCCGCCCGCGGTGACGCGGCCGCGGGCCAGCGCGTCGTGCAGTTCGAGGGACGGCCCGCGCACCCCCCAGCGCGCCTGCGTCGTGTAGAAGGGCGCGTTGCTCATGCTCTCCGCGCCGCCCGCGATGACGACGTCGCTGACGCCGAGCTGGACCTGCATGGCGGCGTCGAGGACGGCCTGCAGCCCGGAACCGCAGCGCCGGTCGAGCTGGGTGCCGCCGACCTCGATGGGCAGCCCGGCGTCCAGCGCGGCGACGCGGCCGATGGCGGGGGCGTCGGCCGACGGGTAGCAGTGGCCGAGGATCACCTCGTCGACCGCGTCCCCGGGCACGCCCGCGCGTTCGACGAGCGCGCGGATGACGGTCGCGGCGAGCTCGACGGGCGGGACGGACTTCAGGACCCCGCCGAACCGGCCGATCGGGGTACGCAGCGGCTCGCAGACGACCGCTTCACGCATGGGTGCTCCTCAACTCGACGTCTGGCGCACTTGGCAGGCTACGAGCAGGTTATGCGGTTCGCCCGGATCGCTGGCGTGCGGGCTTCCGCCCGGCGGAGGATGTGGATGCGGCCGCCTCGGTGAGGAGGGCCGCGGCCGGGGTAGCACCCGGCGGGAGCGTCCCACCCCGTGGAAGCGGAGAACAGGAGAGGGCGGACATGGCGACGAGGCTGCTGAAGATGCTGATCGCGGCGCTGGCGTTCCTGGCACCGGCGGCACCGGCCGTGGCGCTGGCCGGGACGCTGGGGGCCACCGCCGTCGTGACGGCCGGGTGCGGCGCCGGCGAGAACGGCGAGGACGGCGGCGACCAGGACGACGGAGACCAGCAGGACGACCAGAACGACGACGACGGCGACGACGACTGATCCGCACGCCGTGCGGGCGGCCCGCGGGGCCGCGCCTACTATCGTGCCGGGGCGCGGCCGCCGGCCCGTCCCGCGGGACGGAGGAGGCGGCATGGCGGAACGCGCGGGGCAGTGGGCACGGGACGTGCGGACGATCCGGGTGATCGGCGCCGGGGTGATGGGGCGCGGCATCGCGCAGCTCGCGGCGGCGGGCGGGCTGACCGTGGAGATCGCCGACGTGCGCACCGAGGCGGTGCAGGACGCGGTCGTCAACATCTGCGGCATGTACGACAAGCTGGTTGCGAAGGGCCGGATGACCGCGGCGGACGCCGCGGCGGCGAAGGAGCGGCTGCACCCGGTCGGCGAGCCGATGACGCCTTTCCAGGAGTGCGACCTCGTCATCGAGGCCGTCCGGGAGGACATGGAGACCAAGCGGGAGCTGTTCTCGACCCTGGAGAAGGTCTGCCCCGAGCACACGATCCTTGTCACCAACACCAGTTCGCTGCCGGTTACGTCGATCGCGGCCGTGCTGAACGATCCGTCCCGGGTGGCGGGCCTGCACTTCTTCAACCCGGTGCCGCTGATGCGCCTCGTCGAGGTGATCCCCGGGGCGCGCACCGCCGAGTGGATCCCGGACGCGCTGACCGACCTGGTGAGGCGTCTCGGTCACGAACCGGTGCTCGCGCCGGACGCACCCGGGTTCCTCGTCAACCACGCTGGGCGGGGGCTGACGACGGAGGCGCTGCAGATCCTCTCCGAGGGGGCCGCCGAACCCGTGGACATCGACCGCATCGCGCGGGACGTCCTCGGCCTGAAGATGGGGCCGTGCGAGCTACTCGACCTCACGGGGCTGGACGTGTCGCACCCGGTGATGGAGTCCATCTGGACGGGCTTCTACACGGAGCCGCGGTTCCGTCCGTCCAGGATCGGGCGGGCACGTGCCGAAGCGGGCCTGCTCGGACGCAAGACCGGCGAGGGCTTCTACAAGTACGTGGACGGGGCCAAGCAGGAGCCGCCCGAGATCACGGCCCCGAACGTGGAGGCCCGCCCCATCTGGGTACACGGCGATGTCCGCGAAGAGCTCGGGGCGTTGCTGTCGACGTCCGGAACGGAGGTCGAGTCCGGCGAGCGGCCCTCCAGCCAGGCGATCGTGCTTGCGGCGCCGTTCGGGCGCAGCACGGTCGACACCGCCCTCGCCGAAGACCTCCCCCTAGAGCGCACCCTGGGCATTGACCCGCTCGGTGGGTTCTTCACCCGGCTGACCGTGGCCGTGCATCCCGGGCTCGACAAGGACGCAGGGCGAGCCGGCCTCGCGGCCCTCGCCGCCACAGGACGAGCCGTCACCGTCGTCAGGGACGCCCACGCCCCCGTCGCCCAACGGCTGCTCGCGTCGATCGTGAACGTCGGCTGCGGGATCGCCGAGCAGCGGCTCGCCCTCCCCGAGGACATCGACACCGCCGTCCGGCTCGGCCTCGGCTACCCGCGCGGCCCGCTGGAATGGGGCGAGCACGCCGGGGCCGACCGCGTCCTGGCGATCCTGCGCGGCCTGCACGCCTCCACCGGCGACCCGCGCTACCGCCCGAGCGCCTGGCTCGCCGAACGCGCCGCCCTCGGCCTCCCCCTGACCCACACCGGCACGTCCCCGGCCGACCTCACCGCCTGACGCCCGGAACGGCCCCCGTCCACCGGACGGGGGCCTCCGGAGCCCGGCTCAGTAGGGCAGCGTGGCGGGCGGCTTCGGCTTGTCGTCGGTCCACTTCGCGGAGCGGACGCTCTGGTGCTCGATGACGAAGCCGGGCCTCATCTCGGCGTACCGGCCGCCGGGCACGGTCAGCTGGTCGAACCGCGACAGCAGCGCGCCGGTGCGCTCATCGAAGACGATCACCGTGCGGGAGCGGTAGGTGCCGCGCTCGGCCTCCGGTCCATCGGTGACGGTGACGGCCCGGTCGGCGGTGGCGAGGGCGACGCCCCGGCGGCCCAGCGGGTCGGTGACGTGGCCGATGGCGTGGACGCCCGGCTGGCCGGCCAGCGCCCGCATCAGCCCGGCCTGGACCCCGGGCGGCAGCGGGTTCGTCCCCAGCATCGACGCCACCCGCGCGACCTTGGCGTCCGGTGCGGCCGCCCGGCCCGCCGGCCCCGGTCCCTTCCCCGGCGGGACACCGGCCGCCTTACCGATCTCCGGCTCGCTCAGGAACATGTCGGTGAGCCTGGCCGGGGCGGTCGGCAGCTTCCGCAGCTCCTTGATCGACCTGCCCTCCAGGAACCTGCCGCCCCCGTCGGGGTCCTTGCCGGCCTCCGGGCCGCCGGACCGCCACGGCGTCGGTTCCTTCGTGTAGACGGTGACGGAGGGCCCGTCGGACGACACCGGAAAGGACGACGGCGAACCGGCCTTGCGCCACAGCGCCTCGTCCCGCGGCGTCTGCGGCCGGGCCGGCAGGTCGCGGACGTAGTACGCCTCGCCCATCCCCTGCTCCGCGCCGCGCCAGCTGAACGACTCGCCGTGCGCACCGGTGATCGCGTAGCTCCCGGTCGCGGCGCGCATGACGTACGACTGCCCCTGGACGATGTCGGAGTACCAGTACTTGCCGGTCGGCTGGGCCTCGGCCTGCTCCGCCGCCGCCAGCACGGCCCGCTTGCCCAGCTCGACGGTCGCCGGGGTGCCCGGGGACGCCGGGGAACCGGGCCCGATCACCGCGATCGCGACCGCTGCCGCGGCACCGGCGGCGAGGACTCCTGCCCCGGCCATCCAGCGGACGGGCCGACGCCGCCCCGTCGACCGCACCGGCTCCCGATCCGCCCCGAGCGCCCGCGCGAGGTCGCGGTCCCGGCGGGCGCGGGCCGCGGCCGGGTCGGCCGGGGGGTCGAGCTGCTCGGGCCGCGCCGCGGACAGCGACTTCATCACGTCGTGCTTCATCGGACCGCCTTCTTTTTCGGGGTGAGCAGGGTTGGGGCGTGCGTCACCGCGGGGCTGGGCGCCCGCGCCTCGGCGGCCAGCGCGCGCTCCAGCCGGCGCCGCGCGCGGTGCAGCCGCACGTAGAACGCGGCCTTCGAGCAGCCGACGACCTGCGCCGCCTCGTCCGGCGTGAGCTCGTGCCAGGCGACGAGCGTCAGCAGCTCGCGGTCGGCGTCGGGCAGGGCCGCCAGCGCCCGCAGCATCCCGGCGCGCTCGGCCACCGCGTCCGCGACGTCGCCGGCGGGCGGCTGCCCGGCCGCCCAGGTCCGCAGCTCGCGGGCCAGCTCGTCCTGCCGTCCCTGCGCCCGGTAGGACTCGCGCAGCAGGTTGCGGGCGATGCCGAACAGCCAGGGCAGCGGTTCGTCCGGCAGGTCGCGGATGCGCCGCCAGGCGACGCAGAACGCCTCACTCGTGATCTCTTCGGCGGCCTGCGCGCCGGCCCGGCTCACGACGTACGCGTGGACGCGCGGATGGTGCGCGTCGTACAGCGCCGTGAACCGGGCGGCGTCTTCGGAATCCGACAAGGTCTGCGCCCTTCGTCCGGGAGTTAGTCACCTGGGAAGTGGCCGCACCCCGCCGCTTCTTACCAGAGCCTCCGAAAAGCCCGGAAGAACACCGGTCAGCGGGACCGGAAGGGCAGTTCCTCGGGCGGCTTCGGCTTGGTGTCCGTCCATCCCGAGTCGAGGATCAGGCTGAAGCGGAGCACGAACCCGGGATCGCGGTCGCGGTAGGGGCCGCCGGGCCTCGTCAGCACGGTCTGCACGGCGAGCATCTCCCCGGTCCGCTCATCGAAGACGATCTCCTTGCGGCTGTCGTAGTCTCCGCGTTCCTCGGCGGGCGCGCCCTGCGCGGCGGTGACATGCGTGGTCTTCAGGCCGACGGCCAACGCGACGCCCTCGCGCCCCAGCGAGTCGGTCACGCCGTCGATCGCCTTCACCCAGGGCTGCGCGGCGAGCGCCCGCATGAGACCGGCCCTGAACGCCGGCGGCATGGGCTTGGTCTGCAGGAGCGCCGCGACCACGGTGAGCTTGTCGAGGGGGGTCATCGAGCGCCGTTCGGGAATTCCGTGCTCCTTCTTGAACCGCTCCTTCTCCTCCGGGGACAGGAGGTGGAAGTACAGGTTGCCCGAGGCCAGCAGGTCGGCCAGTTCACCGGCGTCGGTCGGCAGCCGCTCGGCCTCCTCGAAGGTCCTGCCGCCGATCCAGGCACCGTCGCCCCTCCGGGACGGATCCCAGGACCTCCACCGCGTCACGCCCTGGTCGTAGGTGAAGAGGCGCTCGCCGTCCCAGACCTTGAACTCCGACGGCGACCCGGCCTTCTTCCACAGCGCCTCGTCCTGCGCCGTCAGCGGCCTGGACGGCAGGTTCCGGTTGTAGGTGCCCGGGCCCGCGTCCGGCTCGGCCCCGATCCACATGAACCCTTCCTCCGGGGCCGCGACGATCGCGTAGTCACCGGTTTCGGACCGGACGATCAACGATCGTCCCGAGGTGCCGTGGTAGAACCAGAAGTCGCCGGTCGGCTGCGCCTCCGCGCGCTCCGCCGCCGCCAGGACGGCCCGCTTGCCCAGATCCGCGGGTGCGGAAGGCGACGCCGGCGTCCCTGAGCCGGTCGCCGCGATCGCGACGGCGGCGGCCGCCCCGGCGGCGACCAGGCCGAACCCCGCCTTGAGCCGCCATCCGCGCCGGGCGCGGCGGGGTGGCGACTCCTCGAACATCCGGGCTCGGGCCTCGGTCATCTCGCGCAGCGTCGGCGGCTCGGGCTCGCCGTACGCCTCCTTTACCATCCGCAGCTCATCCACGGTCGTCCTCCAGATCACGCATCGGGTTCATTCCGCCCAGCGCCTCACGTGCCTTGCGCCTGGCCCGGCTGAGCCGCGAGCCGACCGTCCCGTACGGGATGCCGAGCGCGGCGGCGACCTCCTCGTGGCTGAAGTCGGCGAGTGCGACGAGCAGCAGGACGTCCCGGTCCCCGGCCGTCAGCGCGGCGATCGCGCCGGCCAGGCGTCCTCGCAGGCCGTGGGCGCTGACCTGGTCGTCCACCCGGTCGGCGTGCCCTTCGTGCTGCCGTGCGAGGTCGAGCCGCGCGCGGGCGTGCAACCCGCGCACCTCGGTGCGTTTGTGCTTGCCGATGACCTTGGTCGCGATGCCGTACAGCCAGGTCCGCACGGCCGCCCGGGACGCGTCGTAGCGGTCCCGGCGGCGGAACGCCTCCAGGAAGGTCTGCGCGGCGATGTCGGATGCGGCGTCCGGACCGAGCCTTTTCGCGGCGTACCCGTGGATCTCGGCGAAGTAGGCGTCGAAGATCTCCCCGAACCGCTGGGGATCGTCCAGGGACATCCGCAACAGGGCGGCGTCGTCCGCCCGCCCCCGCCCCCCGTCGCGGGGCGGGTCGGCGGTGAGGGGCTCTCCTGCCATGTGGTGCCTTCCGTAGCGGAAAGGGTGCTCGCGTACGTATCACCCGCACCCGCGATCTACTTTCACGCTCTGCCGACACGGCCGACCGGTGGGTTCTTCCGAGCAGCGGGGTTCGTCCGAGCGGCGCGGGGTCGGACGGCGAGTCCTACTCGGGGTGGACGGGCGGGCGGTTCGGGTCCTCCGGAGGGGCGAACTCTCGTTTGGGAGCGTCCGCGAGGGAACCGGAATAGACGGCTCAATCGTCCTGTTGTAGAGGACGTCAGCAAAGTTGAGCCGACCCGACTCAAGTCATTTGACAACGAGACGGCGGCGAGGCAACCTTGCGGACAGCGACGAACCGGCCGCGCCCCCGGGGGCGACCGGGGGCAGAGCACAACCGGAAACTCGCTGAACACGGGAAACGACGGAGGACGAGAACATGGCACGTGCGGTCGGCATCGACCTCGGGACGACCAACTCGGTCGTCGCGATTCTGGAGGGCGGCGAGCCCACCGTCATCGCGAACGCGGAGGGGTCGCGGACCACGCCGTCCGTCGTCGCCTTCGCCAAGAACGGTGAGGTCCTGGTGGGCGAGGTCGCCAAGCGCCAGGCGGTGACCAACGTCGACCGGACGATCCGTTCGGTCAAGCGGGAGATGGGCACCGACTGGAAGACCACGATCGACGGCAAGGACTTCAACCCGCAGCAGATGAGCGCGTTCGTGCTGCAGAAGCTCAAGCGCGACGCCGAGGCGTACCTGGGCGAGACCGTCACCGACGCGGTCATCACCGTTCCCGCGTACTTCTCCGACCACCAGCGCCAGGCGACCAAGGAGGCCGGCCAGATCGCGGGGCTGAACGTCCTGCGCATCATCAACGAGCCGACCTCGGCCGCGCTGGCGTACCACCTGGAGAAGGAGAACGAGGCCACGATCCTGGTCTTCGACCTGGGCGGCGGCACGTTCGACGTGTCCCTGCTCGAAGTCGGCGACGGCGTGGTCGAGGTGAAGGCCACCAGCGGTGACAACCACCTGGGCGGCGACGACTGGGACGACAAGGTCGTCCAGTGGCTGGTCGAGAAGTTCAAGAACGCCAACGGCGTCGACCTGGGCAAGGACAAGATGGCCCTCCAGCGGCTGCGCGAGGCCGCGGAGAAGGCGAAGATCGAGCTGTCCAGCTCGACCGAGACGCAGATCAACCTGCCCTACATCACCGCCTCCAGCGAGGGCCCGCTGCACCTGGACGAGAAGCTCACCCGCGCCGAGTTCCAGCGGATGACCTCCGACCTGCTCGACCGGACCAAGGCGCCGTTCAACTCGGTGCTCAAGGACGCCGGCATCTCGGTCAACGAGATCAACCAGGTCGTCCTGGTCGGCGGCTCGACCCGGATGCCCGCGGTGTCCGACCTGGTCAAGGAGATGACCGGCAAGGAGCCGAACAAGGGCGTCAACCCGGACGAGGTCGTCGCGATCGGCGCCAGCCTCCAGGCCGGCGTGCTGAAGGGCGAGGTCAAGGACGTCCTGCTGCTGGACGTGACCCCGCTGAGCCTCGGCATCGAGACCAAGGGCGGCATCTTCACCAAGATCATCGAGCGGAACACCACGATCCCGACCAAGCGGTCGGAGACGTTCACCACCGCCGACGACAACCAGCCGTCCGTGGAGATCCAGGTCTACCAGGGCGAGCGCGAGATCGCGGCGTACAACAAGAAGCTCGGCACCTTCCAGCTCACCGGCCTGCCGCCGGCGCCGCGCGGCGTCCCGCAGATCGAGGTCACCTTCGACATCGACGCGAACGGCATCGTGAACGTCAGCGCGAAGGACCAGGGCACCGGCAAGGAGCAGTCGATGGTCATCACGGGCGGCAGCGCGCTGCCCAAGGACGACATCGACCGCATGATGCGCGACGCCGAGGAGTACGCCGAGGAGGACCGCCGGCGCAAGGAGGAGGCCGAGGTCCGCAACCAGGCCGACACCCTCGCGTACTCGACCGAGAAGTTCCTGCGGGAGAACGACGAGAAGGTCCCCGCGGAGCTGAAGACCGAGGTCGGCGACGCGGTCGCCGAGGTGAAGAAGGCCCTGGAGGGCACCGACGTCGACGCCATCAAGACCAGCGCCGAGAAGCTCGCGCAGGTCAGCCAGAAGATGGGCGCCGCGATGTACGCGCAGAACCCCGAGGGCGCGCAGCCGGGCGGCGACGCCGGCCCGACCGCCGACGCCCAGGGCGGCGACCAGCAGGACGACGAGGTCGTCGACGCCGAGATCGTGGACGACGAGAAGCCGAAGGGTGATGCATCGTGACGCCCTCCCCAGACGAGGGCGAGGAGAAGGAGGGCCCGGTGATCCGCGACAAGCGGCGCATCGATCCCGAGACGGGGCAGGTCCGGGTGACCGGCGAGTCCGGGGCGCAGGCGGCCGAGTCGCCCGCCCCGGAGGCCCCGGCGGACGAGGGCGCCAAGGCCGGCGACGAAGAGGTCGCCGCGCTGCAGAAGCAGGTGACCGAACGCATCGCCGACCTGCAGCGGCTGAAGGCCGAATACGACAACTACCGCAAGCGCGTCGAGCGCGACCGGGTCGCGGTCCGGGAGCAGGCCCTCGGGCAGGTGCTGTCCGAGCTGCTCCCGGTGCTGGACGACATCGGCCGTGCCCGCGAGCACGACGAGCTCCACGGCGGGTTCCGGTCCGTGGCCGAGAGCCTTGAGGCCATCACGGGCAAGCTCGGCCTGGAGCGGTACGGCGAGAAGGGCGAGCCCTTCGACCCGACCGTGCACGAGGCGCTCATGCACTCGCTCTCGCCCGATGTGACCGAGACGAGTGTCGTGGACGTCCTCCAGCCCGGTTACCGCATCGGCGAGCGGATCCTGCGGGCCGCGCGCGTGGCGGTGGCCGATCCCGACCCGGACGCCGGCGGCGGGAGCGGCGGCGACGCGGGCGGCGACGGCGAGTGATCCCCGGCTCCGCGCCGAGGGATCTGGGGGCGGCACGCCCCCGGAAGGACCCGGTGTCCCGTCCCGGCCACCACGGCCGGGACGGGGCCGCCGGGGCACGTGAAGACATGTGGCAAGTGGCGATAGCAGAAGGCGGGGCGCCGTGAGCACCAAGGACTACCTGGAGAAGGACTACTACAAGGTCCTCGGTGTCGCGAAGACGGCCTCGCAGGAGGAGATCAAGAAGTCGTACCGGAAGCTGGCGCGCAAGTACCACCCGGACGCGAACAAGGGCGACGCCGACGCCGAGGACCGCTTCAAGGAGGTCTCCGAGGCGTACGACGTCCTCTCCGACGAGAAGCGCCGCAAGGAGTACGACGCGGTGCGGTCCATGCCGGGCGGCTTCCGCGGCCAGCAGGGCGGCGGCTTCCCGTTCGACCTCGGCGACCTGTTCGGCCAGCCGGGGGGCGGCGGGACGCAGACCGGCGGCACCGGCGAGCGCATCGGCGACCTGTTCGGCGGGCTGTTCGGCCGCGGCGGCGGGCGCACCACCGGGACGACGCGGCGCGCGCGGCGCGGCGCGGACGTCGAGACCGAGGTGACGCTGTCGTTCGGCCGCTCGATGAACGGCGTGACCGTGCCGATCAAGCTGACGAGCGAGGCGGCGTGCAACGCGTGCCGCGGGACCGGCGCCAAGGCCGGCACCGTGCCGCGGGTGTGCCCGAACTGCGAGGGCACCGGCCACGAGACCCGCAACCTCGGCAACTTCGGCTTCCAGGAGCCGTGCAAGGACTGCCACGGGCGGGGCCTCGTCGTCGACGACCCGTGCCCCGTCTGCCACGGCAGCGGCCGGGCCACCGGCACCCGCACGATCCAGGCGCGGATCCCGGCGGGCGTCGCCGACGGGCAGAAGATCCGGCTGAAGGGCAAGGGCGCGCCGGGCGAGAACGGCGGGCCGCAGGGCGACCTGTACGTCAACATCAAGGTGCTTCCGCACAAGGTGTTCGGCCGCAGCGGCGACAACCTCACGCTGAGCGTCCCGGTGACGTTCCCGGAGGCGGCGCTCGGCGCGGAGATCCGGGTGCCGACGTTCCAGGGCCAGCCGGTGACGCTCCGGCTGCCGGAGGGCACCCCGAACGGCCGCACGTTCCGCGTGAAGGGCCGCGGCGCCCCCCGGCGCGACGGCACCAAGGGCGACCTGCTCGTCACCGTCGACGTCCAGGTCCCGCAGAAGCTCGACGACCAGGCGCGGGAGGCGCTCGCCCGGCTGCGCGAGGCGAACTCCGGCGACGACCTCCGCGCGGACCTCCTCCAGCAGGCCAAGACGGAGTGACGACATGAGCGGACGCGTTGTCTCCCGGCGGATGAACGGAGGTGGCCATGAAGACCGACCCGTTCGGTGACGACACTCCGGTCTACGTCATCTCGGTGGCGGCGCAGCTGTCCGGGCTGCATCCGCAGACGCTCCGGACCTACGACCGAATGGGCCTCGTGTCCCCCGGCCGGACGGCCGGGCGGGGCCGCCGCTACTCGATGCGCGACATCGTGATGCTCCGCGAGATCCAGCGGCTCTCGCAGGAAGAGGGCATCAACCTGTCCGGTATCAAGCACATCCTGGAGCTGCAGCGCGACAACGTGCGGCTCCGGGAAGAGCTCGCGAAGGCGCACGCCGCGCTGGAGGAGCTCGCCAAGGAACTCGAATCGACCCGATCCGTCGCGGCGCGGCTGGCGCAGCAGCGCCGCAGGCACGCGGACGAGGGCGGCACCCCCGGGGCCGACCTGGTGCCCATCAGGCACACGAGCGTCGTGGTGTGGCACGAACGCAACCGGGACCAGAGCTGAACATCACCGCTTCTCACAACACGGGGGCTGGGGACACATGGACTACAAACTGACGCAGAAGAGCCAGGAAGCGGTGTCGGTCGCGGTCCGGCGGGCCGCGGCGGAGGGACACCCCGAGGTGGAGCCGCAGCACCTGCTGGTGGCGCTGATCGGGCTGGCGGACGGGACGGCCGTCCCGCTGCTGGAGGCCGTCGGCGCCGACTGGCAGGCGATCCGGCGGCAGGCCGAGGAGCAGCTCGCCGCCAAGCCGAAGGCGCAGGGCTCCACGGTCGCGACGCCGCGCCTGTCGGGGCAGCTCCAGCGGTCGATCAGCACCGCGGGGCACCGCGCGGAGCAGCTTGAGGACGACTACGTCTCGACCGAGCACCTGCTGGTCGGGCTGGCGGCCGACGGCGGCCCGGTCGCGGGCCTGCTGAAGGAGTACGGCGCGACGCCGCAGGCGCTGCTGGACGCGTTCGAGAAGGTGCGCGGGCACGCCCGCGTCACCAGCGAGAACCCGGAGGGCACCTACCAGTCGCTGGAGAAGTACGGCGTCGACCTGACGGCCGCGGCCCGCGACGGCCGGCTCGACCCGGTGATCGGGCGCGACGCGGAGATCCGCCGGGTCGTGCAGGTGCTGTCGCGGCGGACGAAGAACAACCCGGTGCTCATCGGCGAGCCCGGCGTCGGCAAGACCGCCGTGGTGGAGGGCCTGGCGCAGCGCATCGTCGCGGGGGACGTCCCCGAGTCGCTGCGCGGCAAGCGCCTCGTGTCGCTCGACCTCGGCGCGATGGTCGCGGGCGCGAAGTACCGCGGCGAGTTCGAGGAGCGGCTGAAGGCCGTCCTGCACGAGATCAAGGAGAGCGAGGGGCAGGTCGTCACGTTCATCGACGAGCTGCACACCGTCGTCGGGGCGGGCGCGGCCGAGGGCGCGATGGACGCCGGCAACATGCTGAAGCCGATGCTGGCCCGCGGCGAGCTGCGGATGATCGGCGCGACGACGCTGGACGAGTACCGCGAGCGGATCGAGAAGGACGCGGCGCTGGAGCGCCGGTTCCAGCAGGTGTTCGTCGGCGAGCCGTCCGTGGCGGACACGATCGCGATCCTGCGCGGGCTGAAGGGCCGCTACGAGGCGCACCACAAGGTGCAGATCAACGACTCGGCGATGGTGGCGGCGGCGACGCTGTCCGACCGCTACATCACCTCCCGGTACCTGCCGGACAAGGCGATCGACCTGGTGGACGAGGCCGCGTCCCGGCTGCGCATGGAGATCGACTCCCGGCCCGTCGAGATCGACGAGCTGCAGCGCACCGTCGACCGCCTCAAGATGGAGGAGATGAACCTCTCCAAGGAGACCGACGAGGCGTCCCGGCAGCGGCTCGACAAGCTCCGCGCCGACCTGGCCGACAAGCAGGAGCACCTGACCGGGCTCGTCGCGCGCTGGGACAAGGAGAAGGCCAGCCTGAACCGCGTCGGCGAGATCAAGGAGCGGATCGACCAGCTCCGCGGGGAGGCGGAGCGCGCCCAGCGCGACGGCGACCTGGAGACGTCCGCGCGGCTGACCTACGGCGAGATCCCGCAGCTGGAGAAGCAGCTGGAGGAGGCGTCGGAGGCGGCCGAGAACCGCGACGCGATGGTCAAGGAGGAGGTCGGCCCCGACGACGTCGCCGACGTGGTCGCGCTGTGGACGGGCATCCCCGCGGGCCGGCTGCTCGAAGGGGAGACGGCGAAGCTGCTGCGGATGGAGGAGGAGCTCGGCCGGCGGCTGATCGGGCAGTCCACCGCCGTCCGGACGGTGTCGGACGCGGTGCGCCGCGCCCGCGCGGGCATCGCCGACCCGGACCGCCCGACCGGCTCGTTCCTGTTCCTCGGCCCGACCGGCGTGGGCAAGACCGAGCTGGCGAAGGCGCTCGCGGAGTTCCTGTTCGACGAGGAGCGGGCGATGACCCGCATCGACATGAGCGAGTACTCCGAGAAGCACAGCGTGGCGCGGCTGGTCGGCGCCCCGCCCGGCTACGTCGGCTACGAGGAGGGCGGGCAGCTCACCGAGGCCGTGCGGCGCCGCCCGTACTCGGTGGTCCTGCTGGACGAGGTGGAGAAGGCGCACCCGGAGGTCTTCGACATCCTCCTGCAAGTCCTGGACGACGGCCGCCTCACCGACGGGCAGGGCCGCACGGTCGACTTCCGCAACACGATCCTGATCCTCACGTCGAACATCGGCTCGCAGTTCCTGGTCGACCCGACGCTGGAGAACGGCCCGAAGCGCGAGGCGGTCTGGAACGCGGTGCGGAACTCGTTCAAGCCGGAGTTCCTCAACCGGCTGGACGACGTGATCCTGTTCGACTCGCTGTCCACCGCCGAGCTGACGAAGATCGTCGACCTGCAGGTCGACCAGCTCGCGGCGCGGCTCGCCGAGCGGCAGCTCACGCTCAAGGTGACCGACGCGGCCCGCGAGTGGCTGGCGCTGACCGGCTACGACCCGCTGTACGGGGCGCGGCCGCTGCGCCGCCTCGTGCAGACGGCCATCGGCGACCAGCTCGCCCGCGAGCTCCTCTCGGGCGGGATCATCGACGGCGACGAGGTGGTCGTCGACCTGGACGAGACCGCCGACAAGCTGACCGTCCGGTCCACCCGCGGCGTGCCCCTCGTCAAGTAGGCCCGTGCCCGCCGTCCCCTCGCCGGGGACGGCGGGCACGCGCGTGCCGGGCCTCGGTCAGATCTCCAGGTTCTCCTCGATGTCGCGGAGCCGGTGGCGGGCGAGGGCGAGGTTGGCGCGGGCGCGGTCGAGCGCCATGTAGAGGAACAGGCCCTTGCCCTTGCGCCCGGTCACCGGGCGGATGATGTGGTACTGGCTGGAGATGCTGATGAGGATGTCCTCGATCTCCTCCTTGATGCCGAGCTGCTCCATGGTGCGGAGCTTCGCCCGCACGACCTCGGTGTTCCCGGCCGCCGCGACCTGCAGGTCGAGCGCCTTGGAGCTGCCGAGCTGGCCGAGCGCCATTCCGCTGTTGTAGTCGACGACGGCGACACCGATCGCCCCGTCGATGGACATCATGTCCTTCAGCGCGAGATCCAGGTTGGACATGCGTGCTCCCCTTCCGTGGTTGTCATGTGCGGTGGTTCGTCTTGCGCGGTTCGGTGAGGTGCGCGGCGATCGCGCGGGCGGCGGGCCGGGACTCCAGGTGGAGCCGCCCGACGTTGACGGCCGGCCCGGCGAGGACGGTGAGGGACGCGGTCGGCCCCGCGGCGTAGATCACGACGTAGCCGTCCACGCCGCGGATCACGACCTCGTGGAACGCGCCGCCGTGCGCGGTCTGCGCGATGCGGTGCGCCAGCGACAGCCCGGTCGCGGTCACCGCCGCCATCCCGGACGGTTCGACGGAACCGGGCAGGTCGTGCGCGATGAGCAGGCCGTCCGCCGACGCGACCAGGGTCCCGGTGAGCTGCGGTATGCGGGCCCGCAGCAGCTTCAGCTCGGCCGTCACCTCGGCCTCCGGCAGCCGCACCGCCGGCGCCGCTCGTTTCGCCACCTTCGTCAGCCTTTCGATCAGGGTCCACACGGTCAGCCGAGTTCCACGAGCGCCGTCCGGAGCCGGATGAGCAGGTCATGGTCGGCCGGTGCCCACTCGGCCGGGATCTCCGGCCGCGGCGCCGGCTCGGGCCTCGGGGTCGCGGTCCGCAGCAGCGCCGCCGCGGCGAGGCCGCGGACGGCGAGCAGGCAGGCGAAGGCCGTCCGGCCGAGGTCCGCCGCCAGTCGCGCCGGTGTCCGCGTCCCGTCGGCGTTGAGCAGGATCTCCGCCTGGAGGCCGGTGAGGATGACGCGCTGCCGCCGGACGCGCCGGACGGGCTCGACCGGCGCGACGTCCACCGCCCCGTCCGGCCAGGCGGCGTCCAGCAGCCCGCGCCGCCTGCGCTGCTCGTGCACGAGCGTCGCCACGGTGACCTCCGGGGACGTCCCGGCGACGGGCTCCTCGGTGAAGACCGGGTCGGCGTCCGAGCCGAGCAGGAAATAGGCGGCGTCGAACAGCGAGAGCAGCGCCGCCAGTTCGGGATCGTGCCCGCCGGCGCCGGGCGCGTGCCGGCTTTCGGCACCGATGACGAGCCCCCGGCGGATATGGAACGCGCCCTCCGCCCCGACGCGCAGCGAGCCGGTGCCGCGCGCCCGCTCCAGCGAACCGAGGACTTCTGGAATATCCACCACGTCAGCCGTCCGTCATTTCATCTCCGGCATTTCTGTTCCGCCCCTGAAGCCCGTCACCGGCCGGATAATCCCGGCTCCGTCATCTCGTCGACCAGCCCGCGCATCCGGAGCCGGGCGAGCGCGAGATTCCCCTTTTCCCGGTCGAGCAGCAAATGGACGAACAGATGGCCGTCGAGATCCGCTCCCGTGAGGGCCAACAGGTGATATCCGTCGGTGCCGCAGACGATGATCTCCTCCACGTCGTCGCCCACCGCGGTGGCGCTGAGCGCCGGCGAGGTCAGCACGGCCCGCACCACGTCGGTCGCGCCGGCGGCGTCCTCGTGCTGGTCCACGAGGTCCTCCCGGCCCGCGGCGGCCACCGCGAGCCCGCTGGCGCAGTCCACCAGCGTGACCCGCTGCGCGCCCGGGATCGCCATCATCCGCGCAAGGCAGTCGTCAATGCGCACGCCCATTCCCCCACCGAATGAGAGTTGCAGGAACTCGACCTTAGACCGAACTTCACCCCACGCAAGGCCAATCAGTTAAATCCCCATGACTCCGAACGAGCGGGACATAAATACCACCAAGTATCCACACCGGTCATCCCCCATATAGCAACCCATCCCCCGATTTGAGGTGTCTTTTCCTCCCCCAATCAAGGACACCCACAACC
>NZ_SMKM01000101.1 GCF_004348665.1 Actinomadura sp. GC306 | reverse complement strand
CCCCCAAACGGGCCGCCCCGCTCCCCCGCCAGAAGGAACCCGACAGGGCGGTCAGCGCCGCCGGTACGGATCAACTGTCGGGATGGGCATTGTTGATCACGACGGTCTCCCCCATGACGAGGTAGTAGACGGTGACGTCATCGCGGGTGACGGTGTAATGCGCGTGTTCCAGATCCTCGATGCCGAGCGGCTTGGCATCTGGTGGGATCGGGTCGCTCAGCAACGACATAATCACCAACTGGATCGCGGTCCGGTAATGGGGCGCCATGCTCGCGATCTGGAGCCGCAGGCTTCGGGCGACGACCAGGTGATCAGGCAAGCCAGTCCCCCGAGGCGACCTGTTCGCGGGTGTAGACCTCGTAGCCGGGTGGGGTCTGGCCAGCGTCCAGATACGGCTTGATGCGGCCCGCCTCCTGGTCGGCGAGCCTTGCCGCACGCTCCCGGCGCAACTGCTGAAGCTCCTGCCATTCCTGCTCGGTGATCAGCACCACGGGGTCCCGGCCGTTCTTGGTGATGCGAGGATGTGCCCTGCCGTGGACCACGGCGGCGTGCATATCACCGAGGCGCTGGCGGGCCTCCTTGATCGGATACGACTCCATGCCTCGGATCATAGTGTGCAGAGTGATAGAAGTGCACAAGGTGTACACCTTGTACATCAACTCGCCCCCATGGTGGGGCACCGAGCTGGGTCAGGAGATGCGGTCGATCAGGAGGGGATGGAGGGACGGGGTGCCGCCGATTTCGTAGGCGCCTTCCAGGGACTCCAGGGCTCGGGGGAGGCGGGTCTCGTCGTCGGTGTGGAGGGTGAGGAGGGGTTGGCCTTCGGTGACCGTTTCGCCGGGCTTGGCGTGGCAGATGATGCCGGCGGCGGCCGAGACCGGGTCCTCCTTGCGGGCGCGGCCCGCGCCTAGGCGCCAGGCGGCGACGCCCACCCCGTAGGCGTCCAGGCGGGTCAGGACGCCGGACGACGGCGCCGTGACCGTGTGGGTCTCGCGGGCCGTTGGCAGCGGGGCATCGGGGTCGCCGCCCTGGGCGGTGATCATGCGGCGCCAGACGTCCATGGCGGAGCCGTCCTTCAGGGCGTCGGCCGGGTCCTTCGACAGGCCCGCGGCGGCGAGCATCTCGCGGGCCAGGGCCAAGGTCAGCTCGACCACGTCGGACGGGCCGCCGCCCGCCAGGACCTCGACCGACTCGGCCACCTCGACGGCGTTGCCGACCGCGTTGCCGAGGGGGCGGTCCATGGCGGTGAGGAGCGCGACGGTGCGCAGGCCGTGGTCCTTGCCGATCGCGACCATCGTCTCCGCGAGTTCGCGGGCGTCGTCCGCCGTCTTCATGAACGCGCCCGAGCCGACCTTGACGTCCAGGACGAGCGCGCCCGTCCCCTCCGCGATCTTCTTCGACATGATCGAGGACGCGATCAGCGGGATCGACTCGACCGTGCCCGTGACGTCGCGGAGGGCGTAGAGCTTGCGGTCGGCGGGGGCGAGGCCGCTGCCCGCCGCGCAGATCACCGCGCCGGCGGAGCGCAGCACGTCCAGCATCTCCGCGTTCGACAGGGACGCCCGCCAGCCGGGGATCGACTCCAGCTTGTCGAGCGTGCCGCCCGTGTGGCCGAGGCCGCGGCCCGACAGCTGCGGGACGGCCGCGCCGCACGCGGCCACGAGGGGCGCCAAGGGCAGGGTGATCTTGTCGCCGACGCCGCCGGTCGAGTGCTTGTCGGTGGTCGGTCGGTCCAGGGACGACCAGTTCATGCGCTCGCCGGAGCGGATCATCGCCTCGGTCCAGCGGGCCACCTCGGGACGGGTCATGCCGTTCAGCAGGATCGCCATGGCGAGCGCCGCCATCTGCTCCTCGGCGATCGTGCCGCGGGTGTAGGCGTCCACCGCCCAGTCGATCTGCTCGGGGGTCAGCGCCCCGCCGTCGCGTTTGGCGCGGATGACATCGATGGCGTCCACGTGATCAGGCTCTCTCGATCAGGTCGTCGGGGCCGAAGGCGTCCGGCAGGACGTCCGACATGGGCAGGATGCCGCGAGGGGTCTCCAGCAGCATCGGGGCACCGCCGTGCTCCCAGAGGAGCTGGCGGCAGCGCCCGCACGGCATCAGCGGGTTCCCGTGCCGGTCGACGACCGCGAGCGCGACCAGGCGGGGACGTTCCGACTTGCCCGGCCCGTGCAGCGCCGACACGACGGCGCACTCGGCGCAGAGCCCCACCCCGTACGAGGCGTTCTCCACGTTGCAGCCGGTGATGACGCGGCCGTCGTCCACCAGGGCCGCGGCCCCGACCGGGAAGTCCGAGTACGGGCAGTACGCGCGCGTCATCGCCTCGCGCGCGGCGTCGCGCAGGGCGGGCCAGTCGATCTCCATAAGCCCCTACCTTTCTGGGGAACCGCCTCCCCAAACCCCGGGGAGTCCGGGTGCGTTGACTTGCGGCGTGTTGTTGTTATCCGGCGCGTCATAACAACAACACGCCGCAAGTCAACGGCTAGCGGGCTTCGCCTCTGCGGTAGCGCAGGCCGTTGGCCGCGGGCATGCGCAGGCGCTGGCTGGCCAGAGCCAGGACCAGCAGGGTCGTCAGGTGCGGCGTGAACGAGACCAGCTCGCCCGGAACCGCCTCGCTCAGCAGGAACCAGGTGAGCAGTCCGAGCGCCGCGACCAGCGACAGGACGCTGCCGAGGTAGGCGTTGCGGACCTCGCGGCGTCCCGCCTCGGTGACGATCTGCGGGCGCAGCCGGCCCGCCCGCACCGCCTGCCAGACCGCGACGCCGATCAGCAGGATCGCCACGAACAGCAGCAGCGCGTGGACGGCCTGCCCCCCGCCGCGGACGTTCATCGCGTCGGTGTAGCCGAACAGCAGCGACCCCGCGGCGAGGCCGCCCGGACGCCAGTTGCCGAAGATCATCGCGGCGAGGCCGATGAAGCCGCGGCCGTTGGTCTGGCCGTCCTGGTAGAGGGGCGCGGCGACGGTGACGAGGAACGCGCCGGCGAGCCCGGAGAACGCGCCGGAGATCGTGACGGCGGCGTACTTCATCCGGTACACCTTCACGCCGAGCGACTCGGCGGCGTACGGGTCCTCGCCGCAGGAGCGGATCCGCAGCCCGAACGGCGTCCGCCACAGGATCAGGAACGTCAGCGGCACCAGCAGCAGCGCGACGAGGGTCAGCAGCGACACGCCGCTGGTCAGCCCGCGCAGGATCCCGGCGAAGTCGGACAGCACGAACCAGTGCCGCTGCTCCAGCGACCCCAGCCAGTCGGGGCTCTGCCAGCCGCCGATCTTCCCGCCGGACAGCACCGGCATCGTCAGCGTCATGATCGGATCGACCGGCGGGGACTGCCGGGGGCCGCCGCCCAGCGCCTTCGCCTCGCCGGTGTCGAACAGCAGCCCGGCGAGGAACTGGGTGAGGCCGAGCCCCAGGATGTTGATCGCGACGCCGGACACGATGTGGTCGACGCCGAACGACACGGTCGCGATGGCGTGCAGCAGCCCGCCGAGGGCGCCGCCGAGGATGCCGACCGCCACGCCGATCCACGGGCCCCACTGGTAGCCGGCCCAGGCGCCCGTCCAGGTCCCGAGGATCATCATGCCTTCGAGACCGATGTTGATCACGCCGGAGCGCTCCGACCAGAGCCCGCCGAGCCCGGCCAGGAAGATCGGCACGGCGAGGCGCAGCGCGGCGCTGACCGTCCCGCTGGACGTCACCGGCTCCGCGTCGTCGATGACGCGGACCAGCGACAGCAGCACCAGCAGCCCGGACGCGATCAGCATGTAGTGCGGCCAGCGCAGCCGGCGCCCGCCGTTCGCGGGCTTCTTCACGGCCGCCGTTTCGGTCGCGACGCTCATGAACGGCTCCCCGTGGACTCGCGGGCCAGGTCGTGGCCGGTGGCCAGTTCGGTGGCGACGGCGCGCTGCTGCAACCGGATCTCCCAGCGGCGGACGAGCTCGTACACGATGACGACGGTCAGCACGACCACGCCCTGCATGACCCCGACGATCTCCTTCGGCACGTCCACCGACTGGAGGACGTCGGAGGTCTGGTCGAGGAACGCGAACAGCAGCGCGGCGAGCGCGATGCCCACCGGGTGGTTGCGGCCGAGCAGCGCGATCGTGATGCCGGTGAAGCCGAGCCCGGCCGGGAAGTTCAGCGAGTACTCGTGCGACGCGCCGAGCAGCTCCGGCATGCCGATCAGCCCGGCGACCACGCCGGACGCGACCATCGTGTAGACGATCATGCGCCGGGCGTCGACCCCGCTGGCCTGCGCGGCGGACGGGGACAGCCCCGAGATCCGCAGGTCGAACCCGAACCGGGTCCAGTTGATCACGACCCAGAACACGATGCCGACGACGATCGCGAGGGGCAGCAGCCCGTACACCTGGCCGGGCAGATCGATGCCGATCGCGGACAGCGCGCCGTTCAGCGGCCCGACCCGCCCGCTCTCCGGGATCTCCGGGGTCGCGACGTTGTTGCTGCCCGGCCGGACCTCGGCGAGCCGCTGGTCGTTGAGCAGGTAGGCGATCAGCCCGGTCGCGATCGCGTTCAGCATGATCGTGGACAGCACCTCGCTGACCCCGCGGGTCACCTTCAGCACCCCGGCGATCGCGGCCCACAGCCCGCCGACCGCCATCGCCGCGACGATCACCAGCATCTGGCCGAAGGGCGCGGGCAGCGTCACCGCCCCGCCGACCACCGCGGCCATGAACGCGGCGAGCCGGTACTGGCCGTCCACGCCGATGTTCAGCAGCGCCATCCGGAACCCGATCGCCACCGCGACCGCGGACAGGTAGTAGCGGGTGGCGCGGTTGACGATGTCGACGATCGAGTTCTCGGTCGTCCCGTAGTCGATCATCGCCTGGATCGAGCTGAACGGGTCGGCGCCGGTGATGCGCAGCAGGCCCATCGTGATGACGAGCGAGATCGCCAGCGCGAGCAGCGGCGCGCCGATCTTCAGCGCCAGCCCGGTCGGGCCGAGCCCCCGCAGGATCGCCTTCCACGCCGGGACGGCCTCCGGGCCGGCGTCCTTCCCCGGCCGTTCGGGCACGGCACCGCCGTCCTTGCCCGGCTTGCCGGCCTTCGCCGGGTCCCGGGGTTCGCCGCCCGCCGCTTCCTCGGCCGCGTCCTGGGCGCCGGTGCCCGGGTCCGCGGGCTGCTCCGGCTTCGCCGGGTCCTGGGCGGTGCCGTCCGCGTCCCGCGGGTCCTGGGGGGTGTCGTCGTTCGGGGTGGTCATGCGGTGGCTCCGGCGCCGGTCATCGCGGAGCCGAGCTCCTCGGGGGTGACGGTCCGCGGGTCGACCTCCGCGACCAGCCGGCCCCGCAGGATCACGTGCAGGGTGTCGGACATACCGATGAGTTCCTCAAGGTCTGCGCTGATCAGCAGCACGGCCAGCCCGTTCGCGCGGGCCTGCCGCAGGTACTCCCAGATGGCGGCCTGGGCGCCGACGTCGATGCCGCGGGTGGGGTGCGCGGCGATCAGCAGGCTCGGCTCGCCGGACATCTCCCGGCCGACGATGAGCTTCTGCTGGTTGCCGCCCGACAGCGCGGCGGCGGGCACCTCGATCCCCGGGGTCCGCACGTCGTACTCGCGGACGATCCGGGTCGTGTCGCGGCGGGCGCCGCGCCGGTCGACCCAGGGGCCGCGGACGTTGGGCCGCCGGGTCTGGTGGCCCAGCATCCGGTTCTCCCAGAGCGTCCCCTCCAGGACGAGCCCGTGCCGGTGCCGGTCCTCGGGGATGTAGGAGATCCCGGACTCGCGGCGGCGCCGGGTGCTCCACTGGGTGATGTCCGCGCCGCCGAACTCGATGGTCCCGGCGTCCGCGGACCGCATTCCCATGATCGTCTCGATGAGCTCGGTCTGCCCGTTGCCCTCGACGCCCGCCAGCCCGACGATCTCGCCGCGCCGGATGCGCAGCGCGACGTCGTCCACCACGGGACGGCCCTCGGGCGTCAGCACCGTCAGCCCGCCGATCCGCAGCTGGACGTCGTCGGTGACGGTGGACTCGCGCAGCTCCGGGGTCGGCAGCTCCGACCCGACCATCAGCTCGGCGAGCTGTCGGGAGGTGACCTCCGCGGGGTCGAGCCGGGTCGCGACCGTGGTGCCGCGCCGGATCACCGAGATCGTGTCGGCGACGGCGAGCACCTCGTCCAGCTTGTGCGAGATGAACAGGACGGTCAGCCCCTCGGAGCGCAGCTCGCGCAGGTTGCCGAACAGCTCGTCGACCTCCTGCGGGACGAGCACCGCGGTCGGCTCGTCCAGGATCAGCACGCGGGCGCCCCGGTAGAGCACCTTGAGGATCTCGACGCGCTGCCGCTCGCCGACGCCGAGCTTCTCGACCCGCACGTCGGGGTCGACGCGCAGCCCGTACGCCCGCGACATCTCGGTGATCTTGGCGCGGGCGGCGGCGAAGTCGATGCGGCCCCGGCGCCACCCCTTGCCGCGGGGCTCGGCGCCGAGGACGACGTTCTCCAGCACGGTCAGGTTGTCGGCCAGCTTGAAGTGCTGGTGCACCATGCCGATGCCGCGGCCGATCGCGTCGGCCGGGGAGCGGAAGGAGACCTCCTCCCCGCCGACCTCGATGGTCCCCTCGTCCGGCCGCTGCATCCCGTAGAGGATCTTCATCAGCGTGGACTTGCCGGCGCCGTTCTCCCCGCACAGCGCGTGGACCTCGCCGCGCTCGATGACGAGGTTCACGTCCCGGTTGGCCACCACCCCGGGGAACCGCTTGGTGATCGATGTCAGCCGTACGGCCGGCACCTGGTCGGGCACGGGACCCCTCCTCCTCATCGGCCGGCGTACCGCGCTGCGGACGCGCCGCCGGGACGCCACGGAAAGCGGCGCGCCTCCGGCGGTGCCGCGTGCTTGAACGAATGCGCGAAAAGCCCGGAATCTGCGTGCGCCGGGCGGGACGCCGTCGTGCCGCGCGCACCGGACGTCACCGCGGAGGCGACATCCGGTGCGCGATTACGGCTGGACCGGAACGGCGTCACGGCGCCGTGCCGGCGTCCCCTGATCCGGCGTCAGGGCTTCTCCGGAACCTTGATCTCGCCCGAGATGATCTGCGCCTTGAGCTCTTCGAGCTTGGGCTTGATGTCGTCGATGTGGCCGCCCGAGGTGGCGTAGCCGACACCGTTGCTCTTCAGGTCGTAGATCTTCGAGCCGGCCTGGAACTTGTTCTCGTTGACGCTCTGCACGAAGTCGAAGACCGCGACGTCCACGTTCTTCACCATGGACGTGAGGATCTGGTCCTTCACGCCGGCCACGGCGGGCTGGTTGTACTGGTCGGAGTCGACCCCGATGACCCACTTCTTGTCGGCGCCGACGGTCTTGATGACGCCGATGCCGGCCGCGCCCGCGGCGTGGTAGATGACGTCCGCGCCCGCGTCGAGCTGGCCCTTGGCGGCCTCGTTGCCGAGGCTGGTGTCCTGGAAGCCGTTGAAGTTCGGCGGCTGTGTCAGGTACTTCGCCGGGAGGATCTCGATGTCCGGCTTGACCTTCTTCGCGCCCGCCTCGTACCCGGCCTGGAACCGCTGGATCAGCGGGACGTTCACGCCGCCGATGAAGCCGATCTTGCCGGCCTCCGACTTCAGCGCGGCGGCGGCGCCGACCAGGTAGGAGCCCTCCGCCTCGGCGAAGCAGGCCGCGGCGACGTTCGGGCCCTCGACCTTGCAGCCGTCGGCGTCGATGACCAGGAACTTCGTCTCCGGGAAGTCCTTGGCGACCTTGTTGACGGCGGCGGTGTAGGCGAAGCCGACCCCGATGATCGGGTTGTGGCCCTGGTTCGCCATCAGCCGCAGCCGCGACTCCTTGTCGGCGTCGGACTCGTCGGGCTTGGCCGAGATCTCCTCGGTCTCGACGCCCAGCTCCTTCTTGGCCCGGTCGAGCCCGGCGGCGGCCGAGTCGTTGAACGACTGGTCGCCGCGGCCGCCGATGTCGAAGGCGAGCCCGACCTTGATGGTGTCCTTGTCGCCACCGCCGGTGTCCGCCTCCTGGCCGCCGCACGCGGAGGCGGCGAGCGTGAGCGCCGCACCCGTCACGGTGACGAGCGTCATTTTCAGTCCACGGCGCAAGGTTGCGCTCCTTCCGTTCCCCACCCACGGTCCGGGGCCGTACCGGCCACCGAAATCGATCGGACGCTACCCCGCGAAAGCGGGCAAACCTCCCGCTTGCACCGATTCGCAATCGGTCCGTTACCAATGCGTACGCATATCGCCACAGGTCAGCGCGTCCGGTCAGCGTGACCGGTCAGCCGGGCAGGGCAGCCGGACAGGGCGGCACAGGCCGGTCACACGGCAGAACGACCGCGACCGGCGGGCCGCGCGGGGAACGGCGGGAGGCGGGTGAGCGGAGTAAGGGGAGCGGGTCAGGCGAGCGCGGCGCCCTCGATCGCCTCGGGGTCGCCGGGGCGGCCGCCCTCCCACAGCGCGGTCAGCGCCGTGGCGCTGAGCACCCGCACGCCGACCGCGACGCACCGCTCGTCGACGTCGAAGTCGCCGCGGTGCAGGTCGTACTCGGCGGGCGAGCCGGGGGTGCGGACGCCGAGCCGCGCCAGCGCGCCGGGGATCGACTCCAGGTACCAGCCGAAGTCCTCGCCGCCGAGGCTCTGCGGGGTCGGGACGACGCCCTCCTCGTCGATGACCTGCGCGGCGGCGTCGCGGAACATCTGCACGCTGGCCGCCTCGTTCACGGTCGGCGGGACGCCCCGGACGTACTCCAGCGACGCCTCCACGTCGTAGGCGGCGGCGACCGACTGCAGCAGCGCCTTCATCATCTCCGGGGCGCGGTGCCACGCCTCGTCGTCCAGGCAGCGGACGGTGCCCTCGGCGATCCCGTCGTCGGGGATGGCGTTGGCGACCGAGCCGGCCGAGACCCGCCCCCACACCAGCGACAGGCTGGAGCGCGGGTCGACGCGCCGCGACAGCGCCGACGGCAGCTCGGTGACGATCTTGGCGAGCGCGTACACCAGGTCGGCGGTCAGGTGCGGCCGCGCGGTGTGCCCGCCCGGCCCGGTGACCTTCACGTACACCTTGTCGCAGGCCGCGGTGATCGGGCCGGTGCGCAGCCCGAGCTGGCCGACCTCGATGCGCGGGTCGCAGTGCAGCGCGAACGCGCGGTCGACGCCGGCGATGCCGCCGGCGGCCATCACGTCCAGCGCCCCGCCCGGGGTCTCCTCGGCGGGCTGGAACAGCAGCCGCACCCGGCCGGGCAGCAGTCCCGCCTCGGCCTGCTGCTGCAGGAACAGGCCCGCGCCCAGCACCATCACGGTGTGGACGTCGTGGCCGCACGCGTGCGCGACGCCGGGGACGGTCGACCGGTACGGGACGTGCTCCTTCTCGTCCTCCAGCGGGAGCGCGTCGATGTCGGCCCGCAGCGCGACCGTGGTGCCGTCGGCCGGGCCGATGTCGCAGAACAGGCCGGTGCCGCGCGGCAGGATCCGCGGCTCCAGGCCGGCCGCGCGCAGCCGCTCGGCGATCTTCCGGGTGGTGCGGTGCTCGGAGTAGCCGAGCTCCGGGTGCCGGTGCAGGTCGCGGCGGAGCGCGATCAGCTCGTCCTCGTGCGCGGTGAGGAACTCGTCGAGCTGCGGCTTCAGCACGGCGCCGCCGAGCACGTCGGACCCGGCGGACGCGGCGCCGACGGCCGGGACCGCCCGGACGATCCCGCCGGTGCCGGGCCCCTGCGGCACGGCCGGCGCGTCCTCGGCGGCGGCCAGGTCGTCGGTGACCGGCATGTTCTCGCGCGCCGGCACGATCCTGGACGGCGGGGGCGCCCCCGCGCCGCGGCGCTCGTCCCGGCCCGCGGAGCCCGCGGGCCCCGGGGCGGCGGGTGTTTCAAGGCCGGGCATCACCCCGGGTCCCGGGTGGGTCATCTGCGCCCCCTGCGCGACGGCGGAACCGGTGGGCCGCCGCCCTGTGGTCTCGTCCATGGTCGTGTTCGCCTGTTCCCCGGGACCGTCCCGGCGTTCGCGGCCCGCTCCGGAAGGGCCGGGCCGGCCGCGTCCGCGGGTGCCGCCTTCGGGGACGGCGCGTCCGGGGCCCGCGGCGCCGGGCTGCCCGCCCGGGGCGGCCGGTTCCTCAGGATCCGGCATATGCGACCTCCCCCAGTGTGACGAACCTGTCCTCCGCCAGCTCGGTGACCGCCGCGTCGACGATGTTCTCCAGCGTCCCGCCCTCGGCGCGGATCGCGCGCTGGCGCTCGTACGGGGCACCGTGTTCGAGGACCTCGCCGGCGACCTTCAGCTCCTCGGCGCAGCCGAGCCGGTCGGCCACCGGCTCCAGCTCCCTGACCAGCTCGTACAGGTCATCGCGGAGCGGCGCGGTGTTGCCGGTGTCGTCGGTGATGACGTTCGCGTCCAGGCCGTACCTGGTCGCGCGCCACTTGTTGTCGCGCACCACCCAGGCCGCCGGCCGCGGCAGCGTGTAGCCGCGGTCGAGCTGCTGCTCGAACAGCGTCACCAGACTCTGGCACAGCGCCGCCGCCATGCCGACCTCCCGCATGGTGGGGATCCCGTCGAACATCCTGATCTCGACCGTGCCGAAGTCGGGATGCGGGCGGATGTCCCACCAGACCTCCTTGATGCTCCGTATCGTCTGCGAACGCAGGAGCGTGTCCATGTAATCCTCGAAGGCCGCCCAGTCGTCCAACAGGTGGGGAGGTCCGGCCGTGGGCAGCTGGCCGAAGACGATCGCCCTGCAGGACGCGAGGCCGGTGTCGCTGCCGCTCCAGAACGGGCTGGACGCGGTGAGCGCCAGGAAGTGCGGAAGGTAGGACGAGAGCGCGTTGACGATCGGGATCGCCTTGGCGCCGTCGGAGACGCCGACGTGCACGTGAACGCCGAACGTCTGGATGCGCCGGGCCAGCCACTGCATCTCCTCGATCAGCTCGGCGTAGCGCCGCATGGGCGCCATCACGGCGTCCCGCCAGTCGCTGATCGGGTGGGTGCCGGTGCAGGCGAGCGCGATGTCGCGCTCGGCGGCGGCGGCCCGGAGGGCGGCGAGGGTCCCCGCGAGGTCGGCCTTGGCCTCGCCGACGGTGTCGCAGATTCCGGTCACCACCTCGACCGTGGACTCCATCAGCTCGTGCCGCAGGCGGGGGTTGTCGCCCTCCTCGCTGAGGGAGGGCAGTGCGGCGAGCACCTCGCGTGCGTCCTGCCGCAGGTGCCTGGTCTCCGCGTCGACGAGCTGGATCTCCCACTCGATCCCGAGCGTGGTCCCCTTCGATGCGTTGAAGTCAATGGCCACGGCCAACCTCCGTCCACAATCCTTGCAGGTCGTTGCGTGGCACGTGGCGCAATTCAGCCAGCGGGTCCCTAAGCCTGGACAAACGCCGGTCCAGGTCACGTGTTCGCTCCATGATGGCGCCCGCGCCCACGACCCCGCCGGGTCTCCATGCCCTTTGCGGATCAATTGACTCATGCGGACGGTCGGTTAACACGGCCGGGCCATACCTTTCGGTCATCGATCTTCGCTGCGGCACCACCCGATCGAACTAGTCAGTCCGTCCCAAAATACCGCCGATGACGGACTGTGACCGGTACCGGGTGTCCGTTATCTCCCAGTGTGACCCCTCCTGCCCCTTCGGTAACTTCCGTCACGAGCTTGCCGTCTTCGCGGTCGGGTACCCCTTCGCCGGATAGGTCGCCTAGTCTTTCGGGGGTGTCATGGGCGTCCAGCGCATGCGCGCCGGGAGCGAGCGTGTTCTCGCGGAAACGAGGAGCGTCGGAAGCTTGCGAGCAGAGCGACCAGGGCGGCCCGGTGCCCGCCGCGCCCTGACGGTGTTCACGGTCCCCCTCACCGCGGCGGCGCTCGCCGCGGCACCCGTCCTCGTCGCCGCCCCCGCGGTCGCCGAGCCGCGCACCGCACCCGGCACCGCGCACCGCACCGCGCCGCCGGCCGCACCGCAGAGCGCCCCGCAGAGCGCACCGTCCGCCGAGACCGTGGGCGGCCCGCAGCTCGCCGGCCGCGGGCTCGTGGTGAACCAGGCCCCCGGCATCCCCGCGCCGCCGCGGATCAAGGCCGCCTCGTACCTGATCGCGGACGCCGACACCGGCGACGTCCTCGCCGCCAAGGACCCGCACGGGCGGTACCTGCCCGCCAGCACCATCAAGACGCTGACCGCGCTGGCGCTCGTCCCCAAGCTGGACGCGAACCACCTCGTGCGGCCGTCGCAGCAGGCGTGCGACGTCGAGGGCACCAAGGTCGGGATCACGCCCAAGATGAGCTACAAGGTGTCGGACCTGTTCCACGCGCTGATGATGATGTCGGCCAACGACGCGGCCGTGGCGCTCGCCGAGGCCAACGGCGGCCTGGAGAAGACCCTCGCCGACATGAACGCCGAGGCGAAGCGGATCAACGCGCGCGACACGCGGGCCGGGTCGGTGAACGGGCTGGACCGCGACCTCGGGCTCAGCGTCCGCACCCAGCACACCTCGGCGTACGACCTGGCGCTCATCCTGCGCGAGGGCATGAAGAACCCCGACTTCCGCACCTACGTGCAGGCCATCGACCACCGCTTCCCCGCCCCGCCGACGAAGAAGGAGCGCAAGAGCGGCAAGAAGGTCGGCGGCTACCCGATCCACACCCACAACCGCATGCTGCCGGGCGAGCGCGCGGAGTACCCGGGGATGCTCGGCGGCAAGAACGGCTACACGATCGCCGCCCAGCAGACCTTCGTCGCCGAGGCGCGGCGCGGCGGGCGCACCATCGTCGTCTCGCTGATGAAGGCCGACCGGCCGCCGTCCCAGTACGCGGCCGAGCTGCTGGACTGGGGCTTCGCCGCGCACGGCAAGGTCGAGCCGGTCGGGGTGCTCGTCTCCCCCGGCGACACGACGCAGGCCAAGAAGGACGCCGGCTCCGGCGGGGTGCTGCCGGACGCGCCGCTCGCGTCCGACGACACGTCGCGGATGTGGCTGCTCGTGGGCGGCGGCGCCGTGGGCGCCCTGCTGGCGGTCGCGGTGCTGTACGCGGTCCTGCGGCGCCGCCGGTTCGACCGGTCGCTGCGCCGGTAGGAGCCGCCTCCGGGCCTATGCCTTGCCGGCCTGGGCCTTGTCGCCCTCGGTGTCGTCCTCGGTGCCGTCCCCGGCAGCTGGATCCGGCTCGTGCCTCTCCGGCTCGTCCTTCGGCTCGTGCCCGGTCAGCGCGGCGATGCTCGCCGCGTCCGCGATGTTGTCCGGGTCGGCGGCGTCGGCGGTGAGCACGACGCGGCGGGTCGCCGTCCACGCGGCGACGAACAGCGCGAACCGGGACGCGATGTTGATCCACACCATCAGCCCGACCAGGACGGCGAAGGTGCCGTAGACCGGGTTCTCCGTCACCCGCGCCAACAGCAGCGCCGCGATCTGCTTCAGCACCTCGAACCCGGCGGCGCCGAACAGCGCGCCCCGGATGATCCGCCGCCAGGGCGCCCGGGTGCCGGACAGGCGGGTGAACAGCGCCAGGAAGATGACGGTGTTGAACGCGATCGCGCAGGCGATCGACAGCAGCCGCAGCCCGGTGCCGGCGCCCGGCACGTCCTCCAGGCCGATCCAGCCGAGGACCGCGCTGGTCGCGGACGTCGTGACCGACGACACCGCGATGCCGCAGATCAGCATGACGCCGAGGAACGCCAGGACGCCCACGTCCCAGAGCCGCTTGACGAAGAAGTTGCCGCCGCCGGTCGGCTCGTTGCCCCAGATGTCGCGGAGCGACTCGCGCAGCACCTGCACCCAGTTCTGCCCGGTGATCAGCAGCGCGGCCAGGCCGATGATCCCGACCGCCGTCTTCGACTGGGCGATCTCCTCCACCCGCAGGTCGTCGGCCAGGCCGGGCAGCAGCGAGTTGACCGCCCGCACGAAGTAGTCGCGCGCCTGCGCGCTGACCCCGACGAGGTAGCCGAGCAGCGAGTACGCCAGCGCCAGCAGCGGGAAGAACGACAGGAAGGCGTAGCAGGTCAGCGCCGCCGCGAGCCGGTCGCCGCGGCGCTCCTGGTAGCGCTCGAACGCCCGGATGTGGTGGTCGAGCCAGTGCCAGCGGGCGCGGGCCTCGCCCAGCCGGTCCTTCGCGCCGGCGAACAGCGACTCGGTCCGCCGCTGAACCCCCTCGATCGCCTGACGCATGGACGCAACCTACCCGGCCGGCGCCCCGCGATGCGGCAGACGGTAATCAATCCCTAAACGCGGCGTTGCCCGCCCTCGCCGAACACGAAGTCGTACCGGGGGCGCCACACCTCGTCGACGCCGTGCTCGTAGAGGGAGAACCCCCACACGTCGAACTCGGCGCTGTAGCCGGCGAGCTCCTTGAACGCCCGGTCCATGACCTCTTCGGGCAGGTGGTGGGCGATGGTGACGTGCGGGTGGTACGGGAACGGCAGCGGCCGGGCCAGCGGGCCGGACAGAACCTTCGCCTGGAGCCGCTCGCAGCCGCCGATCCCTTCGGCCAGCGCCACGAAGACGACCGGGGAGACCGGACGGAACGTTCCGCTGCCCCGCAACTTGATCTGGAAGGGCCGCTCGGTGCGGGCGACGTCCCGCAGGTGCTCCACGACGGCGCCGAACTCGTGCTCGGGCAGCTCGGTCGGCGGCAGCAGCGTGATGTGGGTGGGGATCGCGTGGGCGAGCGGGTCGCCGAAGGACGCGCGCTTGGCCTGCAGGAGCGCGCCGTGCGGATCGGGGATCGGGATCGCGACACCGATCGCACGGACTCCGCCGCCGCGGACTCCGCCGCCGCCGGCGCCGCTCGCGGCGGGCCCTCCCCCAGGGCCCTCCGCGGCGTCGTCGTGTGGCGCGCGGTCAGCTACCACGTCCCACGAATCCCACCCGGTCGCGCACGACATCCATCGTCCGCGCGGCGACCTCGGACGCGCGTCCCGCGCCGTGGGCGAGGACCCGGTCGAGCCGGGCCTCGTCGTCCAGCAGCTTGAGGGTGCGCTCCCGGATCGGTGTGAAGGTGTCCAGGACGAGCTGCGCGAGGTCCTTCTTGAACTGCCCGTAGCCCGCGCCCTCGTACCGGCGTTCCAGGTCGGCGACGGAGGTGCCCTCAAGGGCGGAGTAGATGCGCAGCAGGTTGGTGACGCCGGCCTTCTTCTCCTCGTCGTAGACGACCTCGGAGCCCGTGTCGGTGACCGCGCGCATGATCTTCTTGCGCATCGGGCCGGGCTCCTCCAGCACGTCGATGATGCCCTGCGGCGAGGAGGCGGACTTGCTCATCTTCGCGTCCGGCTCCTGCAGGTCGGTGATCTTCGCGGCGCCCGGCGGGATGTGCGCCTCCGGCAGGACGAACGTCTCCCCGAAGCGGTGGTTGAAACGCTGCGCCAGCGTGCGGGTCAGTTCGAGGTGCTGCCGCTGGTCCTCGCCCACGGGGACGCGCAGCGCCCGTCCCTCACCCTCACCCGGCTCAGGCGAGTACAGCAGGATGTCGGCGGCCTGGAGGATCGGGTACGTGAACAGGCCGACGGTCGTCCCGCCGGTCCCCTGCTTGGACGACTTGTCCTTGAACTGGGTCATGCGCCCCGCCTCACCGAAGCCGGTGAGGCAGCTCAGCACCCACGCCAGCTCGGCGTGCTCGGGGACCTGGCTCTGCACGAACACAGTGGCGCGGTCGGGGTCGAGGCCCATCGCGAGGAGCTGCGCGACGGCGACCTTCGTGCGGCGGCGCAGCGTCGCCGGGTCGTGCTCGATCGTGATCGCGTGCAGGTCGACCACGCAGTAGTAGGCGTCGTGCGTGTCCTGCATCGAGACCCACTGCCGCAGCGCGCCCAGGTAGTTGCCGAGGTGGAACGAGTCGGCGGTGGGCTGGATGCCGGACAGCACGCGGGGCACGGCCCCGGCGGCGTCGGCGGCGGCTGGGGTGCTGGGCGCTTCGGACATGTGCACGGACCGATTCTCTCAGGTGGCTGCGGAGGCTCCGCCGCCGGTGGCCCGGCTCGGGGCGGGGCCGGGGGCCCGGCCCGCCGGGGAGCCGGTGGCGGCGTCGCCGGTGGCCGCCCGCGGGGTCGCGGGCGGGGTGCCGGGCGGCGCCGTGGCGGCCTGCGGCGTCACCCGCGGCATGACGCGCACGCGCGCCACCCGCCGCCCGTCCATCCGGGCCACCGTGAGCCGGCGGCCCCCGGCCTCCACGGAGTCGCCCTCGGCGGGCACGCGGCGCAGCGCCGCCATGATGTGCCCGGCGACCGTCTCGTAGGGGCCGGCGGGAAGCCGGATGCCGGTCTCGGCGGCGAAGTCGTCCAGGTTGAGCAGGCCGTCGACCTCGACCACGCCGCCGTGCAGGCGCCGTGCCTGCGCGTCCTGGACATCATATTCGTCGCGGATGTCGCCGATGAGCTCCTCGACGAGGTCCTCCAGCGTGACGATCCCGGCGACGCCGCCGTACTCGTCCATGACGATCGCCAGGTGGCAGCCCTCGCGGCGCATCTCCGACAGCACGGGCAGCACCCGCTTGGTGGACGGCAGGAACTTCACCGGCCGCACCAGCTCGCCCACCGGCACGTCCCGCGCGGGCCGGTCCGGGCCGTCCGGCGGGTCGGGGACGAGCAGGTCGCGGATGTGCACGAAGCCGATCACCTCGTCGTGCGAGCGGCGGCAGACGGGGAACCGGGAGTGCGGGCTGGCCGCGGCGATCCGCGCGGCGGCGGGCAGCGGGAGCGCCGCGTCGAGGAACTCCACCTCGGTGCGCGGGACGAGCACCTCCCGCAGCGGCCGCTCCCCCGCCGCGAACACCTCCCCGATGAGCGTGCGCTCGTCCGCGGTGAGCTGGGTGTTGGCGGCGATGAGCGCGCGCATCCGCTCGGCGGTGATCTCCTCGCGCAGCGCGGCGGGGTCGCCGCCCGACAGCCGGACGACGAGGTCGGTCGAGCTGGACAGCAGCCGTACCAGGGGGCGCGCGACCCCGCGAGGCGGCCGCGGCGGCGTCCGGTCCATGCGTTCAGCCTTCCCCGTCCGGCGTTCCGGATAGCCTGGGCGGGCCCCGCCGTATCCGAAACTCTCGTCGTGGAGGTCCTTTCGTGAAGCTTCTCGTCACCGGAGGCGCCGGTTACATCGGCAGCGTGGTCTCCGCTCTGCTCCTGGAGGCGGGGCACGAGGTCGTCGTCCTGGACGACCTGTCAACGGGGCATGAGGACGCCGTCCCGGACGGCGCCCGGCTCGTGCGCGGCACCCTGCGCGACACCGCCGCGGACGTGCTCGGCGGCGCCGGGTTCGACGCCGTGCTGCACTTCGCCGCCAAGTCGCTCGTGGGCGAGTCGGTGGAGAAGCCCGGCCTGTACTGGGACAAGAACCTCGGCGAGTCGCTGGCGCTGCTGGAGGCGATGCGCGTCGCGGGCGTGCGGCGGATCGTGTTCTCCTCGACGGCCGCGACCTACGGGGAGCCGGAGTCGACGCCGATCCTGGAGACCGACCCGGCCCGGCCGACCAACCCCTACGGCGCGTCGAAGCTCGCCATCGACACGACGCTGGCCGAGTACGCGCGGCTGCACGGGATCGGCGGGGTCTCGCTGCGGTACTTCAACGTCGCGGGCGCCTACGGGCGGCAGGGCGAGCGGCACGCCGTGGAGACCCACCTCATCCCGAACGTGCTGAGGATCGCGCAGAGCGACGGCGAGTCCGTGCGGCTGTTCGGCGAGGACTACCCGACCCCGGACGGCACCTGCGTCCGCGACTACATCCACGTGCTCGACCTCGGCCGCGCCCACCTGCTGGCGCTGGACGCCTGCGAGCCGGGCCGGCACACGATCTACAACCTGGGCAGCGGCACCGGCAGCTCCGTCCGCGAGGTCGTCGAGGTGTGCCGGGAGGTCACCGGGCGGGAGATCCCGGTCGAGGTGTCGCCGCGCCGCCCCGGCGACCCGGCGGTGCTGGTCGCCTCGTCCGAGAAGATCCAGGCCGAGCTCGGCTGGAAGCCCGAGCGCGACCTGCGCACCATGGTCGACGACGCCTGGACGTTCCTGCGCTCGCGATGACCGGCCCGCAGGCCCTCGCCGACGCGTTCACCGGCGCGTTCCGACGCGACCCGGACGGCGTGTGGCACGCACCCGGCCGGGTCAACCTGATCGGCGAGCACACCGACTACAACGACGGCCTGGTGCTGCCGTTCGCGCTGGGGCTCGGCGTCTCGGTGGCGGCGGCCCGGCGCGATGACGGCGTGGTCGAGGTGCGGTCGCGGCAGGCCGCGGCCGCGGTGACCGCCCCCGTGGACGGCGGGCCGGTCGTGTCCGAGGGATGGCCGCCCGACCGGGCGTGGGCCGCGTACCCGGTCGGGGTGGCGCGGGTGCTGCGCGAGCACGGGACGGGCGGCGCGTCCCTGCTGATCGACTCCGACCTGCCGCAGGGGGCGGGGCTGTCGTCGTCCGCCGCGCTGGAGTGCGCGACCGCGCTCGCGCTGTGCGACTTGCACGGCGTGCAGATCGACCGGCCGGAGCTGGCGCGGCTGGCGCAGCGCGCCGAGAACGAGCAGGTCGGCGTCCCGTGCGGGCTGATGGACCAGGCGGCCTCGCTGCTGTGCACGGCGGGGCACGCGCTGATGCTCGACTGCCGCAGCGGCCTGTCGGCGCAGATGCCGTTCGCGCCCGCCGACTCCGGCATGACGCTGCTGGTCGTCGACACGCGCGCGGCGCACGCACTGGCGGGCGGCGAGTACGCGCGGCGGCGCGCCGAATGCGAGGAGGCCGCGTCCCTGCTCGGCGTGGCCGCCCTGCGCGACGTCAAGGACCTCGGCGGCGCCCTCGGGACGCTCCGCGACCCGGTGCTGCGACGCCGCGTCCAGCACGTCGTCACCGAGAACCACCGGGTCGAGGCCACTATCGGGCTGCTGCGCGCCGGAGCCGTCCCCGAACTGGGCGCGATGCTGAGCGCCTCGCACCTTTCACTGCGCGACCAGTTCGAGGTCTCCTGGCCCGAGGCCGACACGGCGGTCGGCGCTGCGCTGGGCGCGGGCGCGCGCGGCGGACGGATGGTCGGCGGCGGGTTCGGCGGCTCGGTGATCATCCTGACCCCCACCGACCGCTCGGACGGGGTCCGGGACGCCGTCGCCGCCGCCTACGCCGAACGCGGCTGGGAGCCGCCGGAGTTCCACGAGGCGGTACCGTCCGACGGCGCCCGCCGCGTCACTCCTTGAGGGCGTTCCTGATGCTGTCGCGCATTCGGGTGGCCTCTTGGGCGGGGCCGGGCTGGTCCAGGGCGGCGAAGCCGTCCGCGGCGGCGTCCGCGTGCGCCGCCGCCTCCGGCAGCCGCCCGAGGCGGGCCAGCACCCGCGCCTGGTCGAACGAGACGGCCGCCGCCTCCCACCGGGCGGGCTCGTCGTCCGGCGGCAGGCCCGCCAGCGCCGCGCGGGCCGACTCCATGGCGGTCGCGGCCTCTTCGGCCTCGCCGGACCACATCAGGGACATCGCGGCGCGGCGGCGGGCGCGGACCACGCCGTAGGGGTCGCCGGCCTTCTCGTGCGCCTCGGCCGCCGCCGCGAACCGCTCGGCCGCCTCCGCGTCCCGGTCGAGGCCGGTCAGCACGCCGCCGGCCTCGTCGAGGAAGTACGCGACCGCGCGGTGGTCGCCCTCGGCCGCGGCGTCGTCCGCGAGGGACGCGAACGTCGCGGCGGCGTCCGCCTCGTCCAGTTCCTTCTGCGCCTGCGCGAGGATCAGGCGGCAGCGCCGGCCCGCGTCGTGTCCGGTCAGCGCGGGCAGCGCCTCCTCGGCGGCCTCCGCGGCCTCCAGGGCGCGCTCCGCGGACAGGTACGCGGCGGCGAGGTCCACGCGCAGGTGAACGGCCTGCTCGTGCAGGCCCTCGGCGGTCCAGCCCGCGATGGCCTCGGCGAGGTCGGCGGCGGCGTCCGCCGGGCGGTCGGCCGCGAGCAGGGCGAGGCCCCGCTCGGAGTGGGCCGCGGCGCGCATCACGGGATCGGCGGGCCGGGCCGCGACCACCTCGTCCAGCAGGGTGAGCGCCTCCTCCGCCGGGCCACCCTCCCGCCGGGCCAGGACACGGGCGAGCAGCAGCATCGGCGTCGCGGCCTCCCCCATGCCGCCGGACGCGCGGGCGGCCTCCACCGACCGGCGGAGCGCCGCGGCGGCGTCGTCCGTCTCGCCGCTCATCAGGAGCGACTGCCCGCGCAGGAACCACAGCTCGCCCGCCCGGTCGGGGGCGTCGGCCGGGTCGACGCGGTCGAGGGCGGCGAGCGCCTCGGCGGGACGATCCTGCTCCACGTGCACCGACGCGAGCCGCAGCAGCGAGCCGGTGGCGTCGCCGTCGTCTGTGGGGTGGCTCGCGAAGTGGTCGACGGCGGCGGTCATCTCCGCAAGCCCGCGCGGGTCGCCCAGCTTGGCGTGCATCGCGCCGAGCCGGCCCAGCGCGCGGTGGCGGCGCGTCTCGTCGCCCAGCTCGGCGAACAGCCGCGCCGCCTCCTCCCAGATCGCCGCGGCTTCCTCGTCGGCACCGTCCAGGGCGTGTTCGAGGCCCCGGCCGTCCAGGCGGCGGGCCGTCTGGAGCGGCGTGGGCTCCGCCGTCTCGGCGAGGACGTCGAACCGCCGCCACGCGGCCAGCACGACCTCCATGCCCTCTCGCCGGGTGCGGTGCTTGTCGGCTATGTCCAGCAGCTCTTCGAGGTCGTCCACGGAATCGACGTCCGTCTGCGGCGCGGCCTTCGGCTCCGGGGCCGCGCCGCAGACGGACGTCGATTCCGTGGAC
>NZ_SMKM01000100.1 GCF_004348665.1 Actinomadura sp. GC306 | reverse complement strand
GTGGCGGGCATCGTCGGGGGCGTCCTGGTGGCCTGGACGCTCGACTTGCCCGACGGGGTGTTCGGCCGCACCGTCTGGAACCTGATCGGCAACGGGGCGAGCTTCGGCTTCATGTTCGGCTGGATCGCGGGCCTCGGCGCGCTCGCCGCCTTCTTCGTCACCCGGCCGCGCGAGGCCGTCCAGCAGCCCTACGGCGCTCAGCAGCCCTACGCGGGGCAGCCGTACGGCGGGCAGCAGCAGCCCTACGGCGCGCTTAGGCCGGGCGTCCAGGTGCCCCAGCAGGGGGCTCCGCAGCAGCCGATGCAGCCGCACCCGTCGGCGGTCCCGTACGTCCCGCCGCAGGGCCGGCCGCAGCAGGCCCACCAGCAGCCCCAGTGGGGCGCTCCGGCCGTCCCGCAGCAGCCGGGGGCGCCGCAGCAGTTCGGCGCGCCGCCCGCACCCCAGCAGCCCGCCGCCCAGCCGCAGCAGCAGCCCGCGCAACCGGCCCGGCCCGCGGCCGGGGAACCGGCGCGGCCGGACGCCGAGCCCGCCGGCACAGCCGAGGGCGCAGCCGAGCACGCCGGCGCAGGCGAGGACGAGGACAAGCACGTGGCCGGGGAGCAGGCGGACGCGCCCAACGACGACCCCAAGGGCGACCCCGAGGACGACGACCTGAACCTGTCGGACCGGACGGTCGTCGACCGCAAGCGCGAGGACGGCTGAGCCCGCCCGCGTGACACCGACCCCCGCGCGCACCGCCCGCCGGGGGCTGCGAGAATCAGGCCCATGCGCGTGTTTCTCGGATGCGACCATGCCGGCTTCGAGCTGAAGGAGCACCTGCTCTCCTGGCTGAAGGAGAACGGCCACGACGCCGTCGACTGCGGCGCGTTCGAGTACGACGCCGCCGACGACTACCCGCCGTTCGTCCTGCGGGCCGCCGAGCGGACGGCGGCGGAGCCGGGCACCCTCGGCATCGTGGTCGGCGGGTCCGGCAACGGCGAGGCGATCGCCGCCAACAAGGTCGCGGGCGTGCGGGCCGCGCTCGTCTGGAGCGAGGCCACCGCCACGCTCGCCCGCGAGCACAACGACGCCAACGTCATCAGCCTCGGCGCGCGGCAGCACGACCTGGACACCGCCACCCGCTTCGTGGAGCTGTTCCTCGGGACGGCGTACTCCGGCGAGCCGCGGCACACCCGCCGGATCGAGATGCTCGCCGATTACGAGCGCACCGGCGACCTCCCCCCGCTGCCCGGCTGACCCCGCCACCGAGCCGAGCCGCACCGGAGCGGCCCACTACGACGCCCACCGAGTTCGTTGACTTGCGGCGTGTCGTTGTTATGGCGGACCGCATAACAACAACACGCCGCAAGTCAACGGGTTGGCGGGCTGGTGGAGGGTGCCGGGCGGCGGGCTAGAGGCCGTTCGCCGGGGGGTTGCGTGCGCCGCGCTTGCCTTGGCGGCGCCGCTCGTTCTTGGCGGCCCTCGTCCGCCGGGGCGGGTCGGCGGCCTTGGCGGATTCGCGCCGCGTGTCCGGATCGCCGGCCGCCGGTTCCGCGCCGTCGGGGCCCGGCCGCGAGACGTCCCGCGCCCGCATCGCCGCGTCGACCGTGATCCGCATTCCCGGCTGTCCCATGTGCCGCCCCTTTCCCGTACCACGTATCCCTACCCGGAGAAAACGTAGCTGGACCGTTGCAAATGGTCACCGGTGGTGTGGATACCGGCGCGGCGGAGCGTTTGCTCGGTACAGTGCCGGAGTCATGCTTCAACGACTGGTCCACGTCCTGCCGCCGAGAGTGCGCGCCGTGCTGCGCCGCATCCCGGTGCTCGTGGCGCTGTACCGGTGGCTGCGGCGGGGCAGGCTGACCCGGGAGCGGCACGTCTTCGCGGCGCTGGCGCTGCTGTCGATCGGCATCGGCATCGCGACGGCGAACGACACCCGGGGCATCGCGCCCTCGGGGCTGCAGGTGCTGATCGTGCTCGGCGGCGGGCTGCTGCTGAAGGTGCGCAGCCTGCTCGCGCTGCTCGTCGTCGTGGCCGCGGTGAGCGGCTACAACGCCTGGCTGGACGTCCCCGGGATCGGCATCGGGATGGCCGCCACGCTGACGATCACCGCGCTGCTCGCCCTCACCCTGGCCCGGACGCGCGAGAAGCTCGGCGTGCAGGGACTGCGCGGCGACTCGATGCTGCTGGAACTGCGCGACCGGCTGAAGCGCCAGGGCGAGATGCCCGAACTGCCGGACGGCTGGGACTCCCAGGTCGTGCTGCTGCAGGCCGGCGGGTCGTCGTTCGGCGGCGACTTCGTCGTGTCGGCGTGCGCCGGCGACTCCCTGGAGGTGGCGCTGGTCGACGTCTCCGGGAAGGGCACCGACGCGGGGACCCGCGCCCTGATGCTGTCGGGCGCCTTCGGCGGGCTTCTTGGATCGGTCCAGCCCGACCGGTTCCTGCCCGCCTGCAACGACTACCTGCACCGCCAGCGGTGGGACGAGGGCTTCGTCACCGCCGTGCACGTCGTCGTCGACCTGAAGACCGGCGAGTACACGGTCGAGTCGGCGGGCCATCCGCCGGCCGTCCAGTTCGACGCGGGCACCGGCGCCTGGCGGGTCGGCACCGCCAAGGGCGTCGTGCTGGGGGTCGTGCCCGATCTGCGGTGCGTCCCCGAACGCGGGACGCTGCGGCCCGGCGACGCGCTGCTCCTCTACACCGACGGGCTGGTGGAGTCCCCGGGCAGCGACCTGGACGCCGGCATCGACCGGCTGCTCGGGGAGGCCGAGCGGCTCGTCCCGCAGGGGTTCGGCAGCGGGGCGAAGGAGCTGGTCGAGACGATGGCGGCGGCCCGCGACGACGACTGCGCCCTCGTCCTGATCTGGCGCACCTGATCCGGCGCACCCGGCCCGCGGGCTACGGCCGCGGCTCGTTCCGGCCCTGCGCCAGGCCGACGATGATGGCGCCGACCAGCACGCTCCCGGCCGCCGCGCCCACGCGCGCCAGCAACCGGCTCCGCGTGGACGTGCCCGGGTCCGCCACATCGGTCGGCGTAAACGCCTCGGTGGCGGTCTCCCGCCGGTTCTCCGTGCCGGCGGGCCGCGGCGGCGCCGGAACCGGGAGACCGCCCGGCGGCGTGGAGGTCGCCCGCCAGCGGTCGGCGGCGCCGGGTTCCGGCTGCTCCACGAGGGTCAGCAGCAGCTCGGACGCGGTGGGCCGCTCGGCCGGGTTCTTCGCCAGCGCCGACCGCACGGCCGGGGCCAGCGACTCCGGCAGCCCCGACAGGTCGGGGTCGTCGACGGCGGCGCGGAGGGTCGCGGGGTCGCCGCCGATCGGCATCCGCCCCGTCCCCGCGTGGGCGATGAGGCAGCCCCACGCGAAGACGTCCGCCGCGGGCGTCGCGGGACCGCCGACGAGCACCTCGGGCGCCATCCAGCCGGGCGTGCCGAGGACCTGCCCGGACGTGGCGCCCGCGGTGCAGGACTCCTGGCTGCGCGCGATGCCGAAGTCGATGACGCGGCAGCCCGACAGGGTCAGCATCACGTTCGCCGGCTTGATGTCGCGGTGCACGAGCCCCGCCGCGTGGATCGCCGCGAGCGCCGACGCGACCCCCACGGCGACGCCGTGCAGGTCGGCGGCCGGCAGCGGCCCCTCGGCGACGAGCCGGCTGTGCAGCGACACCCCGCCCACGTACTCGGTGACGAGGTAGGGGCGGCCGTCCTCCTCGCCGTGCGCGAGGACGCGCGCGGTGCAGAACGAGGCGACGCGGCTCGCGAGGTACGCCTCGTCCTTGAACCGCCGCCGGTAGGAGGGGTCGTCGGCGAGATGCGGGTGGATGGTCTTCACCGCGACGCGTCCGCCCGAGTCGGGATCGGCGCCGAGGTAGACCAGCCCCATGCCGCCGGACCCGAGGCGGCCGAGCAGCGTGTGCCCGGCGACCGTCCGCGGGTCTGCGGGCTCTAGTGGCTTGATGTCTGCATGCATGGGATTCCCGGCTCCCTCGTCTGTCTCCTGTCGGCCTATCCCCGATCGACGGCGAAATATGGGGATGTTCTTCCGGGAGGTGCGGAAACGTGATCGTCACGTCGATGTAGCGTCCCGTGCACCGGGGACGTGCAGAGTAGGGAGCGGTAAGGCGATCGGCCCGGTCCCGTCGGAGTTCCTCCTCCTCGGCGCGCGGGTGGCGGGTGGTCGCCTGCACCGGAGGAGACGCCCGCGTGGCCGGAGCCCCAGGGGTGGGAGGTGCCGTTCACGCGGGTGTCTATCCGGGTTCAGTGATGTTTCGCAGGGCAATCGCCCGGTAACATCCAGTTCTGCGTTCATCCCCCAGGCTTTGATTGCGGCACGTCCGTGCCGTGTGGGTGCCGGGAAGGGGGAGAGGCGCGGGGTGCCGATCTTCAGGGGCCGGTGGTCGCCGTCGCGCTGGTCGATGCGGACCCGCGTGAGCGTCACCGCGACCCTTTTCGTCGCCGTCCTGCTCGCGGCCGGCGCGGTGCTGTTCTACCTGGTCGTCCAGTCCGTCGTGAACGACAACCTGCGCGACGAGAGCATCCACGCGGTCAACGAGCTGGCCGAGCTGGTCCGCACCACCGACCCGCGGGGCAGGCTGCGCACCGACGCCCCGGAGGTCCCGGTCCTGCAAGTGGTGGACGACGTCGGTTCCGTGCTCGCCGCCAGCCCCCAGATGGAGGGCTACGGCCCGCTGGAGGTGCCCGAGCCGCGGATGCCGGACGCCCTCGTCCAGCACACCATCAATGTCCCGGGCAAGGGCACGGTTTTCGTGGCCTCCGAGCGCGTGCACTCCCGGGGCGGCTGGCGGATCGTCCACGCGGGCGCGCCCGTCGACGAGCTCGACCAGTACCGGGGCCTGTTCGTCGGCCTGCTCGCGGCCGTGGTCCTCATCGGCACCGCCGCGGTCGGCTACATCGTCTCGGCGGCGGTGCGGCGGGCGCTGCTGCCGGTGCGGGTGATGAGCTCCGAGCTCGCGGGGATCACCGGCCGTGCCCCGGACCGCCGGGTCAGCGTCCCCCACCCGGACGACGACGTCTCCCACCTGGCGGAGGCGGTGAACGTGACGCTGGAGCGGCTGGAGGACGTCCTCGCCCGGCAGCGCGACTTCGTCGCCGACGTCTCGCACGAGCTGCGCAGCCCCCTCACCGGGCTGCGCGCCCAGCTGGAACTGGCGTTGGAGCATCCCGAGAGCGAGGACTGGCCGGCGGTCGCCCGCGCCGCGCTCGCCGACGCCGACCGGCTGCAGGGCATCGTCGGCGACCTGCTGATCCTGGCCAAGCTCGGCGCGGGCGTGCGCGCCGGCCAGCAGCGGGTCGATCTCGCGGCGCTGGTCCGCGCCGAGGTGGCGCGGCGGGGGCGGCGGGTGCCCGTCGAGGTCGACGCGGAGCGGGACACCATGGTCCGGGCCACGCCCCACCACCTGGTCAGGGTGCTGACGAACCTGCTCGACAACGCCGAGCGGCACGCCGCGTCGCGCATCCGGGTGACCGTGGACGCGGACGGGCCCGACGCCGTCCTGGAGGTCCTGGACGACGGCGCCGGGATCCCCCCGGAGGACCGGGAGCGCGTCTTCTGGCGCTTCCACCGGCTCGCCGAGAGCCGCCGGCTCGACAGCGGGGGCACCGGCCTCGGGCTGACGATCTCCCGCGACATCGCCCGCGCGCACGGCGGGTCGCTCGTCGCCGCCGACAGCGACCGGGGCGCGCGGTTGGTGCTGCGCATCCCGCTCGACAAATCCTGACCGGGCGTCAGTCCCCGCGCGGGACCGGCGGGCGGCGGCTCCCGCACTCGGTGGCCTGCTCGAACGCGTGCCCGATCTGCAGGACGGCGAAGTCCGCGTGGTGCGGCCCGACGATCTGCAGCCCGACCGGGAGCCCGTCCCCGGTGAACCCGGCGGGCACCGACAGCGCGGGGCAGCCGGTCGCCGAGATGAGGAAGCACGACCGCATCCATTCCAGGTAGTCGTGCATCGGCTCCCCGGCGATCTCCTCCGGGTACTCCAGCGCCGCGTCGAACGGCGGCACCTGGCTGACCGGCAGGAGCAGCGCGTCGTACCGCTCGAAGAACTCCCGGACCCGGTGGAACAGGGCCGTGTGCAGCACCTCGGCCCGGCCGATGTCGGCGCCGGTGAGGTCGCGGCCCGCGTCGATGTTCGCCGCGAGGGACGGCTTGAAGTCCGTGCGCCGCTCGTCCAGGAGCGGGCGCAGCGTGATGTCCCAGTGCCAGGCGCGCAGCGTCCGGAAGACCTCGTCGGCGCCCGACAGGTCGGGGCACGCCTCCTCGACGGCGCAGCCGAGGTCCTCGAACACCTTCGCGGCCTGGGCGACGACGCCGGTGACGGCCGGGTCGACGGGCACGGTCCCGCCGAGGTCGGGGGACCAGGCGACGCGCAGCCCGGCGAGGTCGCGACCGAGCGGCGCCGCGAACGCCGAGCCGGGCGTCTCCAGCGCGATCGGGCTGCGCGGGTCGGGTCCGGCGAGCACCGACAGCAGCAGCGCCACGTCCGCCACCTCGCGCGCCATCGGGCCCTGCACGCCGAGCGTCGCCCAGCCCGCCGGCACCGGCCACGACGGCACCCGGCCCGGCGACGGGCGGAACCCGACCACGTTGCAGAACGACGCGGGGTTGCGCAGCGAGCCGCCCATGTCGCTGCCGTCCGCGAGCGGATGCATGCCGCAGGCCAGCGCCGCCGCGGCCCCGCCGCTGCTGCCGCCCGCCGAGCGGGACGGGTCGTAGGGGTTGCGGGTCAGCCCGAACAGCGGGTTGAAGGTGTGCGATCCGGCGGCGAACTCCGGCACGTTCGTCTTGCCGAGCGTGATCACCCCGGCCGCCCGCATCCGCTCGATCACCAGCTCGTCGGCGTCGGGGACGTGCTCGGCGAAGATCGGCGACCCGGACGTCGTCCGGATGCCCCGCGTGGCGTGGGTGTCCTTGTGCGCGACGGGCAGGCCGTGCAGCGGACCGGGCCGCTCCCCGGCGGCGAGCCGCTCGTCCGCCGCCCGCGCCTGCCGCAGCGCGTCCTCCGCGACCAGCGTGACGATGGCGTTGACCTCGGGGTTCGTCCTCTCGATCCGGTCGAGGTGCGCCTGCACGACCTCCCGCGCCGACAGTTCCCGCGCCCGGATCCGGCGGGCCAGTTCGCGGGCGGAGTGGATCTCATCGGACACGGCGTGCTTCCCTTCTCCGGCGGCCCCTCCAGTGTCCCCCGCGCGGCGCGTTGCCCGCCCGTGCGGTCATGATTGTCGCGTGACGGAACGGGTGGGCGCGCGCGAGCTGCTGCGCCGCGTGCTGGACGATGGAACCTGGACGTCGTGGGACACGCCGCCTCCGGGGCCGGACCCCACGACGCCCTACGGCGCGGAACTCGCCGCCGCCCGCGAGCGCAGCGGATGCGACGAGGCCGTCATCACCGGCGAGGGCCTGCTGCGGGGCCACCGGGTCGCGTTCGTCGTGTCGGAGTTCCGCTTCCTCGCCGGCTCGATCGGCCTCGCCACCGCCGACCGGATCGTCGCCGCCGTCGAGCGCGCCACCGCCGCGGGCCTGCCGCTGGTCGCCGCGCCGTCGTCCGGCGGGACCCGCATGCAGGAGGGCACCGCCGCGTTCGTCCAGATGGCCCGGATCACCGCGGCCGTCCGGGCGCACCGCGCCGCGGGCCTGCCCTACCTCGTCTACCTGCGGCACCCCACGACCGGCGGGGTGTTCGCGTCCTGGGGGTCGCTGGGGCACGTGACGGCGGCCGAGCCGGGCGCGCTGATCGGCTTCCTCGGGCCGCGCGTGTACGAGGGCCTGTACGGGGAGCCGTTCCCCACGGGTGTGCAGGTCGCGGAGAACCTCGCGGCCAAGGGGCTGCTGGACGCCGTCGTCGGCATCGACGACCTCACGGAGGTGGCGTCCCGCGCGCTGAACGTCCTGTGCGGGGACGTGCCCTCCGCCGCCCTTCCTCGGCCTCCCGCGGAGCCCCTCCCCGAGACGACGGCGTGGGAGTCGATCGAGCGGTCGCGGAACCCCGGCCGTCCGGGCGTCCGCGAACTCCTCCGGTACGGCGCCACGGACGTGACGCCCCTGTCGGGCACCGGCCAGGGAGAGGCCGAGCGCGGGATGCTGCTCACCCTGGCGCGCTTCGGCGGGGCGCCCTGCGTCCTCGTCGGGCAGGACCGGAGCAGCCAGCGCGGCGGCCACCCCCTCGGCCCCGCCGGGCTGCGCGTCGCGCGGCGCGGGATGCGGCTGGCCGCGGAGCTGTCGCTGCCGCTGCTCACCGTGGTCGATACGCCCGGCGCCGACCTGTCGCCCGAGGCGGAGGAGGGCGGCCTCGCAGGCGAGATCGCCCGCTGCCTCGCCGACCTGATGACCCACCCCTCGCCGACGCTGTGCCTGCTGCTGGGCGAGGGCACGGGCGGCGCCGCGCTGGCGCTGCTGCCCGCCGACCGGGTGCTCGTGGCGCGGCACGCGTGGCTGTCCCCGCTGCCGCCCGAGGGCGCCTCGCTGATCGTCTACCGGACCGTCGCGCGGGCGGACGAGATCGCGGCGGCCCAGGGCGTCCGCTCGGCGGACCTCCTGCGCGGCGGCGTCGCGGACGAACTCGTCCCCGAGCACCCCGACGCGGCGGACGAGCCCGAGGCGTTCTGCCGCCGGGCCGCCGCCGCCGTCGAGCGGGGCCTGTCCGGCCTGCTCCCCGGCGGCCCGGCCGCCCGCCAGGCCCGCTACCGTCTCCCCGCATGACCGAACCCGCCATCAGGGCCGGCTACGACGCCGTCGCCGCCCTCTACGCCGACATGTTCCGCGACGTCCTCGACGACCTGCCTCTGGACCGCGCGCTGCTCGCCGCTTTCGCGGAGCTGGTGCGCGGCGGCGGCGCCCCGGTCGCCGACCTCGGCTGCGGACCGGGCCACGTCACCGCCCACCTGGCGTCGCTCGGGCTCCCCGCGTTCGGTGTCGACCTGTCGCCGGAGATGGTCGCGCTGGCCCGCGCGGACCACCCCGGCCTCCGCTTCGCCGAGGGCACGATGACGGCCCTCGACCTCCCGGACGCCGGGCTGGCCGGAATCCTGGCCAACTACTCGATCATCCACCTGGATCCCGCTGAGGTCCCGGTGGCGTTCGCCGAGTTCCACCGCGTCCTGGCGCCCGGCGGCCACGTCCTGATCGCCTTCCAGACCTGCGACGGCGACGTGCCCGTGCCCTTCGACCACAAGGTCGTCCGCGCCTACCGCTGGCCGCCCGGCCGGCTCGCCGCCCTGCTGCGCGACGCCGGGCTGCCCGAGGTGGCCCGCCTGGTCCGCGAACCGGGCGAGCACGACCGGTTCCCGGCGGCTTCCCTGCTGCTCCGCAAACCCGCCGCGTAGCCCGGCCCGTGGTACCTGACCCGGCGGTCATCGGTGGCCGGCGGGGGTGTGCCGCCGGGGCTACCGGAGAGTACGGTTGGCGGGACCCCTGGGCTTGGAGGCTTGCATGCCGCAGTTGACCGAGTTGGTTTCCCCCGCGGCGGCCGGTGCCGTGCTCCGCGCCGTGTTCGCGCTGCCGCGTCCCGTCCGGCGGCTGATCGCCGGGGCGCCCGTCCGGCGGGACGGGCAGGAGCTGGCCCTGGACGCGCAGCTCCTCCTGCTGATGTCGAAGCTCGACCAGCGGTCGCTGGGCGGCGGGTCGCCGGAGGACGCGCGGGCCGGGCTCGGGCGGGCCAAGGAGATGCTCCGGGGGGAGCCCGGCCGTCCGGTGCGGACGCGGGAGGTGGCCATCGCGGACACCGTCACGGGCCGGCTCTACACGCCGAAGGCGCTGCCGGAGGGGTCGCCCCTCCTGGTCTTCTACCACGGCGGCGGATGGGTCATCGGCGACATCGACACCCACGACGCCGTGTGCCGGTACCTCGCGGTCCACGCGGAGGTGCGGGTCCTGTCGGTGGGGTACCGGCTCGCCCCCGAGCACCCGTACCCGGCGGCGCCGGAGGACGCCCGCACGGCGTACGAGTACGCGGTCGAGAATGCCGCGGAGCTCGGGGCGGACCCGAAGGCCATCGCGGTCGGCGGCGACAGCGCGGGCGGCAACCTCGCCACTGTCGTGTCCCTGTTCGCGGACCGCAGGCCCGACTTCGCGCTGCTGTTCTACCCGGCGGTCGACCTGTCGTCCCGGCGCCGGTCGCGGGAGCTGTTCGGGGAGGGGTTCTACCTCACCGACGCCGACATGACGTGGTTCAGCGACCACTACTGCCCGCCGGAGCGCAGGGCCGAGCCGATGGCGTCGCCGCTGCTGGCCGAGGACCTCGCCGGGTTCCCGCCGACCTACCTCGTCACCGCGGGCTTCGACCCGCTGCGCGACGAGGGGGAGGAGTTCGCCGCGCGGCTCGCCGAGGCCGGGGTGCCGGTCGCGCTGCGGCGGCAGGAGGACCTCATCCACGGGTTCGCGAACATGTGGCCGCTCGGCGGCCGGTTCCAGGAGGCCCTGTCGGAGGCGGCCGGGGCCCTGCGCACCGGTCTGTACGCGGGGCCCCGGGAGCGCGGCTAGAGCGGCAGGCCCGTGAGGACCATCACCTTCTCCTCGGTGTAGTCGGCGATGGCCGACCGGAGGCCCTCGCGGCCGACGCCGGAGTCCTTCACGCCGCCGTACGGCATCTGGTCGGCGCGGTAGGACGGGACGTCGCCGATCACCACGCCGCCGACCTCCAGCTCGCGGTGCGCGCGGAACGCGATGTCCAGGCTGCGGGTGAAGATGCCCGCCTGGAGGCCGAACTTGGAGTCGTTGACGAGCTCGAACGCCTCGTCGACGCCGTCCACCGGCTGGACGATCATGACCGGGCCGAAGACCTCCTCGCGGGAGACCTTGGCGTCGGCCGGGACGTCGGCGAGCACGGTCGGGGCGTAGGCGGCGCCCTCGCGGGTGCCGCCGGTCAGGATCTTCGCGCCCGCCGCGACGGCCTCGTCCACCCAGGACTCGACGCGCTCGGCGGCCTCCTCGCTGACCAGCGGGCCCACCTGGGTCTTGTCGTCCCACGGGTCGCCGGTGACCAGCGACGCGACGGTGTCGACGAGCTTCGGCAGGAACGCGTCGTACACGGACCGGTCGACGTACACGCGCTGGACGGCGATGCAGCTCTGCCCGGCCTGGTAGTTGCCGAACAGCCCGATGCGCCCGGCGGCCCAGTCGAGGTCGGTGTCGGGCAGCACGACGGCCGCGCCGTTGCCGCCGAGCTCCAGCGTGACGTGCTTGCGCGGTGCCTGGTCCTTGATCGCCCAGCCGACGGGGACCGATCCGGTGAACGACACGATCGGGAGGCGCGGGTCCTGCACGAGGGCGGGCGCCCGGTCGTTCGGTACCGGCAGGACCGAGAACATCCCGGCGGGCAGGTCGGTCTCGGCGAGCAGCTCGCCGAGCAGCAGCGCCGACAGCGGGGTCGCGGGCGCGGGCTTGAGCACGATCGGGGTGCCCGCCGCGATCGCCGGGGCGATCTTGTGGGCGGCGAGGTTCAGCGGGAAGTTGAACGGCGAGATCCCGAGCACCGGGCCCTTCGGCACGCGGGTGATGTACGCCATCCGGCCCTCGGCGGCGGGGTCGGTGTCGAGCCGCTGCGTGGTGGCGCCGAAGCGGCGGGCCTCCTCGGCGGCGAACCGGAACGTGGAGATCGCGCGGGTGACCTCGCCGCGCGCCCACAGCAGCGGCTTGCCGTTCTCGCCGGTGATCAGGCGGGCGATCTCCTCGGCGCGTTCGGACAGCCGCGCCGACACGTGCGCGAGCGCGTCGGCCCGCACGTGCAGCGGCAGCGCCGCGGCCTCCTTGCGGAGGGCGTCCGCGGCGGCGACCGCCTCCTCGACCTGGGCGGGCGTCGGCACGGCCGCCGTCCCGACCACCCGGCCGTCGTAGGGATGCGTAACGGTCAGCTCGCCGTCACCGGTCTCGGGCCGGCCGGCCAGCCAGAATGGGGTCGCGTTCATGCGTTCACGCTACCTACGGCGCGGCCGATTGCGAGTCTCCACAGTGTCGAATCGAGGCCGCGTCATTGGACGTGACGGCGAGTGCGATCCACAGTTCCGCGCGGACCGCGGGGTCGTCGGGGTCGCGGCCCAGGACGTCGGCCACCCGGCGCATCCGCGACCGCAGCGTGTGCCGGTGGACGCCGAGCGCCCGCGCCGCCGCCTCGCCCTGCCCGTTGGCCGCGATGTACGCCCGGACGGTGCCGACCAGGTCCTCCGCGCGGAGCGGGGCGAGGAGCGCGTCGGCGAAGGCGTGCGCCAGTCGCGGATCGAGCAGGCCGAGGACGCCCTGCCCGGGGAGGTCGGAGTGGCGCACGACGTCCCGTCCCGAGCGGGTGGCCGCGGCCAGCGCGTCGCCGGCCTGGCGGAGCGCGGCGGGCAGGTCCTCCTCGGCCGGGTCGCTGACGCCGATGGGGCCGGTGCCCGCGAGCAGCGCCTCGACCGCGCCGCTCGCCTCGTCCGGGACGACCACGGCGACATGGCCGTCCAGCGGGACCGCGAGGCTGCGTCCGGCCGCCGGGTCGGACTCCAGCGCGTCCAGTACGGCCGGGCCGCTGGCGCAGGCCAGCACCCGGACCGGCCCGCGCGGCACCGCCGGGGCGTCGGCCGGGCGGCCGAGCAGCAGCGCCGCGAGCGAGGCGCGCAGGTCCCGGCCGGTGCGCGGCGTCTCCGACTGGAGGGTCAGCAGCGCGACGGCCGCCCCCACGATCGTGTGCGCGGCGTGGGGGAGCGGCGCGTCCGTCCCGACGGCGAGGAACCCGCGGGGCCGCCCGCCCAGCCCGATCCGCTGCACCGCGATGTGCTCGCCCGGCAGCGAGAGCGCCACGCTGGCGGACGGCGCGTCGGCCCCCGGCGCCCCCGGCGCCTTCCGGAGGCGGGTCAGCTCGGGCGTCAGCGCGCCGGCGCGGCGGGCGGCGGAGGCCGGTTCGGCGTGCAGGACGCCGCCGGACGGGTCGAGCAGCAGTGCCCAGCCGCCGAGCAGCCGGGCGAGCCGGGCCACCAGCGCGTCCCGCCCGGTGAGCGCGGCGCGGGTGAGTTTCCGCTGCGCGTGGAACGCGCGGGTGACGTCCTCGTACCACTCGGCGGCGAGCATCCGCGACACCGCCTTGCCGACGGCGATGAACGGCGTCGGGCGCGGCACCTCCAGCAGGACGAGCCCCTGGTCGCGGGCCGCGGCGAGCAGCTCGCCCGGGACGGTGTCGTGGATGACGCCGACCGCGAACCCGAGCCCGGCGACGCCGCGCCCGACGAGCCGCGACACGTACCCGGCGGCGCCCGCCGGGGTCAGCCGCATGCCCGTCGTCAGGAGGAGCTCCCCGCCCTCCAGGAACGGCGTCGGATCCTCAAGCTCGCTGACCGCGACCCACACGACGGCCGTGCCGGGGATCGGGCCGGTCAGCGACCGCAGGCCGAGCTGCGGCAGCGCGGCGACCGAGGCCAGGGTGGGCGGCATCGCCATCCTCTGTGCAGGGTGTCTACTTCGCGGGACGCGTTTCGCCGTCCCGTACGGTCCATCGTAGGCGCGGCCACTGGCCCGACCACGGGTTCGGCCACGGGTGTCACCGGCCCTGGCCTCGGCTTTCGGCCCACTCCCGGACGTCGCGCCGCGCGAGGAGGCGGCCGGCGAGGAGCAGACCGCCGCCCGCGCCCAGTCCAGGCAGGAAGACCCAGAGTTCCCTGATCTGGAAGTCCTGCTTGGCGGGGATGAGGACGAAGGCGAGCATGGCCATCCCGGCGAGGAGCACCACGCCGATGGCGGTGCCGAAGTGAGCCATGCGCCCGACGGCCAGGGGGCCGCCCGCCAGGACGCGCATGAGCCAGATCCCGACGGCCAGCGTCCAGAAGATCATGATCGCGGCGGACTTGAGGTCGTCCGCCATCCCCTGCACGACGGACCCGGTGACGGCGGCCATCCAGTACGTGGCGAGGATCCCCACACTGACCTCGACGGCCCGGGGACGCACGCGACGCCTCACCGACCGGACGCCCCTGCGGCGGTAGAGGCCGGACGCGAACGCGGTCAGCGCCTCGTCGATGGGGCCGACGGCGGATTGGGCGTGCCCCAGCGGCAGCCGGTAGACGACACCCGGTTCACGGCTCGTCTCCACGGCCAGGTGCGCCATCTCCGGATGGGCGTCGCGGAAGGACGCCTCCGCCGGGCGCAGCACGAGCTCCACCGGTGGGGGGATGCCCGGCCGCCCGGTGTCCGGTTTCGGGAACGAGAACGTGACCCGGGACAGCTCCGCCCAGCCCACCGCCCACGGAATTCCCCGCGGGTCCTCCCAGCGCAGCCCTTCAACGTCGAGGACGAGGCGGCGCGGCCGGAACGCGACGCGCCACATGAGCAGCGGCAGGACCCCGATCAGGGTGAAGAGGAGGCCGAGCGCGAACGCCGTGATCCGGACACCGGTACCGCCGTCCACGTTCCCGGTGACGGCGGCGGCGAGCGCGATCAGGCCGAACGCGCCGGCGACCGTGCCCCCCACGACCATCTGCCGGGCGTGCACGTTCCCGACGTCGACGGTCACCGGCTCCCGGGGAGTGATCGTTTCACCGGCCATGGCACCCCACGCTAGGGGGATCGCGCCCGGACGGACCAGTCCCGCATCGCGTGGCACGGCCGCCCGGTGCGGCTCAGCGCGGGACGAACGACGCGGGGTACAGGCCGGCGAGGATCTCGTAGGAGCGCAGCCGGTCGCCGTGGTCGAAGACCTGCGTCATCACCATGACCTCGTCCACGCCCGTGCGCTCGATCAGCGCGTCCATGTGCTTCTGGACGGTCTCCGGTGCGCCCACCACCTGCTCCGCCAGCCGCGCGTCGATCATCTGGCGGTCCAGCGGCGTGTACGGGTACGCCGCCGCCTCCTCGGGGGTGGGCAGCGGGCCGGGGTGCCCCTGCCGCAGCCGCAGGAACGACAGCGCTTGCGGCATCGCGAGCTCCCGCGCCCGCTCGTCGGACTCGGCGGCCGTGACCGAGACGCCGATCATCGAGTACGGCTCGTCCAGCGCGCCGGGGCGGAACGACTCGCGGTACAGCCGCAGCGCCGGCTCGGTGTTCGCGGCGCTGAAGTGGTGCGCGAACGCGAACGGCATCCCGAGCAGCCCGGCGAGCCGGGCGCTGTACCCGCTGGACCCGAGCAGCCAGATCGGCGGCTCGTTCCCGGCGGCGGGCGTGACCTTGCTGTCCGCGCCGAAGTAGCCGCGCAGCTCGATGACCTGCTCGGGGAAGTCGTCGACCGACAGGGCGTCCGGGGAGCGCCGCAGCGCCCGCGCGGTGGCCTGGTCGGTGCCGGGGGCGCGGCCGAGGCCGAGGTCGATGCGTCCCGGGTAGAGCGCCTCCAGCGTCCCGAACTGCTCGGCGACCACCATCGGCGCGTGGTTCGGCAGCATGACCCCGCCGGAGCCGACGCGCATGGCGGACGTCGCCGCCGCGACCTGCCCGATCAGCACGGCGGTCGCGGAGCTGGCGATGCCGGGCATCGCGTGGTGCTCGGCCAGCCAGTACCGGTGGTAGCCGAGCCGCTCGGCGCGCCGGGCGAGGTCGAGGGTGTTGCGCAGCGCGTCGGCGGACGTGCCGCCGCTGACGACGGGCGCGAGGTCGAGGACGGAGAAGGACACGCTCATACCGTGTCCAACCGGCCGGGGGCGGGTCCTCTTCCCCGTCAGCCCACCAGCCTCTCCAAGAGGACGGCGACACCGATCAGGGCGGCGAACGCCACGGGGACGGTGATGCAGAGCCAGGACCAGTCCACCAGCCTGCGGGCCCGCGCGGGATCCTCGGGGAACACGGTCTCGGCCTTGGTGTACAGGAGGGCGGCCACGATCATGAGCGGCAGGAACGCGAACATCGTCAGGACGCCGAGGACGAACGCGGCGGCCTGCCCGAGCGCGGTGTAGGTCCCGTCCGGGCCGATGCCGAACGCGAGACGGGGGGCGGCGGGCGGAACGGAGGCGGCGGAGCCGGGGACGGCGGACACGGCTTCGGTCATCTGACGCACCGATCACTAGGAATGTGACCCGGATCATACGCGCGGTCCGTGCGGCGTTCCAGAGGCCGGCCGCCCCTTTTTGGACGGCCGGCCCAATACGGTTCAGCGGAGGCGGAGGCCCACCAGGACCGGGTCGTGGTCGGACGAGCGGAACGCGTCCGGCCGGTAGAACCCCGGCGGGTTGAACTCGGTGTTGTAGTCCAGGAACAGCGCCTCGTCGGCGTTGATGTGCCAGATCGTCGCGCCCGTCACGTGCCGTGCCAGCGACCTCCCGGCCAGGGCGTGGTCCAGCTCGCCCGACTGCCCGTCGAACACGTAGCTGTACCGGTCTCCCGGCCGAACGAACCGCTTGGTCTGGCTGGCGAGGCCGGCCCCGGCCAGCACCTCGATCGGGTCCTCGGCGGCGTAGGCGTTGAGGTCGCCGATGACGAGCGGGTTCGCCGACTCCGCCGCGATCGCGCCGATCGCCGTGGCCTGCGCGACGCGGCGGGCGTTGTAGCAGCCCTGGCCGTCGCCCTGGTCGGCGTCCGGCCCGGTGGCGCCGTCGCAGCCCTTCGACTTGAAGTGGTTGACGATGACCGTGAACGGCGTCCGGCCCGACGCGGGGCGGAACGCCTGCACCAGCGGCGGCCGGTCGAAGACCGGGTCCTGCGACGACCGCGCGGCACCGGCCGGCGTGACCTTCGCCGGCTTGTAGACGAGCGCGACATGGATGGCGTCCGTCCCCGGGTACGGGTGCCGCACCCACGCGTAGGTCCCGGCGCCGGCGGCCTGGTTGAGCCGGTCGACCAGCGCCCCGACGGCGGTGTCGCCGTTGTTCTCGACCTCCATGAGCCCGACCACGTCGGCGTCCAGCCCGCGGAGCGCGGCGGTCAGCTTGGCGAGCTGGCGCTCCTGCTCCGCGGCCGTGTCCGCGCCGCGCTCGCCGAGCGTCGTGAACCAGTTGAGGGTGTTGAAGCTCGCGACGCGCACGTTGCCGCCGACGTGCCGCGGCTTCGCGGGCCGCCGGTTCGCGTTGGCGAAGCGGGCCTGCCGGGTCGGCTGCAGGCGGTACTCGCCGAAGCCGTAGCTCAGGACGCCGGTCAGCCCGTGCGTGGAGTCACCGATCCGCAGGACGCGCGGGTCGGTGTAGGGGATCGTGTCCGGGTTCTGGACGTTGGACGCGTCGTCCACGAGGAGCCTGCGCGCGTCGTTGCCCGCCTGGGTGGTGCCGTGCCCGTCGGTGGGCTGGAAGAGGCGGCCCCCGGCCGACACGGTGACCTCGCCGTACCGTCCGAGGGTGTAGGTCTCGGTGGCGGTGAGCTTCTGCTTGAACCGCAGCAGCATGCCCTCGTACTGCTCAAGGGCGGTGTCGTCCTTGAGCGGGAGCCGGACCGGGGTCGGGGCCACGCGGCCCTTCCCGCACACGTCCACGGCGGAGACGGGCGACAGCTCGGTGAGCCCGTTGTACTCGACGGCCCGGCCGGTCACGAGGACCCGGTCGCCCTCCGCGACCTCCTGCGTCGAGTAGACGAAGATCCCTTCGGAGGTCCGCGGGTCGCGGTCGGGGGCCGGGTCCTGGATGAAGAACCCGCCGAGCTGGTCGGGCCGCTGGAAGTCCCCGGTGACGACGCCCTCGACCCGGACGGTCTGCCCGGCCACCGGGCTGGCGTCTCCATCGCCCTGGACCTCGGCGATCCGGTGGTCGGCGGGGGTGCCGCAGGTGGGCGGCTCCGCCGCGGCGGCCGACTGGACGCCGCCGGCGAGCCCGGCGGCGAGGACAGTCGCGAGTGCTGCTGCTGTTCGGCGCATGGCCGGAGCGTAGAACGGGCTCTTCGTCCGACCCCGAACCGTTAATGAAGACTCCACCAATTTGCAATGGCTTGTCGGAATCGCGGCGGCCGGGGCGCGGCCCGGTCCGGCGTTCCCCGGAAACACCGTCCCCGGCCCCTGCGATAATCCCGCGGGAAACCGCGACCGAGGGAGAGCCGTGGCAGAGTCGCCGGTCGGATCCGGATACGCCAGCACCCGCGACATCGTCCTCGCCGCGATCCTGCTCCTCGCCGGCACCGCCCTGCTCGTGGTCGTCCTCGTGCAGGCGTGGCCGCCCGCACCGGTCGTCGGGCCGGACGGCCGCACCGAGCCCCCCGCCGGCACCACCACCGTCGAGCTGCCCGGCTGGTCGCCCACGCTGTCCCGCGAGACCAGCATGTTCGTGATCGTCATGGCCGCGGGCGCGCTCGGCGCGGTCGTGCACGTGCTGCGGTCGTTCTACTGGTACGTCGGCAACCGGGCGCTGCGGCGCAGCTGGCTGATGATGTACCTGCTGCTCCCGTTCGTCGGGGCGCTGCTCGGGCTCGTCGTCTACCTCGTGCTGCGCGGCGGCCTGACCTCGCCGACGGGCGGCGCGTCCGACATCAACCCGTACGGCATCACGGCCATCGCCGCGCTCGTCGGCCTGTTCTCCCAGGAGACGTCCGAGAAGCTCCGCAGCGTCTTCGGGACGCTCCTCGCCCAGGCGCCGGCCGGGCGCGACCAGGTCGGCGCGCCCCGGATCACCGCGGTCGAACCGGACGGCGGCCCGGTCGGCACCGTGGTCGCGCTGCGCGGGACCGGCCTCGGCTCGGCGACCGCGGTGCGGTTCGGGGCCGCGCAGTCGCGCATCACCCACGCGGCGGACACGCTCATCCGGACCGCCGTCCCGCCGGGCGCGACCACGGCGCCGCCGGTCGTGCTGACCCCGGCCGGGCCGGTGGCCGCCCCGGCCGTCTTCACGGTCGAGTGACCGGGCCGGGGCCCGGCCAGTGCGGGTGCCAGACGTCGTAGGCCGCACCCGGGTACATGCGGGGCAGCTCCGAGGTGGGCAGCCGACCGAGCTCGCCGCCCGTGCGCGCGACGCCGAACTGCCGCTCGGTCACGTACGCGTCGCGGTCCAGCCGCTGCGGCCCCGAGACGAGGCAGGTGTAGCGGGGGCCGAGCGCCTCGTCGTCGGGGATGGCGGCGCTCACCGCGAGGCTGTTGGACACCGTGACCCAGCTCCCGAGCGTCGTCACCTGCCGCTCGGCGCCCTGGTCCTCCCAGCGGTGCTCCAGGATCGGCTTGGAGAAGATCGGGACGAGCAGGTGCGACACCCCGCACGCCTCCAGCTCGCGCTCCCAGCCGGTCGACCGGCCGAGGTCCTCGCAGATCAGCACGGCGAGCCGGCCGAGCGAGGAGTCGAGCACCCGGACGCGCGAACCGCGGCGGACGTATTCCACGGCCGTCCCGGTGGCGGGGGCGTCCGGCAGCCGCCACAGCTTCATCTGCCCGGCGGTCAGCGTGAAACCGGACAGCTTGTCCTGGACGAGGATCTCCTGGCCCGTCCAGCGGTCGAGGAGGACGGCGCGGTTCGGCGGCGGGTCGTCGTGCCCGAGCGGGCCGCTGCCGAGCAGCAGGAAGCGCAGCGGGCGGCGGTCGCGGTCGCGTCCGGCCGTGTCGAACGCGACCTCCTTCCAGTGCTCCAGCAGAGCGTCCGACAGCGACGCCTCCGGCATCACCGCGAGCTGCGCGCCGGACTCGTCCAGCCTGCGGACGATCGCCTTGACGCGGTCGCGGATGCCGGACGAGTCCATCGGGCTGAGCCGGTACACGGTCTCCCCGTCCCGCTCCTCGAACCGGATGTCCACGTCGTCGAACGTCTCCAGCACGGGCGCGCAGCCGACGGTGACGGGCGCGTCCCGGCTGAAGTGCGGGTCGTTCACCGCGGGCAGCACCGCGTGGTCGATGCGCTCCCACTGCTCCTGGGGGACGCGGTGGACGCCGAAGAACTCCGACTTGGCGCGCGCGCCGCGCGGCCGGCCGGGGAACGCGCAGCGGGGGAGCAGCGCACCGGTCGTCCCGGGCCCGTTCATCCTGCCGTCGGTCAGGTAGTTGACGAGGACCCCGGCGAGCGCGGGCGCGTCGTGGTACGGCGCGTAGGGGCTCGCGTGGGCCAGTGCGATGTCGAGGCCGAGCAGGATCGTGAACGCGCCGAGGTCGCCGCGGGCGGCGATGACGCGCGCCGTCTCCGTGGGGTCGAGGACGCCGTGCTCCAGGACGGTCTCGGCGATCCCGTCCGCCGCGCGCCGCACCTCTTCCTCGCCGTACCAGCGCGTGGCCGTCCAGCCCTGGAAGACGTCGTCCGCGAGCGAGTCGTACAGATGGACGAAGAGATCAGCTGGTTCGGCCGGGTAGGCGGCTGCAGCCAACTGATCCGTCATAAGCGCCCCCGGGGGAGTTGACAGGCACGGTCACGGGTGGTGAGTCGATGCTAACTCTCCCGCGCACCGCATTTCGTGTCGTCGGCTACAGAACCCCGCATTGTGTCACTTGACATTCACTTGGCAAGGGCGCACTCTGGGGGAGTCCGGCGGTGCCGTCGACCCAGGGGAGTGACCATGAGCGCGTCCACCGACTCCGCGCACGATCGCCGGACCGAGGTCCGGCGGCTCATCGACGCGATGGAGCACGCCAAGATCATCAGCGACGGCCACTTCAGCGCCCTGGGCATGCTGATCACCGACGCGTCGCTGAGCGCGGACGAGCCCGCGCTCGTCGAATGCCAGGACGGCCTCCAGTGGCTGCACCGCCACTATCTGGACGTCGACGCCCTGGACGCCCCGCAGCGCGAGCAGCGCGGCCGCATCCTCGGGCTGATCGACGTCGTGCACTGGGCGCTGAAGCGGCTCCCGTCCGGGCTGCAGCTCGCGTTGCAGCCCGAGGGGCACGCGGCGCGCTTCCTGGTCGCGGTGGCCCGCCGGCCGGGCATGTCGAACCGGCAGCTCGCGACCGAGCTCGGCACCGACGAGACCGAGATCAGCCGCGTGGGGCGCAAGCTGCTGTCCGCGGGCGTCGTGTGGCGCCGCAAGGAATGGCGGCACAACGCGTGGGACCTGACCCCGCGGGGCCGCCACTACCTGGAGACGTCCGGCCTGCTCCCCGCTGGCGCCGCGGACGAGGCGGGCCCCCTGGACGGCGAAGCGGTCGGCCGCCGGTCCGAGCCGGCCCGGCCGGCGGAGACGGTCACCCGCTCCCCGGACGGCGTCCCGCGCTCCGCCCCCGCGCAGGGCC